>NZ_JAVWWA010000003.1:39284-92410 GCF_036666375.1 Comamonas sp. | reverse complement strand
TGGCGCGCGACGGCGTGACGCTGTTCTTCACCCAGGTGTTCCGCGACGGCTTCTTCCACGGCGACATGCACCCGGGCAATATCCAGGTCAGCCTCGATCCCCAGACCTTCGGGCGCTACATCTCGATCGACTTCGGCATCGTCGGCACGCTCACCGAGTTCGACAAGGAATACCTCGCGCAAAACTTCACGGCGTTCTTCCGCCGCGACTACAAGCGCGTGGCACAGCTGCACATAGAAAGCGGCTGGGTGCCGGCGACGACGCGCGTCGAGGAGCTGGAGTCGGCGATACGCTCGGTCTGCGAGCCGTATTTCGACCGTCCGCTCAAGGAAATCTCGCTGGGCATGGTGCTGATGCGGCTGTTCCAGACCTCGCGCCGCTTCCAGGTCGAGATCCAGCCGCAGCTGGTGCTGCTGCAGAAGACGCTGCTCAACATCGAAGGCCTGGGCCGCCAGCTCGATCCCAACCTCGATCTGTGGAGCACGGCCAAGCCTTTCCTCGAGAAGTGGATGCTCGAGCAGATGGGGCCGCAGCGCCTGTGGCGTGAACTGCGCAACGAGGCGCCGACCTATGCCAAGCTGCTGCCCGAGCTGCCGCGCCTGCTGTACCGCGCGCTGCAGAACAACAACGACGACCAGAGCAAGGCGCTGCAGGAACTGGTCAAGGCCCAGCACCGCACCAACAGCCTGCTGCAGGCGCTGGTCTATGGCGGCGTGGGCTTTTTGCTGGGGCTGCTGGTGATGCAGGTGCTGGCGCGCGTGCGATTCTACTGATCGCTGCCTGGCGGCCCGGCCGTCAGGCGCGCCCGCGCGGCAACACGCCCGCATGGTTTTTCAGTCGGCGCATCATTTGCACCACAGCACTGGATGGAGGACGCCTATTGCCTCGATAATCCGCAGCGGTTTTGACAATACCCGGGGTTGGGGAGAGGTGCCATGCTGATCACGTTCATCGTTCTGTACTTGCTTGCGTCCATAGGCATAGGCCTGTATGCGGCCACGCGCGTCAAGAACACGGCCGACTATGCGGTGGCCGGCCGCAGTCTGCCGCTGGCGGTGGTGATCGCCACCACGTTCGCCACCTGGTTCGGCTCGGAAACGGTGCTCGGCGTGTCGGCGCAGTTCGTCAAGCAAGGGCTGGGCGGTGTCGTCGAGGATCCGTTCGGCGCGGGCATGTGCCTGGTGCTGGTGGGCCTGTTCTTTGCCTACAAGCTCTACCAGAAGAACCTGATCACCATCGGCGACTACTATCGCCTGCGCTTCGGTCGCACCATAGAGATGCTGTGCTCGGCCATCATCATCTTCAGCTACCTCGGCTGGGTGGGCGCGCAGATCACCGCCCTGGGCCTGGTGTTCAATCTGCTGACGCAAGGCGCGATGTCCATCACGGCAGGCATGATCGTGGGCACGCTGATCGTGCTGATCTACACGCTTTACGGCGGCATGTGGTCGGTGGCGATGACGGATTTCGTGCAGATGATCGTGATTTCGATAGGCTTGCTGCTGATAGGCTGGTATGCGGCCGATCTCGCCGGCGGCGCGGGCCGCGTGATCGACTTCGCGGCGCGTGAAGGCAAGTTCCGCTTCTTTCCCGAAAACGCCGGCACGCGCGAATGGCTGTTCTTCGTCGCTTCGGCCATCACCATGATGCTGGGCTCGATTCCGCAGCAGGACGTGTTCCAGCGCGTGATGTCGTCGAAGAACGCTTCGGTGGCGCAGCGCGGCCCCATCATCGGCGGCATCCTGTACATCCTGTTCGCATTCGTGCCCATGTTCGTGGTCACGGCCGCAGTGCTGGTGATGCCCGAGACCGCCAAGGCACTGCTTGCCGACGATCCGCAGAAGCTGCTGCCCACGCTGGTGATGGAACGCATGCCGCTGGCGCTGCAGATCGCGTTCTTCGGCGCGCTGCTGTCGGCCATCATGTCGACGGCATCGGCGACGCTGCTCGCGCCCTCGACGGCCTTTGTGGAGAACATCCTGCGCAACCTGCGGCCCGACATGACGGATGCTGCGACGCTCAAGGCCATGCGCCTGTCGGTGCTGGGCTTCACGCTGTGCGTGCTGGCCTATTCGATCACCATGCAGGGCAGCTCGATCTATGAAATGGTTTCGGGCGCCTACCAGGTGCCGCTGGTCGGCGCACTGGTGCCGCTGGCCGCAGGCCTGTACTGGAAACGCGCCACGACCCAGGGTGCGCTCGCTGCGGTGGTCATGGGCCTGGGCGGCTGGCTGCTCGTCATCTGCGTGCCCGGATGGGCCGAAGTGTTTCCGCAGCAGCTCGCGGGCCTGCTGTGCGCGGCCAGTGGGATGTGGGCCGGATCGCTGCTGCCGCAGTGGCTGGGCAACCACCGTGAAGCCGGTCATCACTTCGCGCAGACTGCGGTCTGAACATTCCGCCAGCGTCTCGCACACCCCTGCAAGCCCGGGGTTCGAGGCGCACGCCTATAATTGAGGGTTTTGCACTTTCCCTCGATTCAAAGCGCTATGCCCATTTACGCCTACAAGTGTGGTTCCTGTGGTCACGCCAAGGATGTGCTGCAGAAAATGTCCGATGCTCCGCTGACGGAGTGTCCGGCCTGCAATGCCCAGGCGTTCTCTAAGCAGCTGACGGCCCCGGGCTTTCAGCTCAAGGGCACGGGCTGGTATGCCACCGATTTCAAGAACGGCGGCAGCAAGCCTGCGGCCGCTGCAGCAGCTGCGCCTGCGGCAGATGCCGCCCCCGCGGCGCCGAGCGCAGCCCCGGCGCCAGCGCCTGCCGCAGCCCCGGCCGCCGCAGCTGCGACCGCCGGCGCAGCCCACTGAGCCCGCCCATGTCTGCACTGCGCAAATGGCTGTTCACCGGCTTGCTGGTCATTGTTCCCGGCGTCATCACCGTTTGGGTGCTGAACTGGATCGTGGGCATGCTCGACCAGACGCTGACCATACTGCCCGAAGCCTGGCAGCCTGACCGCCTGCTGGGCCTGCATATTCCCGGCTTCGGCGTGCTGCTGACGCTGGCCATTCTCCTGGTGGTGGGCGCGGCGGCCAGCAATTTCGCCGGCCGCACGCTGGTATCCTGGGGCGACGCCGTGGTCAGCCGCATCCCTGTGGTGCGCTCGATCTATTCCAGCGTCAAACAGGTGTCCGACACGCTGTTCTCCGAAAGCGGCAATGCATTTCGCACCGCCGTGCTGGTGCAATGGCCGCGTGAAGGCGTCTGGACCGTGGCGTTTGTCACGGGCTCGCCCAGCGGCGAAATCGCCGCCTATCTGCGCGACGAATACCTCAGCGTGTTCGTTCCCACGACTCCGAACCCCACCGGGGGCTATTTCGTGATCGTGCGCAAGAGCGACTGCATCGAGCTCGACATGAGTGTCGATGCGGCGCTCAAGTACATTGTTTCGATGGGCGTGGTGACGCCACCCGACACCACGCTCGCGGATCCCAAATAACAAACCTTGTCGCGTCCCAAGAGGGCGCAGGAAGACTAGCCATGGCCATGCGCTCCCATTATTGCGGTCTTGTGACCGAAGCCCTGTTGGGCCAAACCGTCACCCTGTCGGGTTGGGTCAACCGTCGCCGCGACCACGGTGGCGTGATTTTCATCGACCTGCGCGACCGCGAAGGCCATGTGCAGGTGGTCTGCGATCCGGACCGCGCCGAGATGTTCCAGACCGCCGAAGGCGTGCGCAATGAATTCTGCGTGCAGGTCAAGGGCCTGGTGCGCGCGCGTCCCGCGGGCACGACCAACGACAAGCTCAAGAGCGGCCAGATCGAAGTGCTGTGCCACGAGCTGAACGTGCTCAACGCTTCCGTGACGCCGCCGTTCCAGATCGACGACGAGAACCTGTCGGAAACCGTGCGCCTGACGCACCGCGTTCTCGACCTGCGCCGCCCCTACATGCAGAAGAACCTGATGCTGCGCTACAAGGTCAGCATGGAAGTGCGCAAGTTCCTCGACGCCAACGGCTTCGTCGACATCGAGACGCCCATGCTCACCAAGAGCACGCCCGAAGGCGCGCGCGATTACCTCGTGCCCAGCCGCGTGCACGACGGCCAGTTCTTCGCGCTGCCGCAGTCGCCCCAGCTGTTCAAGCAACTGCTGATGGTTGCCGGCTTCGACCGCTACTACCAGATCACCAAGTGCTTCCGCGACGAAGACCTGCGCGCCGACCGCCAGCCCGAATTCACCCAGATCGATATCGAAACATCGTTCATGGATGAGCAGGAAATCCGCGACATGTTCCAGGGCATGATCAAGACCGTGTTCCAGACCGCGCTGGGCGTGGATCTGGGCGAATTCCCGGTCATGAGCTACCAGGAAGCGGCCCGCCTCTACGGTTCGGACAAGCCCGACCTGCGCGTCAAGCTCGAGTTCACCGAGCTGACCGATGTCATGGCCGATGTCGACTTCAAGGTGTTCTCCACTCCTGCGACCACGCCCGGCGGCCGCGTCGTGGCGCTGCGCGTGCCCGGTGGCGCGGCCATCAGCCGCGGCGAAATCGACGGCTACACCGACTTCGTCAAGATCTACGGCGCCAAGGGCCTGGCCTGGATCAAGGTCAATGAAGCCGCCAAGGGCCGCGAAGGCCTGCAGTCGCCCGTGGTCAAGAACCTGCACGACGCCGCGCTGGCTGAAATCATCAAGCGCACGGGCGCCCAGGACGGCGATCTGATCTTCTTCGGTGCCGACAAGGAAAAGATCGTCAACGACGCCATCGGCGCGCTGCGCATCAAGGTCGGTCACAGCGAGTTCGGCAAGAGCCACGGCCTGTTCGAGGACCGTTGGGCGCCGCTGTGGGTGGTCGACTTCCCGATGTTCGAGCACGACGAGGAAAACGACCGCTGGGTTGCCGTGCACCACCCCTTCACGGCGCCCAAGGACGGCCATGAAGACCTGATGGTCACGGATCCCGGCAAGTGCATTGCCAAGGCCTACGACATGGTGCTCAACGGCTGGGAAATGGGTGGCGGTTCGGTCCGTATCCACCGCGCCGAAGTGCAGAAGAAGGTGTTCGACGCGCTCAAGATCACGCCCGAAGACGCACAGCTCAAGTTCGGCTTCCTGCTCGACGCGCTGCAATACGGCGCGCCGCCGCACGGCGGCCTGGCCTTCGGCCTGGACCGCATCGTCACGCTGATGACCGGCGCCGAGTCGATCCGCGACGTGATCGCCTTCCCCAAGACCCAGCGCGCCCAGTGTCTGCTGACGCAGGCGCCCAGCCCGGTCGATGAAAAGCAGCTGCGCGAACTGCATATCCGCCTGCGCAACCTGGACGCAGCCAAGGCGTAATCGCTGCCTGCGTTGCCGAACAGCGGCACCCGCTTGACCCTAGGGCCAGGCGGGTGCCGTTTTTTCTTGTGCGCCGGCCTGGTCCACAATGGCCCATGGCGAAAATTCCGCAATCGGTGCTGGTCGTGATCCACACGCCGCAACTGCAGGTGCTGCTGCTGCAGCGCACCGGCCAGCCGGAGTTCTGGCAGTCGGTCACCGGCAGCAAGGACTTCGAGGACGAAGACTGGGCGGCCGTGGCCGCGCGCGAAGTGCGCGAGGAGACCGGCATCGATGCCCATGGCCCGGGCTGCCATCTGGTCGACTGGCAGCTCGAGAACATCTACACCATCTACCCCGAGTGGCAGCACCGCTATGCCCCGGGCGTATGGCACAACACCGAGCGGGTGTTCGGCCTGGAGGTTCCGTCCTACACCTGTGTGGGCTTGAATCCTCGCGAACACACCGCATTTGCTTGGCATGCTTGGCACGAAGCGGCGGACCGCTGTGCGGCTGCATCGAATGCAGAAGCCATCTTGCTTTTGCCGCGCTTCGCTTCCTCTCTTATTGTTTGAACCGCTGTACATGACTGTTGCCCATCCTTCCGACTCCGGCATCCTGCGTGTCGCGACCTACAACATCCACAAGGGCGTCCAGGGCCTGGGCCCGGCGCGCCGGCTCGAGATCCACAATCTGGGCCTGGCCGTGGAGCAGCTCGACGCCGACATCGTGTGTCTGCAGGAAGTGCGCAAGATGAACCGGCGCGAGGCGCAGTACTTCGACCGCTGGCCCGAAGTGTCGCAGGCCGAGTATCTTGCGCCCGAAGGCTATGAATCGATCTACCGCACCAATGCCTACACGCGCGACGGCGAGCACGGCAATGCGCTGCTCACGCGCTGGCCGGTGCTGGGCCACAAGCATGAAGACATCTCCGACCACCGTTTCGAGCAGCGCGGCCTGCTGCATGTCGAGATCGACATCCAGGGGCGCAGCGTGCACGCCATCGTCGTTCACCTGGGTTTGATACGCGGCAGCCGCATGCGCCAGATCGCGCAGTTGCAGCGCTTCATAGAGCGCGAAGTGCCGCCGGGCGCGCCGCTGGTCGTGGCCGGCGACTTCAACGACTGGGGCGGCCAGATCAAGCGCATGCTGGGCGGTTTCGGCCTCTACGAGTTCGAGGACGCGGCGGGCATGATGACCTATCCCTCGCGCCTGCCGCTGGCCCAGCTCGACCATGTCTATGTGCGCGGACTCACGCCCTGCGGCCTGCATGTGCCCAAGGGCAAGATCTGGTGGCGCATGTCCGACCACCTGCCGCTGATTGCCGAGTTCAAGCTGTAAGCGGCCGGTGCGCAATGCCCGGCTTTGCGGCGAAAATCGGGGAAGTCCTTTGCAACTGCAAACAGCGCAATCGCTGGTAGGATGCCCGCATGCTCAGAGAACTCGCTGCCGCCGACATGAATACAGCCAGCCCCGACGAAGGGACGCCGGTTTCCGTGAAAATCCGTGAGCGGCTCGCTGCAGCCCGCAAGCGCTACAACGCGAACGACAACATCGCGGAATTCATAGAACCCGGCGAACTCGAGAAACTGCTCGATGAAGTCGAGTCCAAGATGCAGGGCGTGCTCGACAGCCTGGTGATCGACACCGCCAAGGACCACAACACCCGCACCACGGCGCGGCGCGTGGCCAAGATGTATGTCAACGAAGTGTTCAAGGGCCGCTACACGCAGGCCCCGGCAATCACCGAGTTCCCCAATGCCGAGCACCTCAACGAACTGATGATCGTCGGCCCGATCACGGTGCGCAGCGCCTGCAGCCACCATTTCTGCCCGGTCATCGGCAAGATCTGGATAGGCGTGCTGCCCAACGAGCACACCAATGTGATCGGCCTGTCCAAGTACGCGCGCCTCGTCGACTGGGTCATGGGACGCCCCCAGATCCAGGAAGAGGCCGTGGTGCAGCTGGCCGACCTGATCATGGAAAAGACCCAGCCCGACGGCCTGGCCATCGTCATGGAAGCCTCGCACTTCTGCATGTCCTGGCGCGGTGTGCGCGAGATGGACTCGAAGATGCTCAACTCGGTCATGCGCGGCGTGTTTCTCAAGGACTCGAACCTGCGCCGCGAATTTCTGTCGCTGATTCCCGGAAGGAACTGATACATGCTGGTGCGCCTGATCTATGCAAGCCGAGCCGCAGATGCGTCTGCCGCGGCGATCGAAGCCATCCTGACCCAGGCGCGCGAGCACAACCCGGCCACGGGCATCACGGGCGTGCTGTGCTACGGCGGCGGCGTGTTCCTGCAGGCGATCGAAGGCGGACGCTCGCAGGTCAGCGCGCTGTTCGGCCATATCCAGCGGGATGTGCGCCACCAGGATGTGGAACTGCTGCACTACGAGGAAATCGACGAGCGCCGCTTTGGCGGCTGGACCATGGGCCAGGTCAATCTGTCGCGCATCAACCATGCGATCGTGCTCAAGTACTCCGAGACCATCGAGCTCGACCCCTATGCGGTGTCGGGCAAGATGTCGCTGGCGCTGCTGGAAGAGTTGATGGCGACGGCGTCGATCATGGGACGAGCGTAAGTAGCCCCCACGCTTGCTCGCTTCGCGGGGCGCGCCTAGCGTAGCTGCGCGCTGGGGGGCGCAGCCCCCCAGATGCGTGTTTTGCCTGGGCCGCGCCCTTCCCGAACTCTCTGCTCAATCGTACCGGCCCTCCGCTGGCCCCTTGCCGCGCACCATAGAGGGTCTGGTGACCCTGGCTGGTGACGAGCGCCGCGGTTCAAGAGCGTCTGAAAGCCTTTCCATGCCCACCCCCGAAACCCTCATTGCGTTCTTTGGCGTTGCCGTGCTGCTGGCTTTCAGTCCCGGCCCGGACAATGTGTTCGTGCTGCTGCAGTCGATCCGCCATGGCGCGCGCGCGGGTCTGGCGGTGGTGCTGGGGCTTTGCGCCGGCCTGGTCGTGCATACGGCCGCCGTGGCGCTGGGGCTGGCCGCGGTGTTTGCCTCGTCGCCCCTGGCGTTCACCGTGCTCAAGTACTGCGGCGCGGCCTATCTCACCTATCTGGCCTGGCAGGCCTGGCGCGCTCCGGTCACCCAGGCCGATGCCGCAAGCCGCCCGGCCGCCGTGCCGCACGATGGCCGCGCGCTGCGCCGCCTGGGTGCGCGCGGCATGCTCATGAGCCTGACCAACCCCAAGGTGCTGATGTTCTTCCTGGCGTTCCTGCCGCAGTTCGCCGACCCGGCGCGCGGCAGCCTGGCGCCGCAGATCATGGTGCTGGGCGCGGTGTTCATGCTGGCCGCGTTTCTGGTGTTCGGCGCCATGGCCTGTTTTTCGGGCGCGTTCGGTCGCCTGCTGCAGAAATCGGCGCACGGCCAGCGCTGGCTCAATCGCCTGACCGCGCTGGTCTTTGTCGGCCTGGCGGTGCGCCTGGCCTCGTTGCAGCGCTGAGCGCTCTCAGGCCCAGGACAGGGCAGACAGGTCGTTGACGAACACCGGCATGTCCTTCCACAGGCCGCGCAAGCCTTTCTTGGCCACCGTGACCCATTGGGGCTGGTAGAGGAAGGCGTGCACGGAGTCTTGCGCAATCAGGCGCTGCGCTTCGCCCAGCAGGCGCGCGCGGTCGGCGGGACGCGGCGCGCGCTTGATCTGGTCGAACAGCGCGTTGAACTGCGGCGACTGGTAGCCCCAGTAGTAGTCGGGCTTGGCGAAGTTGCCCAGGTCGAAGGGCTCGACATGGGAAATGATCGTCAGGTCGTAGTTCTTGTTGCCATAGGTGCCGCTGAGCCATTGCGCCCACTCGACGTTCTGCAGCTTGACTTCGATGCCGATCTTGGCGAGCTGGGCCGCGATCACTTCACCGCCCTGGCGCGCATAGGGTGCGGGCGGCAGCGTCATGGTCAGCGTCATAGGCAGTTTCACGCCGGCCTCGGCCAGCAGCGCCTTGGCCTTGTCGAGATCGTAGGGATTGATGCCCGTGGTGTCGACATAGCCGAAGGCCGAAGGCACGTAATAGCTGCCGATGGGAACGCCGTAGCCTTCGGCCGCGCCGTCGATCACGGCCTTGCGGTCGATCGCGGCGGCGATCGCGCGGCGCACGCGCACATCGTTCAAGGGCTTGCGCGCGTTGTTGATCGCCATGATGGTCTTGGCGCGCGAACCGCTGACCAGCACCTGGAAGCGCGCGTTGGCCTTGAATTGCGCGACGCTGCGCGGTGACACGCGCGGAAAGCAGTCGACGTCACCGGCCATCAGCGCTGCCACCTGGGCACCGGGGTCGGGAATGAAGCGGAACGTTGCGCGCTGGATGTGGATGTCCTTGGCCGTGCGGTAGTCCTTCCAGGCGGTGAGGGTGACGGACGCACCCTTGCTCCAGCGGCCTATCTGATAGGGGCCGGTGCCCACGGGCTGGGTGGCATTGGTCCCCGCGCTTTTGGGCTCGACGATGATGGAGGTGGCCTGGCCCAGCACGAACAGGAAATCGGGGTCTATGTCCTCGTTGGTGATCACCACCGTGTGGGCATCGACGATCTGCGTGCGCATGCTGGCGAAAGTGCGCTTGTCCTTGTTGGTGCTGCGTTCGCTCGCGGCGCGCTCGAACGAGAACTTCACGGCATCGGCATTGAACGGCACGCCGTTGTGGAACTTGACGTCCTTGCGCAGCTTGAACGTGAAGGTCTTGAGATCGGTGCCGACTTCCCAGCTCTCGGCGAGCAGCGGCGAGACGCTGCCGTCGGAATTGATCTTGGTCAGCGTCTCGAAGATGTTGTATTGCACGATCTCGGCAATCGACGAGGCCGCGCCTGCCGTCGGGTCCAGCCCTGGCGGCTCCAGCGTGAGCGCGAACACCACGCTGTTCTTCTTTTCCTGGGCCAGGGCGCTCCAGGGCGCGAGCAAGGTCGTGCTGGCCAACGTGCTGGCGGCCAATACACTGCGGCGATTCAACATGGGGATTTCTCCGGGCGAAATGTTCGGGGGCGCGCAGCCCTTGCGGGCCGGCGGTCCATCCCCCTTTTTACACTATTGCGGCGCTGGCCGCGGCGCGCTCGCGGCGGCGCGCGCGCGCGCGTCCCGGCGCGATGCGCGGCACGGCCGCCACCAGCGCGCGGGTATAGGGATGCTGGGCGTCGCTGAACAGCTGCGCGGGCGCGCCGCGCTCGACGATGCGCCCCTGGTACAGCACCACCACTTCGTCGCACAGCTGCTGCACCACGGCAAGGTCGTGGCTGATCAGTAGATAGCCCAGGCCGTGCTGCTGCTGCAGATCCTGCATCAGATTGAGCACCTGGGCCTGTACCGACACGTCGAGCGCGCTCACGGGCTCGTCGGCGACGATCAGCCGCGGGCGCGTGATCAGTGCGCGCGCGATCGCAATGCGCTGGCGCTGCCCACCCGAAAATTCGTGCGGGTACTTGTCGAGATCGCTGGCACGCAGGCCGACTTCGGCCAGCGCCTGCGCCACCTGTTCGCGCTGCTCGGCGCGGCTTCCCAGGCGCAGCGCCTGCAGCGGCTCGGCGACAATGCGCGCCACGCGCTGGCGCGGGTCCAGCGAGCCGTAGGGGTCCTGGAACACCATCTGGAAATCACGCCGCGCAGCGCGCAGCGCAGGGGGCGCGAGCCGGTGCAGATCCCGGCCCAGGACTTTCACCTGGCCCGCGTCGGGCTGGTCCAGCGCCATCACCAGCCGGGCCAATGTGGACTTGCCCGAGCCCGACTCGCCGACCACGCCCAGGCTGCGGCCGTTCTCCATGCGCAGGCTCACGCCGCGCAGCGCCTCGATGCGCGGCGGCGCGCTGAACAGCTTCTCGCGCGGCAAGCGGTAGCTGCGCGCAAGATCCGTGACTTCGAGCAGCGGCGGTACGGGGGGCGTGACGGGAGACATCATGGCAAGGCGGCAGCCGGGAAGGGTGCATGCACGACTTCGGGCAGCAGGCAGCGCGCCCAGTGGTCGGCGGCGGCGTCGACGCGGATGGCGGGCGGGCGCTGGCGCGCGCACGCGGCAACGGTATGCGGGCAGCGGCCCGCGAACGGGCAGCCGGCCGGCATGTCGGCGAGTTCGGGCACGCTGCCCGCAATCGTCGGCAGCCGGTGCCGGGCCGCGCTCATCTGCGGGCGCGCGCCCAGCAGCCCGCGCGTATAGGGGTGGCCCATGTGGCGGAAGATGGCTTCGGTCGCGCCGCTTTCGACCACGCTGCCGCCATACATCACCAGCAAATGATCGACGTTCTGCGAGACCACGCCCAGATCGTGGGAGATCAGGATCAGCGCCATCTGGCGCTCGTCGACCAGGTCGCTGATCAGATCGAGGATCTGCTGCTGTATGGTCACGTCCAGCGCGGTCGTGGGCTCGTCGGCAATCAGCAGATCGGGCTCGCAGGCCAGCGCCATGGCGATGGTGATGCGCTGGCGCTGGCCGCCCGAGAACGCGTGCGGATAGGCGTCGAAACGCCGCGCGGCGTCGGCTATGCCCACGCGGTCGAGCAGGGCCACGGCGCGGCGCCGGGCTTCGCTGGCTGACAGGCCGCGGTGGCGGCGCAGCGGCTCGGCCACCTGGCGGCCTATGCTGTGCAGCGGATTGAGCGCGGTCATGGGCTCCTGGAACACCATGGCGATGCGGTTGCCGCGCAGCGCAGCGCGTTCGGACTCTGGCATGCCCATCAGTTCCCGGCCTTCGAAACGCATGCTGCCCGCGAGCTGCGCGCGCTCGGGCAGCAGGCCCATCAGCGCCATGGCCGTGAGCGACTTGCCGCTGCCGGACTCGCCGATGATTCCCAGCGTGGCGCCGCGTTCCAGCGTGAAGTCCATGTCGCGCACGGCCGTGACCGGGCCGCGCGGCGTGGCCAGCGTCAGCTGCAGGTTGGAAACTTCAAGCAATGCCATCGTGGTGCCAAGGTACAGGGTTCAGCGCGAACGCGCCAGCCGCGGGTCAAGAAGGTCGCGCAGGCCGTCGCCCAGCAGGTTCAGCCCCAGCACCGCCAGCGCGATCGCCAGGCCGGGCCAGATCGCGAGCAGCGGCGCTTCGAACATCAAGGTCTGGGCTTCGCTGAGCATGCGCCCCCATGAAGGCTGGGGCGGCTGCGTGCCCAGGCCCAGGTACGACAGCGCGGCCTCGGCCAGGATGGCTAGCGCGAACTGTATGGTCGCCTGCACGATCAGCATCGGCAGGATGTTGGGCAGCACATGTTCGCGCGTGATCGCCCAGCGGCTCCTGCCGCAGGCGCGCGCCGCGAGCACGTATTCGCGCGCCCAGACCGCGTTGGCCGAAGCGCGCGTGACGCGCGCGAAGGTCGGGATATTGAAGATGCCGATGGCAATGATGGAGTTGACGATGCCCGCGCCGAACACCGCCGTGAGCATGATCGCCGAGAGAATCGCGGGGAACGCGAACGTGAAGTCGGCCAGGCGCATGATGGCTTCCTCGACCCAGCCGCGGCGCGCCGCGGCCAGCAGGCCCAGCGCCGTGCCCAGGCCCAGGCCTATGCCCACGGCGATCACGCCCACCAGAATCGAATTGCGCGCGCCCACCAGCAGCAGCGAGGCGACATCGCGGCCGTAGGCATCGGTGCCCAGCCAATGCGCGGCGCCGGGCGGCTGCAGCTTGGAAGGCAAATCCATTTCGTAGGGCGACCAGGGGGTCCAGACAAACGACAGTCCCGCGGCGAACAGCAGCAGCAGCGTCAGCACGGCGCCGAGCATGAAGCTGCGCTGGCGCAGCGCACGCTGCCAGACGGTAGGGGCGCGGGGCGTCATAGGTCGCTGGCTTTCAGGCGCGGATCGATGACCGCGTACAGCAGGTCGACAATGAAGTTCACCAGCACCACCATCGCGGCCAGCAGCATCACGCAGTTGCGCACCACGATCAGGTCGCGGTTGGCGATCGACTGGAAGATCAGCCGGCCCAGACCGGGCAGGAAAAAGACGTTCTCGACGACGATGGTGCCGGCGAGCAGATTGGCGAACTGCAGGCCCATCACCGTGACCACGGGCACCATGGCATTGCGCAGCACATGGCCCCAGAGCACGGCGCGCTGCGAAAGTCCCTTGGCGCGCGCGCTGCGCACGAAGTCCTCGCGCAGCACTTCGAGCACGGCCGAGCGCGTGATGCGCGCCAGGATTGCGGCCTGCACCACGGCCAGCGAGATCGCGGGCAGCAGCAAGGCCTTGAGCGCGGCCCAGAAGCCGCCACCGGCTTCTTCGGTCCAGCCCGGAAAGCCGCCGGCCGAGAACCATTGCAGCTTCACCGAAAACAGCAGGATCAACAGGATGGCAAACCAGAAGTTGGGAATCGCTATGCCCAGCTGCGCCAGGCCCATGACGCCGACATCGCCCCAGCGGTTGTGGCGCGCGGCCGCATAGACGCCCGCGGCCAGGGCCAGCGCCGTGGTGATCAGCATCGCCAGCACGGCCAGCGGCACGGTGAGCGCCAGGCGTTCGAGCACCAGATCGCGCACCGGACTGCCGTAGGCATAGCTGTCGCCCAGGTCCAGCACCAGCAGGCCCTGGACCCATTGCAGGTAGCGCTGCCAGGCGGGCTGGTTCAGCCCCAGCTGTTCGGCCAGGGCCTGCACGGCTTCGGGCGCGGCGTCGGGGCCCATGAGCACCTGCGCGGCGTTGCCGGGCAGAATTTCCAGCACCACGAACACCACGGCCGACGTCGCCACCAGGGTGGCGATCAGCGTGAGCAGGCGTTTGAGGAGAAAGACACTCATGGGCGGGACGGTTCAGCGGGCAGGGCAGAGCATAGCGGCAAAAAGCGGCCGGAACAGACCGCGCGGCATGGGCATGTCCGCTGCTGCTGCGGGACTATTGATCTGGGCCGGATAATTGCGGCTATATGAAACCTGTGCCGTCTTCTCCATTGTGTTGCCAGGCGCGGCTTTGCGCGCGCGGGGTGCCGACATGGCCTTGATGATCACCGACGAGTGCATCAACTGCGACGTGTGCGAGCCCGAATGCCCGAACGACGCGATCTACATGGGCGAGCTGATCTACGAGATCACGCCGTCCAAGTGCACCGAATGCGTAGGCCATTTCGACGAACCGCAATGCGTGCAGATCTGCCCCGTGGCCTGCATTCCCGTGCACCCCGACCATGTGGAGAGCCGGGAGACGCTGTTCGAGAAGTTCACACGGCTCGAAGCAGCGAAGGCTGCGGGCGTTTAGAGTTGGCGTCATTTTCCCTGTGCTCCTGAAACTGGCGCGATCCAGCTTGGGGGCAACGAGCAAGGGCCGCCCCGCAGCGAGGTTGCCGTCCCCCTCCACCGTAGGTTGAGAGGGGGAAGCGGCGTCAGCCGCTCAGGGGGTTGGGGATTTTCGGCCTGGGCGGCTTGGTGGTGTGGATCTGCAGCGTGGCCTTGTCCATGTCGCCGGCCTGCAGCAGGCGCCAGGACTTGAGCGAGTGGTTGATGCTGTCTTCGATCAGCGTGCGCTGGTCGGGCGCGGGCTTCTTCAGCACCCAGTTCGCGACTTCCGCGCGGTCGCCGGGGTGGCCGATACCGATGCGCAGCCGCCAGTAGTCCCCCGTGCCCAGCTGGGCGTGGATATCGCGCAGACCGTTGTGGCCGGCATGGCTGCCGCCGCGCTTGAGCTTGGCCTGGCCTGGAACAATGTCGAGCTCGTCGTGCACCACCAGGATTTCCTCGGGCAGGATCTTGAAGAAGCGCGCCAGCGCACCCACCGACTTGCCCGAGAGGTTCATGAAGGTCTGGGGCTTGAGCAGCCAGACATTGTTGCCGTCCACGCTGGTGCGCGCGACCAGGCCGAAATAGCTGCGCTCGGGCTGCAGCGACACCTTGAGCTCGCGCGCCAGTTCGTCAATCCACCAGAAACCGGCGTTGTGGCGCGTATCTTCGTACTCGGGGCCGGGATTGCCCAGGCCGACAAACAGTTTGATCATGTGTGAATTATCTCCATGGACCGCGGTCTCCCCAAAGCGAACGGCCCACGCGCATGAAGCGGTGGGCCGTTGGCTTTGGGGCAGCGCCCCGGCCTTGCGGCCCGGGCACTGCACTCAAGAAGTGATTACTTCTTGCCCTTCTTGGCGGGAGCAGCGGGTGCGGCGCCTTCGACGGGAGCGACGAGTTCATCGGCGGGAGGCACGATGGAAACCAGTGCAGGGTTGCTTTGCGTGCCGCGCACGTGAGCAACCACGCCCTTTGGCAGCTTGACTTGCTTGAGCGTGAACGAGCCGCCCTTTTGCAGGTCGCTCAGGTCCACCGTGATGAACTCGGGCAGGTCCGAAGGAACGCAGACCACGGGCAGGGCGGTGACCAGAGGCGTCACGATGCACTTGTCCTGGGCCACTGCGGGCGACTTGTCGGCGCCTTCGAAGTGCAGGGGCACGTTCAGGTGCAGCTTGGTGTTTTCGTCCACGCGTTGGAAGTCAACGTGCAGCACCAGTTGCTTGAAGGGGTGGAATTGCACGTCACGCAGCACAACCTTGCTGACTTGACCGGCGATGTCCATTTCCAGAACGCTCGAGTGGAACACTTCCTTCTTCAGGGAGTGCCACAGATCGTTGTGGTCCAGTTCGATGGCCAAAGGCTCGGCGGAACCGCCAAACACGATGCCAGGGGTCTTGCCCGAATTACGCAGACGGCGGCTCGCACCCGTACCTTGCTTAGCGCGCTCTGTAGCGACAATGTTCATAATTAACTCCTGTGTGAGTCGACCGCGACCAGTCAGACTCGTTTGATAAAAAGACAGACCGGCACATGCCCGACTGTCCTTGAGATGCTCTGAAACACACAAAACCTCCCGAAGGAGGTTTACGCCAGCCCGGAGGCTGGAGATCTCGCAAGCGAGGTCTTATTCCGAGAACAAGCTGAGTACCGAATCACCCGTGGAAATGCGCTTGATCGTTTCGGCGATCAGCGGAGCCACGGAGAGTTGGCGAATCTTGTTGCATGCCTGGGCTTGTGCGCTCAGGGGAATGGTATTGGTCACCACGACTTCGTCGAGTGCCTCGCCACCGGCGATGCGCTCGATGGCCGGGCCCGAGAAGATCGGGTGGGTGCAGTAGGCATAGACCTTCTTGGCGCCGCGCTGCTTGAGCACTTCGGCAGCCTTGACCAGCGTGCCGGCGGTGTCGATCATGTCATCCATGATCACGCAGTTGCGGCCGTCGATGTCGCCGATCACGTGCATGACTTCGGAGACATTCGCCTTCGGGCGGCGCTTGTCGATGATCGCCAGGTCGCAGCCCAGCTGCTTGGCCAGGGCGCGTGCGCGCACCACGCCACCGACGTCGGGCGAGACCACGATCAGGTCTTCGTAGTTCTTCTGGCGCAGATCGCCCAGCAGCACCGGCGAAGCGTAGATGTTGTCGACGGGAATATCGAAGAAGCCCTGGATCTGGTCAGCGTGCAAGTCCATCGTCAACACGCGTTCCACGCCTACGGCCTGGAGCATGTTGGCGACGACCTTGGCCGTGATCGGCACGCGCGACGAACGCGGGCGACGGTCCTGGCGGGCGTAACCGAAATAGGGGATCACTGCGCAGATGCGTTCGGCCGAGGCGCGCTTGAGCGCGTCGACCATCACCAGCAGTTCCATCAGGTTGTCATTGGTCGGCGCGCAGGTCGGCTGAACGACGAAAACGTCGCGGGTGCGAACGTTCTGCTTGATCTCGACGGTGACTTCACCATCGGAGAAACGGCCAACTTCCGCAGCGCCAAGCTTGGTGCCGAGATTGCTGGCAATCTCTTCGGCCATGCCACGGTTGGCATTGCCGGTAAAAATCATGAAGTCTGAATGATTGGTCTGCATGAGCGTCCCAGTGTTTATGGGTTTGCTTGTACGCAATAAGACATTTGGCAGGGGAAGAAGGACTCGAACCTTCGCATGCTGGAATCAAAATCCAGTGCCTTAACCAACTTGGCGACTCCCCTACACGGGTCAATTGCGTATGCAACCAACCGGTAACCTTTAATCTCTTGCCCAGCCGCGAAGCGGATGAACGTCGAGATTTTCACAAACTTTGACAGTCCAGTCGCTGGGTGCGTCCTTCATATCAATCGTTTGCTTCATCGGTGCAAACACTGCACTTCCTGAGCCCGTCATTCTACCATGCAATCCGTGCGATTCAAGCAAGTTTATTGCTTTTTTCACATCGGGGCACAAGGTTTGTGCGACCGGCTGCAAGTCGTTATGACCGAAGTCAAAGTGCTTTGCAGCGAAGACCGGCATTGTAGCATGCTCGGAATCCCGTTTCAGGGAAGGGTGGGAAAAAATCAATTTTGTTTCCAGCCCCGCATCCGGCTTGACCACAACAAAGCGCTGCCGCGGCAGCGCTTTTTCGAGTGGCGTGATTATATCGCCTATGCCTTCGACCCAGGCGTTGTGCCCGCGCAGAAAGAACGGCACGTCGGCGCCCAGGGCCAGGCCTATGGTTTCCAGCGCCGACCGCGGCAGATCGAGCTGCCACAGGCGGTTGAGCGCCAGCAGCGTGGTCGCCGCGTCGGACGAGCCGCCACCCATTCCGGCCTGGGCTGGAATGCTCTTGTCTATGCCGATATGCGCGCCCGCGCTGCAGCCCGTAGCCTGCTGCAAGGCGCGCGCGGCGCGCACTATCAGGTCTTCGTCGGGCAGGCGCATGCCGCTGAGGTCTTCGCGCGTGATCGCGCCATCGGCGCGCAGCTCGAAATGCAGACGGTCCTGCCAGTCGATCAGCATGAACACTGATTCGATCAGGTGGTAGCCATCCGGGCGGCGGCCGGTGATGTGCAGGAACAGGTTGAGTTTGGCCGGGGCCGGCACATCGAGGAGCGAACGCATGGAATGGAAACCAGAAATCAAAAAAAGAGGGGCCGCGGACTTCAGCGGTCCAGCACCAGGCGCAGCGTGGCGCGCGGCAGCGGGTCCGTGCGTTCGGCGCGCAGACGGCCTTCGGGCAATTGCGTGAGGTCGGCCTGCCAGCCGGGCGCCGACGCCTGCCGGCCCGCGAGCCAGGCAAACAGCGCGCCTATGGGCAGCGGCGTGCCTACGGTGTCCTGCACCAATGCGTCGAGCGACGGCGATTCGCGCAACTGGCCGCCCTGGCGCAGCTGTGCGCCCGCGGGGCTCCACTGCAGTTCGGCCAATACCGCGCCGAACGGGCTCAGCAGCAGCAGCTGGCCCGCGCGCTCGGCGCCCTGCAGCTCGAACGAGGCGCTGAACGACTGCTCCTGGGCCTGGGGGTCGTGCAGTTGCAGCGCCAGACGGCCGCTCCAGTAGGCCGCGGCATCGGCGGGTGCGGGACGCGCGGGTGGCTGGGCGCAGCCCGCGAGCCACAGCGCCAACGGAGCGGTGGCGAGCAGTAGCGCGCGGCGCCGTGCGCGCACGGGCCCGGCCATCATGGCTTGACGCCCAGGCGCTGCAGCGTTTCGCGCAAGGTTTCGTTGTCGGCGTTCAGCGCCAGGCCCTTGTCCCAGATGGCGCGCGCCTGGCGCTGCTGGCCGCTGCTCCAGAGCACTTCACCCAGATGGGCGGCGATCTCGGCGTCGGGGCGCAGCGCAAAGGCTTTCTCGAGCAAGGCCTGCGCCTGGGCCGCGTTGCCGCTGCGAAATTCGGTCCAGGCCAGGCTGTCCATGATGAACGGGTCGTTGGGCGCGGCTTCGAGCGCCTTGGTGATCAGCGCGCGCGCTTCGTCCAGGCGCACGCCGCGTTCGGCAAACGAGAAGCCCAGCGCGTTGTAGGCGTGGTGAAAGCCCGGGTCGCGCGCGATGATGTCGCGCAGCAGGCTTTCCATTTCCTGGAAACGGCCGATTTTCTCGGCCAGGATGGCGGTGTCGTAGGCAATCTCGTTGTCCTGCGGGAACTGCTGGTGCAATGCGGATTGCAGCGTGAAGGCCAGCGCCGGTTGACCGGCTTCGCGCACCAGCTGCACTTCGGCCTGCTTCTTGAGCCGCTGCTGCTGTTCGGTGCCCGCGGGCACGGCCTGGATCACGGCGCGCGCCTGGTCCAGCTGGCCCTGCTGGGCGAGTATCGAGGCGCGGCGCACCTGGACGTTGAGCAGCTGGGCACCCCCCTCGATGCGCTCCAGCCATTCGAGCGCCTGCGGCAGGCGGCCCTGTTTCTGCGCGATCAGCGCGTGCTGCAAGGCCGACTCGGTGCGCGCGTTGCGCTGTATGCCCGCATTGGGCAGCTGGGGAATCAGGGCGTCGAAGCGCTGCAGCGAAGCTTCGGCCGCCTGCCAGCGCTGGGTCTGGACCTGCATGCGCGCCAGCGTGAACCAGGCGTCGGCGTAATCGGGGTTCTCGCGCGTGATCGCCAGGAGCTGGGCTTCGGCGGGCTCGAGCCGCTCCTGGCCCAGCAGGATGCGCGCGTAGGCCATGCGCATGTCGGCGCCGCGCTGCTTGTCGACATAGCGCGCAACGATGGGCTCGGCGTCGCGCTGGCCGTTCTCGAGCAGCTCGAGCGCCAGCAGCGCCGCCGCGCCATTGCCCGGCGACAGCGCTTCGGCGCGCTGTATGGCGTCGAGCGCGGCCCTGGGCTTGCCCGCCGCCAGTTGCATGTGGCCTATCGCGGCATAGGCCGAAGGGCCCGAGGCCGGATCGGTCAACTCGCCTTCGAGCGCCTGGGCAACGATGTCGGCCGCCAGGGCCTTGTCGCTGACGCGGCTGAAAAGCTGGGTGATCGACAGAAATGCCACGGGCTTGCTCGGCGCGGGCGTGGAGGCGATTTCCTGGCGCAGATAGGGCAGGGTGTCGCCTATGCGGTTGAGCGCCACCAGGATCTGCAGCACATAGCGGTTGGCATTGCGCGATTCGGGAAAGGCCTGGCGCCAGGCCTGGGCCGCAGTCAGCGCCTGGTTGCCGGCACGCGCCTGCAGCGCCATTTCGGTGGCGCGGCGGTACAGCTGGGGATTGTTGCTCTGGCGCGCGGCATTGAGCATCAGTGCCTGGCCGCTGCCCGGATCACCGACGCCGGCGGCCATTTCGCCGACCAGGATTTCATAGAACAGCTCGGCGTTGAGCGCCGCGGGGTCGTCCGCGTCGTTGTCCGGCTGGGGTGCCAGGGTTTCGGCGTCCGAGGGCACTGGCGCCGTTTGGCTCCAGGCGATTGCGGGGGCGACGACCAGTGCGGCGGCCAGCGCCAGGGCCCGAGGGCGTAGAGGATGAACCATCGAATGATAATAATCGAACGGGGTCCCCCTGCGCGCAACCGGGTGCAGCTTGCATTGCCGCAAAACTGCCCCAATTGCAAAGAATATTGCCGCGCGTGGCGTGTCTTGCAGCGTCCCAAGGCGGCCCATTTTCCAGGATTGCCATGCCCGAATTACCCGAAGTGGAAGTCACGCGCCGTTCGTTTGCCCCGGCCATCGCGGGCGCGCGCATAGAATCCGCGCGCCTGGGCAAGCCCTTGCGCTGGCCGCTGGGGCTGGCGCCCGAAGACCTGGTGGGGCGCGAGGTGCTGTCCGTGCGCCGCCGCGGCAAATATCTTTTGCTGGACATGAGCGAAGGCCTGCTGCTGCTGCACCTGGGCATGTCGGGCAGCCTGCGCTTTGCGTCCGCCCAGGGCCTGCCGCCCGCGGGCCCGCACGATCATTTCGATCTGGTCACCAGCCAGGGCGTGCTGCGCCTGCACGACCCGCGCCGTTTCGGCGCCGTGGTCTATGCCGCGGGCGAGGCCGATCCGGTGGCGCAAAAACTGCTCAGCCGCCTGGGCATGGAGCCGCTCGAGGATGGGTTTGCGCCCAAGGCGTTCTACGCCGGCCTGCAGGCCAGCCGCACGCCGATCAAGCAACTGCTGCTGGGCGGCAAGCTGGTGGTCGGCGTGGGCAACATCTACGCCTCCGAAGTGCTGTTCACGGCGCGCATCTCGCCGCTGGCGCCGGCCAACACCATAGGGCCGCGGCGCGCGCTGCGGCTCTACGAAGCCATACGCCGCGTGCTCGCGGCCGCGGTGGAGCAGGGCGGCACCACGCTCAAGGACTTCTCCAATGCCCACGGCATGCCTGGGCATTTCCAGCTGCAGGCCCAGGTCTACGACCGCGAAGGCCTGCCCTGCACGCAATGCGCGGCGCCGCTGCGCATGCTGCGCCAGGGGCAGCGCAGCACCTTCTACTGCACTTATTGCCAGAAGCTTTGAGCAGCCCCGGACGGCCGCAGGCTTGCCGTCCCGGGCCAGGGTCACGCCGGTATCATGGGCAGGTGCCGCGTATCGTTGGTTGGCACTTGCTATATATTTTGTGAAGTCGGGCGCCCTGTCCGCAGTACATCCGCGGGAGAGCCAAGTTGTCCACACCATTCAATGCGCAGTTCGATCAGCACGGCAGCTGGCGCCGTGATTTCGCACGGCAGCTGCATCAGTTGCGCGAATGGCTTTCGGGCCACGAACTGCTGGACGCGGCGGTCGACGAGCGCCTGCAGCGCCTGCAGGCCCAGGTGCGCGGCGACAAGGTCACGGTGGCTTTCGTCGCCGAGTTCTCGCGCGGCAAGTCCGAGCTGATCAATGCAGTGTTCTTCGCGGGCTACGGCCGGCGCCTGATGCCCGCGGGCGCGGGCCGCACCACCATGTGTCCGGCGGAGCTGGGCTGGGACGAAGGGCTGGCGCCCTGCCTGCGCCTGCTGCCCGTGGAAACCCGCGAACATGCGCCCAGCCTGGCCGAATGGCGGCTGCGGCCCGAAGCCTGGCAGCAGTGGCCGCTCGATGTCGACGACAGCGCGCAGCTTGCGCAAATGCTCGCCAAGGTGGCCGAAACGCGCCGCGTGCCGCTGTCCCAGGCCCGCGCCTGGGGCTTCTGGCAGGATGAAGCCCATCCCAACGAGCAGCCGGTGCTCGATGAACAGGGCCTGGTCGAAGTTCCGATGTGGCGCCATGCGCTGATCAACCTGCCCCACCCCTTGCTGCGCGAGGGGCTGGTGATTCTCGACACGCCCGGCCTGAACGCCGTCGGCGCCGAGCCCGAACTGACCGTGAACCTGATTCCCCAGGCGCATGCGGTGGTGTTCCTGATTGCCGCCGACACCGGCGTGACGC
This sequence comes from Comamonas sp., assembly GCF_036666375.1. GTDB lineage: Bacteria > Pseudomonadota > Gammaproteobacteria > Burkholderiales > Burkholderiaceae_C > Comamonas. The sequence continues at coordinate 70,198 of NZ_JAVWWA010000003.1, read as the reverse complement.
AGTCCGACCTGGCCGTCTGGCGCGCGCATCTCGCGCCCAGCGACAGCGGCGATCTGTCGCGGCTGGTGGTGCTCAACAAGATCGATACGCTGTGGGACCGGCTCAGCACCGGCCAGCAGGTGCATGCGCAGATTCAGCGCCAGCGCGCGATATCGGCGCAGACGCTGGGCCTGTCGCTCGAGCGCGTGCTCGCGGTGTCGGCGCAAAAAGGCCTGGTCGCGAAGATCGCCGCCGACGACGCGCTGCTGCGCGCCAGCGGGCTGATGGCGTTCGAGCAGGCGCTGTCCGAAGGCATCATGGGCCAGCGCCAGCATGTTCTGCGCGCGGCCGTCGCCACCGGCGTCGCCCATCTGCAGACCGAAGTGGTGCGCCGGCTCACCATACGCCGGCGCGATCTCGACGACCAGATGGCCGAGCTGCGCAGCCTGCGCGGCAAGAATTCCAGCGTGATCGTCTCCATGCGCGCGCGCATAGAGCAGGAGCAGGCGGAGTTCGACGCCAGCGCGGCGCGCATCCAGGCGCTGCGCAGCGTGCAGGCGCGCACGCTGCAGAGCGTGCTGCAGTCGCTGGGCGCGGCCGCGATCGAGGCCAGGCTCGCGCCGCTGCGCGAGTCGCTGGCGCGCGGCGGCCTCAAGCTCGGCGCGCGCAAGGCCTATGTCGCGACGTTCGAACAGCTGCGCGCCGCGGTCGACCAGGTGCTGGTCGATGCCGGCGAACTGCAGCAGATGGTGGTCGCCTCGTTTCGCGCGCTCAATGCCGAGTTCGGCTTTTCGCTGCAGGCGACCGCGTCCTGGCCCTTGCAGGATCTGGCGCGCGACCTGGCGCAGATCGAGCGCGGCTACCTGCATTACCTGGGCCTGGGCCATGCGCTGCAGCTCGCGCGCGCAGATTATTCGCAGCGCCTGATCCGCGCGCTGGCCGAGCGCCTGGCGGGCGTGTTTGGCGCCGCCGGCCAGGAGCTCTCGCTGTGGAGCCAATCGGCGATGGTGCAACTCGATGCACAATGGAAAGAGCGCAAGCGCAGTTTCACGCGCCGCATAGAAGCGGTGGACCGCATCCAGCTCGCGGCCAGCAGCCTGGTCGAGCGCATCGCCGAAATCGATGCCGCCGAGCAGGAGATCGCGGCGCTGACCGAGCAGTTGGCCCAGCTGTGCCGGGAGCTGTTAGAGCCGCCCGTGCCGCCGGCGCCGCATTCAACGCCTGCAGAACAAGACCCCACATCGGTAATCTGATTTTGACGACTTCCTCGATCGCCGCTGCCGTCGTGCAGTGGCAGGCCTCGCATGGCCGCAATCATCTGCCGTGGCAGCAAACGCGCGACCCCTACCGGGTCTGGCTTTCCGAGATCATGCTGCAGCAGACCCAGGTCGCGACCGTGCTCGGCTACTACCCGCGCTTTCTCGCCCAGTTTCCCGATGTCGCCAGCCTTGCGGCCGCGCCCGAGGACGCGGTGCTGGCGCTGTGGAGCGGCCTGGGTTACTACAGCCGCGCGCGCAATCTGCACAAGTGCGCAAAGGCCGTGATGGCGCTGCACGGCGGGCGCTTTCCCGAGACCGCCGAGCAGCTCGCGACGCTGCCCGGAATAGGCCGCTCGACCGCGGGCGCGATTGCCGCGTTCTGCTTTTCCGAGCGTGTGCCGATTCTCGACGCCAATGTGCGGCGCGTGCTCACGCGCGTGCTGGCGTTCGATGCCGATCTGGCCGTGGCGCGCAACGAGCGCACGCTGTGGGATCTGGCCACCGAGCTGTGCCCCGATCCGCGCGAACTCGATCTGCAGGACGCGATGCCGCGCTACACGCAGGGCATGATGGACCTGGGCGCGAGCCTGTGCCTGCCGCGCAAGCCGGCCTGCCTGCTGTGCCCGCTGCAAAGCCAGTGCCGCGCGGCGCGCGCCGGCAATCCCGAGGACTATCCGGTGCGCACGCGCAAGCTCAAGCGCAGTTCCCAGTCGTGGTGGCTGCTCGTGGCCCAGGACAGCGCCGGGCGCATAGGCCTGGCCAAGCGGCCGTCCACGGGCATCTGGGCCGGGCTCTACAGCCCGCCGGTGTTCGAGGATGCGGCGGCGCTCGAAGCCGCCGTGCAGGCGCGCTGGCCGCAGGGCGGCGTGCAGCTGGAGCACCAGCCCGCTTTCCTGCATGTGCTCACGCACCGCGATCTGCACCTGCATGCGGTGGTGGCACGCATAGGCACGGCCGAGCCCGAAGCCGATGACTGGTATACGCGCGCCCAGTGGACCGACATGGGCCTGCCCGCGCCAGTCCGCAAGCTGCTCGAGCGCGAAGGCTAGATTTCCGCGGCGGGAGTGCGCGCGTCGAGTTCGCGGTGCCGGGTCAGCGTGGGCCAGTCCTTGCCGAAATGCGCGGCGAGCTGTTCGACCAGGTAGACCGAGCGGTGCTGGCCGCCGGTGCAACCAATGGCCACGGTGACATAGCTGCGGTGGTTCTGCTCGAGCAAGGGCAGCCAGTGCTCGAAGAACTGCGCGATCTGCTGCTGCATCTGCTGCACTTCGGGCTGCTGGCGCAGGAAGGCCTGCACTGCCGCATCCTTGCCCGAAAAAGGCCGCAGCTCGGTGTCGTAGTACGGATTGGGCAGCATGCGCACATCGAAAAGGTAGTCGCAGTCGGCCGGCAGGCCGTACTTGAAACCGAACGACTGGAACACCAGCGTCATCTGTCCCTGGGGCAGGGTCACCAGGCTCTTCACATAGCTTTGCAGCTGCGACGGCCGTATGGTGCTGGTGTCTATCACCTGCGACTGCTCGCGCAGGTCGGCCAGCAGTTCGCGCTCCCATTCGATGGTCTGCACCAGCGCGCGGCGGCCATGCTGCAGCTCGTCGCCCGACAGCGGGTGGCGGCGCCGGGTTTCCGAAAAGCGCCGCACCAGCGTGCCGGTGGTGGCGTCGAGAAACAGCGACTGCACCACCGCGCCCTGGCTGCGCAGCAGCGCCAGCTGCGCCGGCAGCTGCGGCAGTCCGGTGGCGCTGCGCGCGTCGATGGCGATGGCCACGCGGTTGCCATGGTGTGCATGCTCGAGCGCGACGAACGAGGCCAGCAGCTCGGGCGGCAGGTTGTCGACGCAGTAGTAGCCTGCGTCCTCGAGCGCATGCAGCGCCACGGATTTTCCGGAACCGGACATGCCGGTGACCAACACGATTTCAAGTGACATGCATCAACCTTTGCGCGCCGGCACGGTCGCTTGCTGCAGCATTTCGCGCGCGTGTGCCATGGTGGTTTCGGACAGGCGCTCGCCGCCGAGCATGCGCGCGACTTCGGCCACGCGCGTCTCGGGCACGAGCGCGGTGACGGTGCTCGTGGTGGCCTGCTTGTCGCGCTTCTTGGCAACGACCAGATGGTGATCGGCGCAGGCCGCGACCTGGGGCAGATGGGTCACGGCCAGCACCTGGCGGTCGCGGCCGAGCTTGTGCATCAGCTTGCCCACGGTTTCTGCCACGGCCCCGCCCACGCCCGAGTCCACTTCGTCGAAGATCAGCGTCGAGGCTTCACCCAGTTCGCTGGTCGTGACCGCGATCGCCAGCGAGATGCGCGAGAGCTCGCCGCCCGATGCCACCTTGCCTATGGGCTTGGGGCTGGCGCCGGGATGGCCGGCAACCAGAAACGCGAGCGTATCCATGCCGTGCGGGCCGGGTTCGTCGGCCGCGGTCTGCGCAACCTCGAAGCGCCCGCCCTGCATTCCCAGGCCCTGCATGGCCTGGGTGATGGCGCGCGACAGCTTGGGCGCGGCCTTGGCGCGCTGCTGCGACAGCGCCTTGGCGGCCTGTTCGTAGGCGGCATAGCCCGCATCGACCTGGGCGCGCAGGCCCGCGATGTCGACCACGGCGTCGAGCTGGCGCAATTCTTCCTTCCAGCCTGCGTACAGCTGCGGCAGTTCGGCCGGCAGGCGCTTGTAGCGGCGCGCGAGCTGCATCCACAGCGACAGCCGGCTGTCGAGTTCGGCCAGCCGTTCGGGGTCGAGTTCGGTGCGCCGCAGATAGGTCTGCAGCGAGTGGCGTGCATCGCTGATCTGCGCCAGGCCCGAGGCCAGCACTTCGGCGATTTCCTTGAATTCGGGGTCCAGGTGCTCCTGGTCCTGCAGGTCGCTGTGCGCGCGGCCCAGCGCCGCGAGGCCGCCGGTTTCATCGTCCTCGATCGCGAACAGCGCGCCCTGCGCGGTGTCGAGCAGCGCCTGGGCATGCGACAGCCGCGTGTGCTGGGCGTTGAGCTCTTCCCATTCGTCTTCACCCGGGTCGAGCTTTTCGACTTCGCTGATCTGCCACTGCAGGCGTTCGCGTTCGCGCTGCAAGGTGTCCTGCGCGGCAATCGCGTGCTCCAGCGCCTGGCGCGCATTGCGCCACACGGTCCAGAGATTGCGCAGCGGCTGGGTCTGCAGGCCGGCGTAGGCGTCGAGCAGTTCGCGCGCCGCGTCGGGGCGCGTGAGGCTTTGCCAGGCGTGCTGGCCATGGATGTCGAGCAGCTGCTCGCCCACGGTGCGCAGCTGCGTGGCCGTGGCCGGCGCGCCATTGATCCAGGCGCGGCTGCGGCCCTGGGCGTCGATCACGCGGCGCAGCAGCAGGCTGTCCTCGAGCGCGAAGCCGCCTTGTTCCAGCCAGGGCTTGAGCCGCGCCGGGCATTCGAACTCGGCGCAGATATCGGCCTGGGGCGCGCCTTCGCGCACCACGCCGGCGTCGGCGCGCGCGCCCAGCGCAAGCTGCACGGCGTCGATCAGAATGGATTTGCCCGCGCCGGTCTCGCCGGTCAGCGCCGTGAAGCCGCCATGCAGGTCGAGGTCCAGCGCCTGGACGATGACGAAGTCGCGCAGCGCAATGCGTTTGAGACCCATCTCAGTTGACTCCCTCGTTCCAGCCGAGCTTCTTGCGCAGCGTGGCGAAGTAGTTCCAGCCCTTGGGATGCAGGAAGCGCACCGAATGCTCGGCCTTGGTCACCAGAATGCGGTCGCCGTGCAGCAGCGAGGCCAGCGACTGCATGTCGAAATTGGCGCTGACATCGCGCCCGCCGACGACTTCGATCACGACTTCGGTCGCATCCGACAGCACGATGGGGCGGTTGGAGAAGGTGTGCGGCGCGATCGGCGCCATGACCCAGCCGGGAATCGACGGGTGCATCATCGGCCCGCCGACCGACAGCGCATAGGCGGTCGAGCCCGTGGGCGTGGCGATGATCAGGCCGTCGGCGCGCTGGTTGGCGACGAAGTGGCCGCCGACTTCGACGCGCAGCTCGACCATGCCCGATGTGGCACCGCGATTGACCACGACGTCGTTCATTGCCAGCGCCTCGAACACCAACTGATCGCCGCGCATCACGCGCGCCAGGATCATGGGCCGCAGGTCTTCCTCGTATTCCCCTTGGAGCATGGGCGTGAGGGTGGTCTGGTAATCTTCGAGCGGGATGTCCGTGACGAAGCCCAGGCGCCCCTGGTTGATGCCTATCAGCGGCGTGCCGTAGCGCGCCATGTGGCGGCCTATGCCCAGCATGGTGCCGTCGCCGCCGACGACCAGGCCCAGGTCGCAGTGCGCTCCCAGGCCGTCGACATCCATCGAACGGTAATTCTGTATGCCCGCGTTTCTGGCGGTTTCGGCGTCGACAATGACTTCGCATCCCTGGCTGCTGACAAAGCTGGCAATATCCTGCAGCGCGTGGCGTGCGCTGTCGGGGCTGGCGCTGCTGGATGCGGGCGACTGGTATTTCCCGATCAGTGCGACTCGGCGGAACTTAGACGTCATTTTGAAATTACATCATTAAAATCACTACATGCTCGATGACCGTGCCAAGTTGTTACTCAAAGCGCTGGTCGAGCGCTACATCGCCGACGGCCAGCCCATAGGTTCACGCACGCTTTCGCGTGCCTCGGGCCTTGAATTGTCGCCTGCGACGATACGCAATGTGATGTCCGACCTTGAGGAACTGGGGCTGATCGTCAGCCCGCACACCTCGGCGGGCCGCATTCCCACGGCCAAAGGTTACCGCTTGTTCGTCGACACCATGTTGACAGTGCAGCGCGACGACTTCCACGCGCCCGCGCTGCCGGCTGAACAACCGCAGAAAGTCATCGCCAACGCGGCGCATCTGCTGTCGAGCCTGTCGCAGTTTGTCGGTGTGGTGATGGTGCCCAAGCGCACTTCGGTGTTCCGCCAGATCGAGTTCGTGCGGCTGTCCGAAAAACGTTTCCTGGTGATCATCGTCTCGCCCGAGGGCGACGTGCAGAACCGCGTGATCTTCACCGAAGTCGACTACACCTCGTCGCAGCTGGTCGAGGCCGCGAACTTCCTCAATGCCAATTATGCGGGCCTGGCCATGGAGCAGGTGCGCGAGCGCCTCAAGGGCGAAGTCGAACTGCTGCGCGGCGAAGTCGCGGCGCTGATGCAGGCGGCCGTCAATGTGGGCAGCGAAGACCAGAGCAACGAGGCCGATGTGGTGATCTCGGGCGAGCGCAACCTGCTGGCCGTGAGCGACTTCTCCAGCGACATGGACCACCTGCGGCGCGCGTTCGACCTGTTCGAGCAGAAAACCCAGATCCTGCGCCTGCTCGACATCTCCAGCCAGGCCGAGGGCGTGCGCATCTACATCGGCGGCGAAAGCCATGTCGTGCCGTTCGAGGAACTGTCCATCGTGAGCGCGCCCTACGAAGTCGACGGCAAGATCGTCGGCACCCTGGGCGTGATCGGCCCGACGCGCATGCACTACGACAAGATGATCCAGATCGTCGATATCACATCGAAGCTGGTCACCAATGCCTTGAGTCATCGCAGATAGGCTCTACAATAGTCGAGTTTTGCTGAAATGCCTTGTGCATTCAGGCGCCCAGTCAAGGGCCTCTAGCTCATGCTTGGTTAGAGCAGCGGACTCATAATCCGTTGGTGCCGTGTTCGACTCACGGGAGGCCCACCAAAAATCCAGCCCTTGCGGGTTGGGCAAAAGCCAACCTTCGCGGTTGGCTTTTTTTTGCCTGTCGCCAGCGCGGATTTGCCGATTCCGCCCGCAGCAATGGCGCAGTTGTCGAACGGACTGCCTGCCTTTGCCTCTTGCCCGCGTTTCGCGCCGCAGATGGCCGGTGCAGTCCGGGCCTCGTTCGCAGCCAGGGGGCGTTTGTGCGGCAGTTCCTTGAACTGCTTTGCGCATCGTTGAAATGCGGCGCTAAAATGCAAATAAGAATTATTACTGATGGCGCTCGCAGCGTTCGTCAGGCTTTGCAATCCGCCCAATCCTTCCCTTATGCCCGCTCTCGACAGCGTAGTCAGCCGCGAGATCACCACGCTGTACTCGGATCATCACCGCTGGCTGCAGGCGTGGCTGCGCAGAAAGCTGGGCAATGCCTTCGACGCGGCCGATCTGGCCCAGGACGCCTATCTGCGGCTCATGGGGCGCGACGTACAGGAGATCCGTGCGCTGCGTGAGCCGCGCGCCATGCTGGTCACCATTGCGCAGGGACTCGCGGCCAATCTTTACCGCCGCCGCGCGATCGAGCAGGCCTACCTGGAGACGCTGGCGCTGCAGCCGCAACCCACTGCGATCTCGCCCGAACGGCGCGCCATCGTGCTGGAAGCCCTGGTAGAGATCGACCGGCTGCTGGGCGAACTGCCCTTGCCCGTGCGCCAGGCATTCCTGCTGTCGCAGATCGAGGGCATGAGGCAGGCCGATATCGCCGTCGAGCTGGGCGTTTCGCTGCCGACCGCACGGCGCTACATCGCCCGGGCCGTGGTGCAGGTCTGCTTCCTGAACGATGCCGCGGCATGAGCGCCGCCATTGCGCCCGCGGTGCAGCAACAGGCCGCTCTTTGGCTGGTGGAGTTGCAGTCGGACGAACTCACTGCGCACGCGCGCCGACAATTGAACCAGCGCCTGCAGGCCTGGCGCCAGGCGCATGCCGACCACGAGCGCGCCTGGCAGCGCATAGAGGCCATGGGACTGCAACTGCAGCCGCTGGCCGGAACTGCGGCCAGCGCGGCCCTGGCGCATGCGGCGCGCAGCGCCGGGCGCGGCCGGCGCGTGGCGCTGCGCAATCTGGCGCTGCTGCTGTTCAGCGGCGCCGCGGCGGGCACGCTGGCGTGGCAGGCGCAGGGCGAAACTTCGGGCGTCTGGCTGGCCGGCGCCGATGAAAGCACGGGCACGGCTGAACGCCGCGCCATCACTTTGCCCGACGGCACGCAGCTGGAACTCAACGCCCGCAGTGCGCTGGACGTGCAATACGACGAGCGCTGGCGCCTGCTGCGCTTGCGCGCCGGCGAGATCCTCGTGACCACGGCGCCCGGCTCGACCGCGCTTGCCCAGCCGCTGGTGGTCGAAACCCGCCATGGCCGCATCCGTGCTTTGGGAACGCGCTTTGCCGTGCGCGAGCGCGGCCTGGGCAGCACCCAGGTCATGCTGTTCGAAGGACAGACGGAAATCACGCCGCAGCGCAGCCCGGCGCGCCGCTTCATTCTTTCCAAAGGGGAGCAGGTGCGCTTTGATGCGCAGCACGCCGAGACTGCTGAAAGGGCCGACGCCAGCGCCATCGCCTGGACGCGCGGCATGCTGGTGGCGCAGGACATGCCGCTGGCCGAGTTCCTCGCGGAGCTTGCGCGCCATCGCCCCGGCTATCTGGGGTGCGATCCCGTGGTCGCGCGCCTGCCGATCAGCGGCACCTACCCGCTCGCGGACACCGACCGCGTGCTCGACATGCTGCTGGCAACCCAGCCCCTGGCCCTGCGCACGGCCACGCGTTACTGGGTCAGCGTGCAGCCGCGGTAATTTCTGGGACCTTTGCTGATCACTTTTCCCGTCTCGCGGGGCAATGGAGGTGAAGCGCCATGCATGGCGCTGCATTTCGTCGACCACCCCTTACAGACAGAGAGAACATCATGGGTCACCACCCGATTTTGCGCGCCACGCGCCTGGCCTTCGCCCTGCGCCCGATGGTGCTGACATTGCCCGCGGCAGCCTGCCTGATCGCTGCGCCATGCGCCCATGCCCAGGCCGCGGCAACGCAGCGCTATGACATTCCCGCCGGACCACTGACGGCCACGCTCAACCGCTTCGGCGTCGAGGCCGGGATCATGCTGTCGCTGTTCACTGCGGATACGGCGGGCAGGCAAAGCCCGGGCGTGCAAGGCGAGATGACCGTGGCCCAGGCCCTGGCCGCGCTGCTGGCGGGAACCGGGCTGGATGCGGTGCCGCGCGCGGGTGGGGGTTATCTGGTGCGGGTCACGCCCGCCGTGGGCGCGGCCAGCGCGCTCGCGGAAGTGCGTGTGAGCGCGCAGGCCGAGCCCGGCGGCGCCACCGAAGGCACGGGCAGCTACCGCGCCCTGGGCCGCAGCGCGACCGGAACGCCGCTGGCGCTGGGTGCGAAGGAGACGCCGCAATCGGTCTCGGTGATCACGCGCCAGCGGCTCGACGACCAGCACCTCGACACCGTGAACGAGGTACTGGAGTTCACCACCGGCGTCACCGCGTTCCGCCAGGGAATGGGAACGGATCTGGAAGGCATCTGGTCACGCGGTTTTTCCGTCTCCAACTACCTGCTCGATGGCATGCCCAGCGCGGTGGCGGGCTCGATGCAGAACACCGTCATGTACGACCGCATTGAAGTCGTGCGCGGCGCGAACGGGCTGATGAGCGGCATGGGCAATCCGTCGGCCAGCATCAACATGGTCCGCAAGCGCCCCATGGCCGAGCGCCAGATCAGCGTCAGCGCCGAGGCCGGCAGCTGGGATCGCTATGGCGTCGGGGCCGACATCTCCTCGCCGCTCAATGACAGCGCGAGCCTGCGCGGCCGGCTGGTGGTCGACGCCAAGCAGCAGCATTCTTGGATAGACCGTTACCAGAAGAAGAGCGATGTGGTCTACGGCATCGTGGAATTGGACCTGGCGCCCTCGACCCTGCTGACCGCAGGTTTCAGCGCGCAGTCGGACAGGCATGATGCGTCGATGCGCACCGGTTTCCCGTTGACCTACAGCAATGGCGTGGCGACGAACTTCGCGCGCTCGATCAACATCGGACCCAACTGGGCCTACCACGCGCCGCAAGTGAACAGCGTGTTCGCCTCGCTGGCACATGACTTCGGCACCGGCTGGCATGCCAAGATCGACTATGCGCATCTGCGCTCGGCATACGACAGCGCGCTGTACTTTCTGACCGGCAGCATAGACCAGGCCACGGGTCTGGGCGGCGCGCTGTGGCCTGTGCGCTGGCAAAGCACGGACCGCCAGAACAGTGTCGATGCGCAGCTGAACGGGCCGTTCTCGCTGTTTGGGCGCGCGCACGAAGCAGTGGCCGGCGTCTCGCTGTCCCAGCTGCACAGGGACACCGGCGACTACGGCGGCTGGATGGGACCATGGACTGGCTACGACGGCAGCATAGGCAACCTGCATGACTGGGACGGCAATGCCAACGTGCCGGTTTTCGTCAAGGCCAGCGATACCGCGACCAGGGAAAACCAGCTCAGCGCCTATGTCACTGCACGCTGGAGCCTGGGCGAATCGACCACGCTGATCACGGGCGCGCGCGCGATCGACTGGAAACGCGTGGCCGACACCACCACCGTGGCCGGTGCGCAAAGCCGCACCGAGCTGCGCGAGCGCGGCGTGGTCGTGCCCTATGCGGGGCTGGTGCATGCACTGGACGAGCGCTGGTCGCTTTACGGCAACTACACCCAGGTGTTTCAGCCCCAGGCCGCATCGGTGCGCGACGGGAGCAACCGGCCACTGGCCCCCGAGCAGGGCACAAGCTACGAAGCCGGCGTCAAGGCCGGCTGGCTGGACGGTCGGCTCATCACCAGCCTCGCGGTCTTCCGTTCCAGGCAGGACAACCTGGCGGTCTACAACGCGGGCACGGACGCCTATGATGCGCTGCAGGGCATCACCACCCAGGGCCTGGAACTCGAGGCTGCGGGTGAAGTCGCCAAGGGCTGGAACATGAGTGCCGGTTATGCCTATACCTCGAGCAAGGATGCCGATGGTACGCGCGCCAACACCCCGATTCCGCGCCACGGGCTCAAGCTGTTCACCACTTACCGGTTGCGCGGCGAACTCCATCCGCTGACCATAGGCGGCGGTGTCAACTGGCAAAGCGAATACGGCTATGTGGGCGAGCCGGCGCAAAAGAGCCATGCCGTCGTCAACCTGATGGCGCGCTACGCCGTGAGCCGGCAGCTGTCGGTGGCGCTGCATCTGAACAACGTTTTCGACAAGCGTTACTACAGCGGCCTGAGCAACTACGGTGCAATGTATGGTGCGCCGCGCAATGTGATGGCGGCGGTCAAGTACGCCTTCTGACGCCGGGCGCGGGTCGGCGCTGCGGGCCGGCAGCGGCGCCTGCCCTGGGTCCTGCGGCGAACCGCGCCTGCCATGTTTCCCATGGCAGGCATTTTTTTTGGGAGGAAGAGCGGCCCGCAAATTGCGGAGCCTGGCACCGGCGCAAGCGCCCGCCCGGTTGCTGCAGACTGTTCAATTTCCGCGTAAACCGGCAAACTGCCGGTTGAAGAGTCGCCGTGCCTGGGCGCGCGTGTCGCCAGGCGAATTGCAACCCGATGCGCTGCATCGCATTCACGACAAAGCGGTATGAGTCTGAGGATTTCCAAAACAGTGCTGCGGCGCATCGTTCTCGGCAATCTGCTGGTGGCATGCCTGCTGTGCCTTGCGACCGGATTGAACCTGCATGCCAACTACCAGGCCGACATGGACCTGGGCGTCGCCGTGACGCGCAATCAGGCCCGCAGTCTGGGGCTGGAGCTCACGGCGGAGCTGCGGCTCGTGGACAACGCGCTGTCGTCCATTACGAACCGGTTTCGCATGCGTTCCATCGACGGCCTGCCCGCGGCGCAATCCGCACTCGAGGAAGCGCTGCAGGAACAGCGCGCGCTGATTCCGTTCGTGACGGCGCTCAGGACCACGGGTCCCGACGGCCAGGTGCTGCTGGTGCCCAGCGAAGTCACCGTGCCGTTCTCGATCGAGAGCCGGCCGTATTTCGAGCAGGCCCGGGATACGGACCAGATGGTCGTGTCCTCGCCGCTGGTGAGCCTGTCCTTCGACAAATGGGCCATCGTGCTGGCCCGGCGGCTGCAGGACGCGGATGGCGGCTTTCAGGGCGTGGTCTATGCCGTCGTCGCGGCCGAGCATTTCCAGCGGCTGTTCAGCCAGCAATCGCTGGGACCGGACAGCGCCATGGCGCTGCGCACCGACGATGCGCGCCTGGTCGCGCGCTTCAATGCGAACCAGCCCGACTCCGAGCAAGGCCTGGGCGACGACCTGGTGTCCGCGCAATACCACGCGGCGCTGCGCAGCAATCCCGAACATGGCTGGTACATCACGCCCACGCTGCTCGATGGCGTGGAGCGCATCACCGCCTACCAGCGGCTGACCAACTATCCGCTGACGGTCGCCGCCGGTCTGGGCACCGAGACCTATCTGGCGATGTGGCGCGCGTCCGCCTGGCGCGCCTGGGGGCTCACGGGACTGTGCATTCTGCTGATCGCGCTGGGCTCGGTGAGCCTGTACCGGCTGCAGGCGCGCGAGCGGCTGGCGAAGATCAGGATGACGGAACTGCTCAAGGAGCAGGAGCTGTTCATCGACAACGACCTGATCGGCATGGCGCGGCTGCGCGACCGCAAGGTGCTGTGGACCAACCAGGCGATGCAGCGGCTGGTCAAACGCTCGGCCGGCGACCTGCAGGGCGCACCGATCCGTATCATCTATGCCGATGAAGCCATTTACCAGCAGGTGGGCGAGCAGGCCTATGCCGCGCTGCGCGCCGCGGGCAAGTTCCACACCCAGATACAGCTGCTGAGCAGCGATGGCCAGACGCTGTGGGCGGACGTGAGCGGCGCGCGGCTCAACGACGTGGAGTCGCTGTGGATCTTCGTCGACATCGACGGCCTCAAGCGAGACGAGCAGACCGCGCGGCATCTGGCCACGCATGATGCGCTCACGGGCCTGGCCAATCGCCGCGCGCTGGAGCAGACGCTGGAGCAGGCTTTGTCCGCCGCTACCCATTCCGCACAGGCGCTGGTGGCCTTGTGTTTCATGGATCTCGACGGCTTCAAGCTGGTCAACGACACGCATGGTCACGATGCCGGCGACGAAGTGCTGCAGGTCGTCGCCGCGCGGCTCAAGGCCCAGGCGCGGGCTTCCGATTGCGTGGCCCGGCTGGGCGGCGACGAGTTCGTCGTGCTGCTTGCCGGCCTGGGCTCGACCCAGGAAGCCGTGGAGATCATGGAGCGCTGCCTGGCGGCCATCAGCCAGCCCATACGGCTGCAGCATGGCGCCGTGGTGCATGTCGGCGCAAGCATGGGCCTGGCGCTCAATCTCGCGGCCGACGACTCATCGGCGCAGCTGCTGCAGCTGGCCGACGAGGCGATGTACGCCGCCAAGCGGGCCGGCAAGGGGCGCATCGTGGTGGCGCGCAGCCCGCAGGCACTGGCCGAGAACCCGGCCTAGGCGAAGCGCTGTCAGCCGCGGCCGACGAAAGGCATCTTGGTCGCCATGACGGTGTGGAACAGCACGTTGGCTTCGAGCGGCAGGCTGGCCATGTAGAGCACCGACTGGCCGACGACCGCGACATCGATCATGGGCTCGACCGCGATGTCGCCATTGGCCTGGGGCACGCCCTTGGCCATGCGCGACGCCAGGTCGGTCATCGCATTGCCGATGTCGATCTGCCCGACGGCGATGTTGTACGGGCGCCCGTCGAGCGCAGCCGTCTTGGTCAGCCCCATCACCGCATGCTTGGTCGCAGTGTAGGCAATGGAGTTGGGGCGCGGCGCATGCGCGGAGATCGAGCCGTTGTTGATGATGCGTCCGCCCTGGGGGCTCTGGCCCTGCATCACCTTGAAGGCCTGCTGCAGGCAATAGAACATGCCGTTGAGATTCACATCGACCACTTCGCGCCATTGATCCGGCGTCCAGTCGACGAAGGACCCCGGAGGGTTGCCGCGGCCCGCGTTGTTGAACAGCAGGTCGACGCGGCCGAACTTCGCGACCGCGCTCGCGAACAGCGCGGCGACGGCTTCGGGGTCGCTCACATCGGTGGGCACGCAGTGCACGCGCTCGCCCAGGCCGTGCTGCGTCTGCGCTTCTGTCTTGACCTGCTCGAGCAGCTCGGCGCGGCGCCCGGCAAGCACCACATGAAAGCCTGCCGCAAGCAATGCCTGGGCCACGGCCTTGCCTACGCCGGAGCCTGCGCCCGTGATGACCGCTACCTTCTTGTCTGTCATTGTCAAATTCTCCAGGTGATGTAGAACCCCATTGTGAGTTCATTGCGGCCGCGCAGGAACTATGACCGTGCCTGGGCAAAAGCCTGGACAATGGCCGCATCCACCATTGGAAGAAAGCTCCCATGCGCACTACCGGCTCTGGCCTCTCCACCGCATTTTCCGCGGCCGCGCTGCTCGCGGCCCTGTTCTCTCCGGCCGCGCATGCGGTGCTCAAGGTGGGCGATGCGGCCCCGGCGTTCACCACCCAGGCGGCCGTTGCCGGCAAGCCTTTCGCGTTCGACATGAAAGCCGCGCTGGCCAAGGGGCCGGTGGTGCTGTATTTCTTCCCCAAGGCCTTCACCCAGGGCTGCACGCTCGAGGCGCATGCGTTTGCCGAAGCCTCGCCGCAGTTCAATGCGCTGGGCGCGCAGGTCGTGGGCATGTCGCATGACGACATCGCCACCTTGCAGCGCTTTTCCACCGAAGCCTGCCGCGACCAGTTTGCGGTCGCCTCCGATCCCCAGGCGCGCACCATTCGCGCCTACGATGCCTCGGCCGCGGCCAATCCCCAGCGCGCCGACCGCATCTCGTATGTCATCGGCCAGGACAGCCGGATCAAGTTTGCCCATGTGGGTTCCGATCCGGCAGAGCATGTGGAGCAGACCAAGGCAGCAGTGCAGCGCTTGCAGAACAGCTTGAAGAAGTGAGGGCATGCTTAGGGCACGGTCTTTCGATATGGAGCAGACTTCGGTGTGACACGATGTAAAAAGTACATCGGTTCGGAAACCTTTGCCATTTGACCCATGCCCGGATTGCGCCTCTCAGAATTGATTTCTGCCTTGAGCCATGCGCTCGACATCACCGAAGGACAACCCGAGGGACACTGCACCCGCTGCTGCTGGATTGGCATGCATGTGGGGCGGCGCCTGGGGATGTCGGACGATGAACTCTGGGGCCTGTACTACACCTTGCTGCTCAAGGACCTGGGCTGCAGCAGCAATGCGGCGCGCATCTGCGAGCTCTACCTGACCAACGATCTGGCGTTCAAGCACGACTTCAAGACCGTGGGCGACAGCCTGCCCCAGGTGCTCAATTTCGTGCTCTCGCACACGGGCCTGCGCGCGCCGCTGGCCGAGCGCTTTCGCGCGGTGATGAACATCCTGCGCAACGGCAAGGAGCTGGCCGACGAGCTGATCCAGACGCGCTGCCAGCGCGGCGCAGAGATCGCGCGCCTGCTGCGCTTTCCCGAGACGGTGGCCCAGGGCATCTACCACCTTGACGAGCATTTCAACGGCAAGGGCCGGCCCGACGGGCTCGCCGGCCAGGCGATACCCTTGTATTCGCGCATTGCGCTGCTCGCCCAGGTGGCCGATGTGTTTCACACCGGCGGCGGGCCGCAGGCCGCGCTGGCCGAATTGCAGCGCCGCCGCGGCCAGTGGCTGGACCCTGAATTGATCGATGCGTTCAGCGCGGTCGCCGACGACGCGTTCTGGGCACAGCTCGCGGGGGCGGACATCGACGCCGCGGTGCTGGCGCTCGAGCCCGCTTCCCATCTGGTGCCGCTGGACGAGGATTACCTCGACGACATCGCCACGGCGTTCGGCCAGGTCGTCGATTCCAAGAGCCCCTACACCAGCGGCCACAGCGCGCGCGTGGCGCTGTATGTCGATCTGATGGCCGAGACCATGGGCCTGGATGCCGACCGGCGCCGCTGGCTCAAGCGCGCGGCGCTGCTGCACGACATCGGCAAGCTGGGCGTGAGCAACAGCATTCTCGACAAGCCGGGCAAGCTCGATGCCGAGGAGTGGGCCGTGGTGCGCACCCATGCGATGTACACCGAAGCCATCCTGTCGCGCATCGATGCGTTTGGCGAGCTGGCGCGCATCGCGGGCGCCCATCATGAACGTCTCGACGGCCAGGGCTATCCCCGGGGACTTTCGGCGCAGGATATCGATCTCGAAACGCGCATCATCACCTGCGCCGACATCTTCGACGCGATCACCGCGGCGCGCCCCTATCGCGGTGCGATTCCTGTCGACAAGACGCTGGAAATCATGGGCGAGTCCGTGGGCACGGCGATAGACGCCGAGTGCTTTGCGGCGCTCAAGGCAACGCTGCACCGCCTGCCTGCAATGACGCAGTGAGCCGTGGCGCGCGCGCCGCGCGAATGAAAAAGCCTGCGATGGCATGCCTCGCAGGCTTCTTCGTTGCGGGGGCGCGCGCGCCCCGAGGGCTCACTTGTCGGCGACGACGATCTTGCCCGTGGGCCGCGGGCTGTGGCAGTCGTTGTAGAAGTACTCGCCGGGCTGCGTGAACTTGTAGTTGGCCGACTCGCCGGGCTTGAGGCGGAAGTTGAACACGCCTTCGAAGAACTGCGTGGCGCAATGCTCGTTGGCATTGCCCTCGGGGTTCTTGAACGTCACGGTGGTGTTCAGCGGCACTGTCATGAAGGTCGGCGTCATGGCGTTGACGGCCGTCGATTCCTGCGCTCCGGGGGCATTGGTCGCGGTCTGCACCCGGCCCAGATAGACGGTGTTGGGCGTGGGCAGGCTCGCACCGCTGACGGCCGAGCCGGACACCGGCCGGCGCACCAGCGGCGGCGTGGGCGTGGCCGCGGGCGCGACCTTGCCGCCGACCTTGAACGCCCACAGGAAGTCGCCGCGCGGCGCATCGCTGTAGGGGATGGACGAGCCGCCCGCAAACACCGCGATGTACTGCTCGCCGTCGATCTCGTAGCTGACCGGGCTGGCATTGATCGAGGCGCCGGTCTGGAAGCGCCAGACTTCGTTGCCGTTGTCGCCGTCCATGGCAATCAGGTTGCCGTCGGGCTGGCCTATGAACAGCAGGTTGCTGGCCGTGGACAGGATGCCGTTGCCATGGGCCAGCGAGTAGGGCATGGCCTTCTTCCAGCGCACGCGGTTGGTGCTCGGGTCGACGGCGACCACGCCGCCGGTCTGGTAGGTGCCCGGCGGGCGCAGGCCGTTGCTGGCCTCGGTCAGCGAGTGCGCTGCGCCCACATAGCCATAGCCGGTGTAGACCAGTCCGGTCTTGGGGCTGAACGACTGGTGGTTCCAGTTGGCGCCGCCGCCGTGGCCGGGCACCGACAGGATAGGGATGTCCCAGTGCGGGTCGAACAGGCAGCCCTTCTGGTAGTTCGGGATGGCGCGGTTCGGGTCGCCGGGCACGGCCGTGCCGAGCTGCTGATCGACCACGCAGGTCTCGGTCCATGCGCCCTGGCGCGGAATCGGCTGCGTGGGCCAGGTGGCCTGGCGCGCGTCCTGCTTGACCGGCACCTCATCGATGCCCAGCGGCGCCGAGCCGTCCTTGCGGTCGAGGATGTAGTACATGCCGGTCTTGCTGCCGTAGATCACGATCTTGCGCAGCACGCCGTCGATCTTCACGTCGGCGAGCACCGGCGACATCACGTTGTCCATGTCCCAGATGTCGTGGTGCACCGACTGGAAGTGCCATCTGTACTCGCCCGTGACCGTGTCGAGGGCGACGATGGAGTTGGCGAACAGGTTCAGGCCGGGGCGCTTGGAGCCGTCCTGCGACGAGCCGCCGCGCACATTGCCGAAAGTCCAGTAGACCAGCTTGAGTTCGGGGTCCACGGCCGGGTGTATCCAGGGCGTGGCACCCGTGCGGTCGGCCTCGGCCGCGCCGCCCCAGGTGTCGTAGCCCTTGGTGCCGGGCTTGGGCACGCCCCAGAACACATTGAGCACCTTGCCGTCGGTGGCGTCGGCGGTGAAGGCCGCGCCGCGGTTGCCGTCGTTGGTGCCTATGTACAGGCGCTTGTCGTGGTAGACCAGCGCCACTTTCTGCACCGAGCCCAGGTAGTTGGCGTCGGCCGTGTCGTTGGGATATTCCTTGGTCCAGGCGACTTCGCCGGTGGCGATCTTCAGCGCCACCAGGCGGTTGCCCTTGGCCACCGTGTAGACCAGGCCCAGGTCCTTGGCCACGGCCACGCCGCGGCGGGTGATGGTGCCATGCGGGGTTTCCCATTTCCACTTGGTGACGCCGGTCTTGCCGTCGACCGCGACCACATTGCCCAGCGCGGTCTCGAGATAAATGACACCGTCGACGACCACCGTCGTGCTCTGGTTGGTGCCGGTGTTCAGCCCGCCTTCGACGCGGTTGACCCAGGCGCCGCCGAGCTGGGCGATGTTCTTCTTCTCCAGCGCGGACAGCGCGCTGTAGTTCTGGTTGCCGAGGTTTCCGCCGACCTTGGGGAAATCCTTGCCGCCGGGCGTGCAGCAGTCGTTGAGATCCGCCGTCGGCGGCGGCGTGACGGCCGGCTTGTCATCCCCATTGCCGCCGCAGCCTATGAGCACCACGGGCAGGCAGATGATGGCCGCTGCAATCGCAGAAAGCGTGTAAGAGCGAGATTTCACGGATTTCCTCCAAAGTGGGCGCTGGGCTTACTTGGCCGGCGTGGCGGGGGAGCTGGTGCAGAAGTCGGTCAGGCCCATGGTGGACTTGACGGCCTGCACCACCATCTTCTGGAAGTCCTGCGCGCCCGGCGCCGCGGAGTTCGCGGTGAAGTGGTCGGCGGCATGGCCCAGCGTGCTGAGCCAGGCGCGGCCGCCGTCGTAGTACTGGCACCAGGCGACGGGGTGGAAGTCCTTGTGGCCGGGATGGGGCGCGGCCGTGAGCGGGTTCAGCGTGGAGGTGTCGACCTGGGCCAGGAACTTCACGTTGGTCGGGAACGGCGCGAGGTTGTACCACTCGTCCTTGAACGCGAAGCTCAGCGCCACGCCTTGCGTGGACGGGTCCTGGCCCATGATCTTCACCACGCCGTCGCGGTTCGGGCCGTGGTTGTAGAAGTTGGCATTGCCCAGCAGGCCTTCGTAGTAGGGCCAGTTGTACTCGGCGCCGAACGCGTTGTGCAGGCCGACGAAGCCGCCGCCGCGGCGCATGTAGTTGCGCAGCGCGGTGCGCGCCGCGTCATTGCCCGTGGCCACGGCTTCGTTCCACAGCGTGTCGCGGTTGGAGCTCGCGAAGATCACGGTCTTGTAGTTGTTGATGCGCCCGGCGAGCACCGTCACGTCTTCGGTCCAGTCGGCCTGTATGCCGGCTTCTTCCATCATGCGCTTGAGGCCCGCCTGCATGACGTTGTCGGCGTTCATCTCGGGGTTCAGCCCCGCGGCCATGGGCGTGCCCAGGTTGGCGTGGCGCGGTCCCGCGGTGCGCGAATAGATCAGCACGCGGTTGGGCGTGGAGGCAAACGCGCCCCAGTCGTTGTAGCACTTGGAGTCGGTGCCGCGGCAGACGTTGTAGTAGGGGTCGAAGCTGCTGTCGACCGCCGCCTCCTCGTCCTTGGGCGGCTCGTTGTTGTCGTCGCCGCCGCAGGCGCTCAGGCCGGCAAGCAGGGCCGCCGCCATGGCGGTGTAGGCAAATTTCCGCTGGAAAGATCTCATTCGCTGTCTCCGTTGAAGTTGTGTCGAACAGGTGCTTTGGAAAGACTCAGGCGCGCATTGCTGCCTTGTGTTGCAGCATGGACAAAATGTAATAAATCCGGAAAACATTTCCATAATGGAAATCCCTTCCTGTTTATTTTTGTGAGTTTCGCCTGCAGCAGCCCTGTCTGCCGACAGCGCTTCACGGCCGCGCGGGCCCGGGCATGCAGCGCAAAGTGGCCCCCCAGAAGATCAGCGCCAGCAGGCTCACGCCCGCGCCCAGCGCGCACACGCCTTGCCAGCCCGCATGCGCATAGGTGACCGTGGAGGCGATCGCGCCCAGCCCGCTGCCGACCGCGTAGAACAGCATGTAGAGCCCGACGAGCCGGCCATGGGCGTCGGGCCGGGTGCGCAAGATCAGGCTCTGGTTGGTCACATGCAAGGCCTGGCCGCCCAGGTCGAGCAGCACGATGCCCAGCACCAGCGCCCACAGCGACCAGCCCATCAGCGCCAGCGGCCACCAGGCGAGCAGCAGCGCCAGCAGGGCCGCGGCGCTGGTGCGCTGGCCCCGGCCGCGGTCCGCCCATTGCCCGGCGCGCGCTGCCGCGAGCGCGCCGACCACGCCCACCAGCCCGAAAGCGCCTATGGCCGTGTGCGAGAGCGCGAATGGCGGCGCGCTCAGCGGCAGCACCAGCGCGCTCCAGAAGATGTTGAACGCGGCAAACATCAGCAAGGCCAGCATGCCGCGGATCTGCAGCACGCGCTCCTGGCGCAGCAGCGTGAGCATCGACGCGATCAAGCGGAAGTAGCTGCTGCGCATCGCCGGGGCGGGCAGGGCCGGCAGGCGGCGCCACAGCGGCAGCGCGACCATGAGCATCAGCGCCGCCGCGCCGACATACACGCCGCGCCAGCCGGCCAGGTCGTTGACGCCGCCCGCGAACACGCGCGCCAGCAGCAGGCCGATGAACACCCCGCCTTGTGCGCCGCCCACGACCCGGCCCTGTTCATGCGGCGCGGCGGCGCTGGCGGCATAGGCGATCAGCCCCTGCGTCATGGCCGTGCCCAGCAGGCCCACGCCCAGCATTCCCAGCAGCAGCACGCGCGCCGAGGGCGCGTTCGCGACCAGCAACAGCGCCGCGACCAGAGCCAGCAGCTGCGCGCCCATCAGACGGCGCCGGTCCAGGCGATCGCCCAGCGGCACCAGCAGCAGCAGCGCCAGCGCCGAGCCGAGCTGGGTCGCGCTGACCACGCCGCCGACGGCTGCATGACTGATGCCGAAGTCGGCGGCCAGCGCGTCGAGCAGCGGCTGGGCGTAATAGACGTTGGCGACGCTCAGGCCGCTGGCGGCGGCAAACAGCAGCACCAGCGAGCGCGGCATGGCCACAGGATTCGGGGAAGCGGGGGCAGGGGTTTGCATCACGGGCCGTTTCTTCAATCTGGTTTCAAAACAAAACCAGTTGAATTCTAGGCATGATGGTTTTAAAATGCAACCAACTCATTTGATGGAACGCCGCATGCCGAGTCGCAATCTCTCCGCAGACGAACCCTGTCCGGTCGCGCGCAGCGTCGATCTCGTCGGCGATCGCTGGTCCATGCTGATCGTGCGCGATGCATTCGATGGCATAAGCCGGTTCAGCGACTTCCAGCGCAGCCTGGGCATGGCGCGCAATATTCTTTCGGACCGGCTGCGCAAGCTGGTGGACGCGGGCATTCTCGAAACCCGGGCCGCATCCGATGGCAGCGCCTACCAGGAATACGTGCTGACGGCCAGGGGCGAAAGCCTGTTTCCTGTCGTCGTGGCCTTGCGCCAATGGGGGGAACGCCACCTGTTCGCCAAGGGCGAAGCGCATTCGCAGCTCGTCGACAAACGCGCGGGCCGGCCGCTGGCGCGCATGGCGCCGCAGGCCGGCGATGGCCGGGTGCTGCGTGCCGCGGATACCGAAGTGCGCAAGCTGCGCTGACTGCGCCATGACGACAGGCTGGCAGGGCGATGCACGTTTCCATATGCGAACGGTTCTCAGTAGAATGTCGCCACCTGTGCCGCACCCGGCGTTCATCTGTGTCGGATCTTCTTGCCCGCTTCAACCATTTCTTCTGCCGCGCGACTGCATGCCATGACGGGTTCAAGGCGCGCATCGGCGTGGCCGCTGAAGCCTGGGGGCAGGGCATGAAACGCGACTTCATGCCGGGCGAAGGCACGCCGCCGCCGACCGCGAGCGATCAGCTGGGGCATCTCTATGCCCGCTGGCGCGCTCCGCTGGCGCGCATGATGCGCCGCTATTTCGGCTCGGCCGCCGAAGTCGAGGACGCGACGCAGGAAGTGTTTGCGCGCCTGGCCGCGACCGGCAAGTCGATTGCGCCGGGCGACGAGCAGCCTTATCTGCGCCGCGCCGCGCGCAATGTCGCCATCGATGGCTGGCGCAAGAGCGCGCAGCGCGAAGGCCTGCAGCGCGTCGCGCTCGAAGAGGATTCCGACACGCCCGACCTGTCTACCGACGCCGGCCACACCGCTGCCCACGCGGCCCATTCCCAACTGCTGGCCCGGCTCGATCAGGCCATACAGGAGCTGCCCGCGCGCCAGCGCGAAGCGTTCACGCTGCACCGCATAGAAGGCCATACGGTCGAGGAGACCGCGCTGCGCATGGGCATTTCCACGCGCATGGTGGTCAAGCATCTGAGCCGCGGCCTGGCCTACTGCCAGGTGCGCGTGAGCTATGCCAGCAGTGCGCAGATGCGCCAGATGCATGTGGTGCTCAGCGGTGCCGAAGAAGCGGCCGACGCCGCCGACGGGGACGCTCCATGAAGCCCATTCCCGCGGGCACGACCCACAGCGCGCTGCTGCAGCTGCACCGCGAGGTGGCCGACTGGTGCGTGCGCCGCGCCCAGGCCGGCTGGACGGCCGCCGACGAACGCGCGCTGCAGGTCTGGCTGGCCGCCGATCCCGCGCGCCGCGACATCATGGATTCGATGGGCCATACCGTGCAGCTCGCCGGCCAGCTGAAGCAATACCGCAGCGCGACTTGCGCCACGCCAGCACGGTCGACGGCAGGCGCGGTGCCCGCGGCCGGCCTGCGCTGGCTGCCCTGGCTCACACCCGCGCGCCGGCGCAGTTTTGCGCCGGTGCTTGCCGCGACCTGCGTGGCGCTGGTCGCGGCGGGCTGGTTCCGCTGGGATGCAACTCCCAGCTACCGCCTCGATGTCGCCACCGGCCCGGGCGAGACGCGCGCGGTCGATCTGCCCGACGGCTCGCAGATTGCGCTCAACGTGGGCACGGCGGTGCAGGTGCGCTACTTCCCGCGCCGGCGCGAAGTGCTGATGGGCGAAGGCGAGGCCTTCTTTCGCGTCGCACCCAATGCCAATCAGCCGTTCACGATCGACCGCGGCGACAGCCGCGTGCGCGTGGTCGGCACGGCGTTCAACGTGCGCGCCACGGCGCAGCAATTGACCGTCAAGGTGCTTGAAGGCAAGGTCGAAGTGCAGCCGCGACGCAGCGTGACGACCGACCCCGCGCTGCTGCTGGGCCCGGGCGTCGGTGTCGCGATCGACACCGCCACCGGCAATCACCAGAGCCTGCGCGCCGCGCCCGAGGAAGTGGGCCGCTGGCGCACGGGGCAGATCCATTTCAGCCGCACCACGCTGGGCGAAGTCGCGCAGGAACTGGGGCGCTACCTGGGCAAGTCGGTGGTGGTCGATGACGAAGGCTTGAAGGCCATGACGATCTCGGGCTTCCTCATGATCCACTCGGCCGATGACTTCATCCAGGCGCTGCCCGACGTGGTGCCGGTGCGCGTCGAGCGCGATCCTGTGGGCAACTGGCGCATTTCCAGGCGTTGAGGCTGCGCCGTGCCAGTTCGGCGCGGGCCTCAAACACCGCGTTCGTGGTGAGCTTGTCTGGCCGGTCGCGTCGGCCTGTCCTCATGCCTGGAGCGCAGGCCGTTCATCCTTCGACAGGTTCAGGACGAACGGGGTGAGCCAACGCCTTGTGAGGCCTCGCCTCGCCTACCTCGCTCAGGACGAACGGTTGGCGACGAAAGGCTTGTGGCCGTAAGCCTTGCACCTCGCAATCGCCAGTTGCGGACCCCTACCTCACGCTGCAAAAAATAAATAGCAATTATTTGCATTCCACGGGTTCCATGTTTGCGCCGATTTCCGTTCTACCTATTGAGGGCGCGGAAATTCTTCCATGCTCCGGCTGCCAGCCACGGACCAGAAGGGTGACCTTCGTTCTTCCGCCAACAGCCACGAACACAGCGCGCGCCTGGCGCGAAGTGCTTGCAGTGGGCTGATGCTTCCCGGAAACGGGGCGACTTCCTGCCAAGCCGCTTCGACCAGACGCCGTACGAAGATGGAAACAGTGCAATGCGGCAAGGTCAAGGCAGCGAGAGCGCCCACTCCAGCAGGGGGCGGGCAGGGCGGGGATATCCGGCATCCACGGTGATGGCCTGGCTGGCCTGTGGCGTGCTGCTGCCGGCTGCGGCGCAGGACCTCCAGCCCGCGCCGCAGCCGCCGCGCCACGCGGGCGTGCAGGAATCGCGCGTTGCCGTGAGCATTCCTGCCCAGCCCCTGGTGAGCGCGCTGCGCGCCTTCGGTCTGCAGACCCAGTCCCAGGTGCTGTTCCACGAAGCCCTGCTTTCCGGGCGCGAAGCCGTCGCCGTCTATGGCGCCTATACGCCGCAGGAAGCGCTGGAGCTGCTGCTGGCGCGCACCGGCCTGACCATTGCCACGGTGCGTGCGCGCTCGTTCACGCTCAAGGCCGCGCAGACGGGCCCGCAGGCGCGCGGCGCGCTGCGCTGGGCCGTGCCGGCAATCACCATTTCCTGAGCCGGAGCACGCCCATGTTTTCTTCGCTTCGCCAGTGCACTTCCTGGCTGCACACCTGGACCGGTCTGATCGTCGGCTGGGTGCTGTTCTTTGTCTTCGTCACCGGCACGCCCGGCTATTTCCAGACGGAAATCACGCGCTGGATGCAACCCGAGCGGCCCATGGTCGAGGAGATTGCGCTGACTGACCGCGCCGGCGCGTTCGATCGCGCGCTCGATCGCCTGCAGCAGATCGCTCCGGGCGCCGCGAACTGGCGCATCAACCTGCCGCATGACTCGGTGCCGTCGCGCAACTGGCAGGAGTTCGGCATCGCCTGGCAGGAGATGCCGCCCGAGGGCCATGACTTCGGCCCCGCGGGCAGCGAGCGGCTCGACGTGAACACCGGCGCGGTCCTGCCTTCGGGCGTGGAGCCGCGCGCCACGGCCGGCGGCAACACGCTGTACCGCATGCACTATCTGCTGCACTACGTGGATTTCGACCTAGGCATTCGCATCGTCGGCATCTGCACCATGCTGATGCTGATGGCCATCGTCACCGGCGTGATCACGCACAAGAAGATCTTCAAGGACTTCTTCACTTTCCGTCCCGGCAAGGGCCAGCGCAGCTGGCTGGACGCGCACAACGCGGTGAGCGTGATGGCGCTGCCGTTCTTTCTGATGATCACCTACAGCGGCCTGGTGTTCTTCATGTATTCGTACATGCCCGCGGGCATCAACGCGCTCTACGGCAGCGACCAGCAAAGCCGCAAGCCGTATTTCTCGGAGCTGTTTCCCGAGTTCAACCGCAAGTCCGTGGCCGTGACGCGTCCCGAGACCGCGCTGACTCCGCTGGTGGAAAAGGCCGAGGCCGTCTGGGGCCCGGGCAAGGTGCGCAGCATCACCTTGATGCACCACCAGGGAGAGGGCGAGCGGCTGGCCCTCACGCTCAACCGCGTCAACGAAGGCTCGCTCGATATCCACCGCTCCGACACGCTGCGTTTCGATGCGCGCAGCGGCGAGTCGCTGGACCCCGAGCCGCTTGCGGGCGGCGCGGCGCGCACCACGCAGAGCGTGATGCTCAACCTGCATGAAGGCCTGTTTGTCGGCGCCTGGGGCCGCTGGGTGTACTTCCTCGCGGGCCTGCTGGGCTGCGCGATGATAGGCACCGGCATGGTGCTGTGGACCGTCAAGCGCCGCAAGCACCATCTGGGCAGCGGCTTCGAAGGCCAGGAGCACTTCGGCGTGCGCCTGGTCGAGAACCTCAATGTCGCCACCATTGCCGGCCTGCCGCTGGCCGTGGCCGCGTATTTCCTCGCCAACCGCCTGCTGCCGCTGGACATCACCGACCGCCCGGCCTGGGAAGTGCACAGCATGTTCGCGGTCTGGCTCGCAACGCTGTTCTACGCGCTGGCGCGGCCGCTGCACCGCGCCTGGATAGAACTGTTCTGGGCGGGCTGCGCGGCCTATGCGCTGGTGCCCGTGGTCAATGCATTGACCACCGACAGGCATCTGCTCAACAGCCTGCGCGCCGGCGACTGGGTGTTCGCGGGCTTCGACCTGACGATGTGGGGGCTGGCCGCGCTGCTGGCGCTGATGGCCGTGAAGGTCAAACGCCGGCTCGACCCTGCACGCGCTGCAGCCAAGGCCGCGGCCGCAATGCCAGTGCACGAAGGGAGTGCCGCATGAGCAACGCTGTTCCATTGACTCGCGCCTACCGCCTGGCGGTGGCCTCGCGCGTGATTGCCGCGGCTTTCGGCGGCTATGCGCTGGCTTCGGCCGCGACCGTGCTGCTGGCCCTGGTCTGGCCCGGACCCCAGCCCCAGGCGCTGCTGTGGGCCAGCATGCTGAGCTTCGCGATCTACAGCGTGGCCGTGATCTGGGTGTTCGTGGCGCGCAGCGCCACGCGCGCCTGGGTCGGCATCGTGCTGATCACCGCCGTGGTCGCGGCGCTGGCCTGGCTGCTCAAGAACGGAGGCGCGGCATGACACCGGTGCATCTTGCAATCCTGCTGATCAGCCTCGCGGGCTTTGCCGCGCTGGCGCTGGCCACCGAACGCCATGCCGAGCATCTGCTGGGCCGCCTGCCCGCGCCGCAGTGGCGGCTGCTGGCGCGCGCCATCGGCTGGGCGCTGCTGGCGATCGCGCTGGCGCTGGGCATTGGCGCCATGGGCACGGGCGTGGGCATCACGCTGTGGCTGGGCTGGCTCAGCATCGCCGCGCTGGCGCTGGTGTTCGCGTTTCCCAAGTGGCCCTGGCAGCCGCAGCAGCGTGCGGCGGCGCGCCGGGCGCGCACCGCGCAGGCCGCCGCCCTGCCGCCCGCGCCGCCGCGCCTGCGCCGCTGGCTGGCCGCCGCGCTGCTGGCCGCCGTGCCCGTGGTCTTCCTGCTGGCCCTCAAGGCGACGCCGATCGCGCCGCTGCTGCGCGCCGATGCGTTTGCCGGCCAGGTCGGGCCGTGGAGCTTCCGCCTGGCCGAAAGCAACCACAACGTGCCCGATCTGGTGGCCATGGACATTCCCATGAAGTCCTACCAGGTGCGTTTTTGCGAGGACTGCGACGCGCAGATCCGCGCCGCCTATCTCAAGGTCAACAAGCCGCGCTCGCTGCGCGCCGCCGGCATCGTGCTCAACGGCGCGCGCTGGAACCGCACTGTCGACATCCAGCTGCCGGCCAACACCACGGCCGACAGCATGCTGTGGCTCACCGTGGTCGGCAAGGACGGCGAAATGCACCAGGCACCGGTGCGCCTGGCCGATGTGTCGCCGGCGACGGTGGCCTGGTTCAAGCAACGCGAAGACAAGCCGCAAGCCGGGCGCCAGGCCCCGCAGCCAGCCCAATAGAAAGGCCATTGAAATGACATCTCTCCACTTTGTTTGCCGCGCGCGCCAGGCGCTGGCTGCCGGCGCGCTGCTGCTGTCGGCCTCGGCCTTCGCGCACAACCCGGTGGTCGAATGCCGCCAGATCTCGGCCGACACCATCCAGTGCCGCGGCGCGTTTTCCGACGGCTCGCTCGCGCCCGGCGTGCGGCTTGACGTGATGAGCTACGAGGACAAGGTGCTGGTGTCGGGCAAGCTCGACAAGAGCTCGATGCTGAGCTTCAAGAAGCCCAAGGGCGATTTCTTCGTGCTGTTCGATGCCGGTCCCGGCCATGTGGTCGAAGTCGATCACGCCGAGATCGTTGCCGGCGCGGCGCGATGAGCATGAGCACCCAGATCGTGCGGCCGGCCGGCGCCGGCAACGAGACGCTGGCCGTGCTGGCCGGCTGCGCGCTGATACTGGCCGTGGCCGGCACGGTGGTGACGCTGCGCGCCGCGCCCGCGCAAAGCCATGCGGTGGCGGCCCACCAGCTCGATGCACGCCGTGACCTGACAGCCGCCGAGCAGGGCATCTACGCCGACCTGCGCATCGCGCTCGAAGAGATCGATGCCGAGCGCGCGGGCGCGCCGCGCCTGCCCGCGGTCGCCGCATTGGCCGACATGGGCCTGCCGCCGTTCGCGCAGGACGCGAGCAGCGCGCAGCGCGGCGCCCATGTCTGGACGCTGCTTGCCGACGGCCAGACCCAGGGCTATCTGGGCCTGAGCGCCGACAGCGCCGTCGCGGCTTCGGTGCTGCTGCGCGTGGCCGCGCCCGCGCATGGGCATGACCACGCCGAGCATGCGGCCGAAGACCAGCCCGACATCTGGATGCATCGCAGCGCCCAGGCCGCACCCGCGGCGCTGGACGCCGCGCAGCTCACGCGCGCCGGCTGGCGCCAGGTCGTTGCGCGCTTCGATGCGGGCGTGACCCGCCAGCAGCGCTAGCGCCACTCATCGCCGCGTCGCCGCTTTTTCCCCTGATGCTTTTTCGCTGCCTGCGCGCAGCGTGCCCTTTCGTTGGAGTCGTACGCCCATGTCCCCCATTTTCAGCCGCCGCCGTTTGCTGCAGACCGGCCTGGCCGCCACCACCGCGCTGACGCTTCTGCCCCTGTCCGCCCAGGCGCGCCGTCTGCGCATTGGCATCACGCTGCACCCGTACTACAGCTATGTGAGCAACATCGTCGGTGACCTGGCCGAAGTCGTGCCGCTGATTCCGGCCGGCTTCAACCCGCATGCCTACGAGCCGCGCGCCGAGGACATCAAGCGCATCGGCGGACTCGATGTGGTGGTGCTCAACGGCATTGGCCATGACGACTTCGCCGAACGCATGATTGCCGCCAGCAGCAAGCCCAAGCTGCCGGTGATCGAGGCCAATGCCCAGGTGCCGCTGCTGGCCGCCGTAGGCGCGTCGGCCAATGCCGGCCGCAGCGGCAAGGACAGCTCGGGCCAGGTCGTGAACCCGCACACTTTCCTGTCGGTGGCGGCGTCGATTGCCCAGGTCAACACCATTGCGCGCGAGCTCGGCAAGCTCGATCCCGCCAACGCCGAGGCCTACCGCACGAATGCGCGTGTCTATGGCCAGAAGCTGCGCAAGCTGCGCGCCGATGCGCTCGCGGGACTGGCGCAGGCGCCGGGCCGCAGCCTGCGCGTGGCGACCATCCACGGCGCCTACGACTATCTGCTGCGCGAGTTCGGCCTGGAAGTCACGGCCGTGGTCGAGCCGGCGCATGGCATAGAACCCAGCCCGGCCCAGCTCAAGGCCACCATAGACCAGATGCGCAATCTGGATGTGAAGGTGATCTTCTCGGAGATGGACTTTCCATCGGCCTATGTCGACACCATTCGCCGCGAGACCGGCGTGCGCCTGTATGCGCTGACGCACATCTCTTACGGCGACTACACCGCGCAGAAGTTCGAGCAGGACACGGCGAAGAATCTCGCCACCGTGGTGCGCGCCATCCGCGAGGCCGGCCAATGACGCCGTCGCAGGGACCGGCAATCGCGTTCGATGGCGTGGGGCTCAGGCTGGGCCAGACCACGGTGCTGCGCGATGTCTCGCTGCGCGTCGTGCCGGGCAGCGTGCATGCGCTGGTCGGGCCCAACGGCGCGGGCAAGAGCTCGCTGATCAAGACCTTGCTGGGGCAGACGCCGCACCAGGGCCGCGTGGCGCTGGAGTGGCAGGGCGCGCCCGCAGTGATGGGCTATGTGCCCCAGGCGCTGGCGTTCGACGCCGGACTGCCGATGACCGTCGACGACTTCATGGCCGCGATGACCCAGCGCAAGCCCGCGTTCCTGGGCTTTGCGCGTGCGCGCGTCGACGAGATCACCGCGGCGCTGGAGCGCGTGGGCATGGCCGACAAGCGCCGCCGGCGCATGGGCGCGCTGTCGGGCGGCGAGCGCCAGCGCGTGCTGCTGGCCCAGGGCCTGGTGCCGGCGCCGTCGCTGCTGGTGCTCGATGAGCCCATGGCCGCGCTGGACGAGGCCGGCGCGCGCGTGTTCGAGCAGCTGCTGGTCGACTGGAAGAAGGCCGGCGTGACGGTGTTCTGGGTCGAACACGACCTCGAAGCCGTGGGCCGGCTGGCCGACCATGTGACCGGGCTGAACCGCGGCGTGCTGTTCGACGGCCCGCCGCGCGAAGTGCTGACGCCGCAGACCCTGCTCGATCTGTTTTCCACCCGGCCGCGCGCCGCCAAGGGCCAGGAGGCCGCAGCATGACGTTCTTCGATACCCTGCGCCTGGCCATTCAAGGCTGGGCCGAAGCCGGCGCGCTGCCCGGTGCGCTGACCTACGGCTTTGTCGTCAATGCCGTGCTGGCCGGCCTGATCATAGGCCCGGTGCTGGGCGGCCTGGGCACGCTGGTCGTGGTCAAGCGCTTCGCGTTCTTCTCCGAAGCCGTGGGCCATTCGGCGCTGACCGGCGTGGCGATAGGCATCCTGCTGGGCGAGCCCTATACCGGGCCCTACGGCAGCCTGTTCGGCTACTGCCTGCTGTTCGGCATCAGCCTCAACTACCTGCGCAACCGCACCGGACTCACGCCCGACACGCTGATCGGCGTGTTCCTGTCGGTGTCGCTGGCGCTGGGCGCGAGCCTGCTGCTGCTGCTGTCGGGACGCATCAACATCCACATCCTGGAGAACGTGCTGTTCGGCTCGGTGCTGACCGTCAACAGCCAGGATCTCGCGGTGCTGGCCGTGGTCGCGGCGCTCACCGTGGCGCTGAGCCTGCCCAACTACAACCGGCTGATGCTGGCCAGCTTCAACCCGCAGCTGGCGGCGGTGCGCGGCGTTCCGGTCAAGGCCATGGACTATCTGTTCGTGGTGCTGGTGACGGTGGTGACCGTGGCTTCGGTCAAGGTCATAGGCGCGATCCTGGTCGGCGCGCTGCTGGTGATTCCGGCCGCGGCCGCCAGGCTGCTGAGCCAGTCGCTGCGCGGCTTCTTCTGGCTCAGCGTGCTGATCGCCACGTTCAGCACGCTTGCGGGCATTCTGCTGCCCATCGAATTCGCTCTGCCCCTGCCTTCGGGCGCGGCCATCATCCTGGTGGCCGGGGCGGTATTCATGCTGGCCGCGATCCTGCGCGGCCTGGTTCCCGGATTGAAAGGACAGCCGTCGTGAAACCCTTGTTGACTCTGCTTCTCGCCACCGCGGCGACCCTGTTCACGGCCGTGACGGCGCAGGCGCAGGCGCCGGCC
>NZ_JAVWWA010000003.1:0-39184 GCF_036666375.1 Comamonas sp. | reverse complement strand
GCCAAGTCGGTTCAGGTTCTTGTCGGCCACCCCGTGGCCCATGGCCTGGCCGCGCAGCTGACCGAAGGCAGCGGCATCACGCTGGCGCGCGCCGCGCCGGCCAATCTGCCGCCCGCGCGCCAGCTGGCCTACTTCGAAGGCCGTGGCGCCAAGGCGCTGGCCCAGGCCGCGGCCCGGTCCGACGCGGTGATCACGCTGCGTTCGCTGTGGCCGCAGGACCCTTTGTTCCCGCTGGCGCGCCGCGCCAATATCCGCATTGTCGAGATCGACGCCGCGCGGCCCATCGACGGCGCGCTGCCGGGCATTGCGCTGCAGCCGGGCGCGGAGCTGGGCAGCTATCCCTGGCTGCACCCGGTGAATCTGGGCCGCATGGCCGACATCGTTGCCGCGGATCTGGAGCGGCTTGCGCCCCAGGACGCGCCCGTGCTGGCGCGCAATCTCGCGGCGCTCAAGCAGCAGTTGGTCGCGCTGTCGGGCCAGACCGAGACCGCGCTGCTGGCCGCGCCCAACCTGACCGTGGTGTCGCTGTCGCCGCGCCTCGATTACCTGGCTTCGGCCTTCAATCTCGAACTGGTGCCGGGCAGCACCGATCCCCAGGCCCTGGCCGCGCTGATCCGCAGCGAAGGCGTGGCCGCGGTGCTGCACCACGAGGAGCCGACGCCCGAACTCGCCCAGGCCGTGACAGCCGCAGGCGCCACCGTGGTGGTGCTGGCCAGCGACGGCCAGCAGCCGGTTGCCGACATGACGGCGCTGGCCGCGCGCCTTGTACAGGCGCTGCGCCCGCGCTGAGCCGCTCAGATCCCTTTCATTTCCGTTCATCCCATGACCGCATTCCGTATTTCCCGCAGCGTTGCGCCCGCCCTGGCCGTGCTCGCGCTGTCCCTGTCGCTGGCCCAGTCGGCCCATGCCGACTACCTCTGGCTGCAGCGCGCTGGCGCCCAGGCGCGCGTGTTTGCCGGCGAACTGCCCAAGCCGCTGGCGCAACTGCCTGCGCTGCGCGATGCCAAGCCGGTCGCGCCCGAAGGCCAGCCGCTGGCGCTGGAGACCGCGGCCAATCACTTTGCGTTCACGCCGGCGGCGCCGGGCGATGCGCGCTTCACCGCGACCCGCACCGACACCGATGGCGTGCTCACCTACTTTCAGGCCAAGTTCGGCCGCAGCGAGACCAAGGCCGTCAACGACCTCGAACTGGTGCCCACCGAAGCCGGCGGCAATACCTTCCAGCTGGTGTTCAAGGGCCGTCCGGTCGCGGCCAGCCAGGTCAATGTCGACACCTCCGAAGGCTGGCGCCGCGTGCTGACGCCCGCCAAGGACGGCACGGTCAGCTTCGAGCCTTCGTTCCCGGGTCTCTACGTGCTCGAAGTCTCGGCGCGCGTGGACAACGGCGCGGTGACGCTGGACGGCAAGAAGTACACCGACGTGCGCCACACGGCCACGCTGAGCTTTGAGGTGCCTCGCTGAAATGACTTCGCCTGATTCGCGTTCCTTGCGCCGCCGCCCTCGCGCCGCGCGCTATTTGATACCGCTGGCGGCCGTGGTCGCGCTCGGCGGGCTGTGGCTGGCGCTGCGCCCGGCCGCGGCCTCGCCGTGGCAGACCGTGACCGTCGCCAAGGGCGACATCGAGGCCAGCGTGGCCGCCATAGGCACGCTGCAGCCGCTGCGCTCGGTCGATGTGGGCGCCCAGGTCTCGGGCCAGATCACGCGCCTGCTGGTGCGCGCCGGCGACGCGGTCGAGAAGGGCCAGCTGCTGGCCGAGATCGATGCCAGCGTGCTGGCGGCCACCGTCGAGGCCGGCCAGGCGCAGATCGCCAGCCTGCGCGCCCAGGCCGACGACGCGCGCGCCCAGCATGAACTCGCGCAGCAGCAGCACGCGCGCCAGCAGCAGCTGGCCAGCGACGAAGCCACGCGCCTCGAAGACCTGCAGACCGCGGCGGCAACGCTCAAGTCCGCGGCGGCGCGCATCGCGCAATACGAAGCGCAGATCAAGCAGACCGCGGCCAGCCTGCGCGCCGACGAGGCGCGCCTGGGCTATACGCGCATCTACGCGCCGATTGCCGGCACGGTCACCGGTCTCGATGTGAAGGAAGGCCAGACGCTCAACGCGACCTACCAGACGCCCACGGTGCTGCGCATTGCCGACCTGAGCCGCATGACGGTCTGGACCGATGTGTCGGAAGCCGACATACGCCAGGTGAAGTCGGGCATGCCCGCCTACTTCAGCACGCTGGGCAGCGACCGCCGGCGCTGGAGCGGCACGGTGCGCCAGGTGCTGCCCGCGCCGTCGGCGGCGGTGGGCGCGCCTGCGGCCGCACAGGGCGGCATGCCGCCCGCGGGCACCAAGGCCGTGCAGTACACGGTGCTGTTCGACGTCGACAACCCCGACGGCGCGCTGATGCCGCAGATGACGGCCCAGGTCACGTTCGTGTCGGCCGCCGTCAAGGGCGTGCTCACGGCGCCGCTGGCCGCGTTCACGGCGCTCGACGGCGAATCGGGCGCCTATGAGGCGCGCATCCTGGCCGAGAAGTCGCCCGACCAGCTGGTCGAAGTGCGCCGCGTGCAGCTGGGCACGCGCAACCGGCTGCTCGCCGAAGTGACCGGCGGCCTGGAGGAGGGCGAACGCCTGATCACCGGCGAGGCGCCGCCCGACAGCGGCGTGCGGAGATTCCAGTGGTAGCCAGCATCACGCCGCTGATCGAGCTGCGCGGCATACGCAAGCGCTATGGCGGCGCGCAGGACGCAGACGGCCAGCAGCCCGAAGTCGAAGTGCTGCACGGCATAGACCTGACAATTCACGCGGGCGAGTTCGTGGCCATCGTCGGCGCCTCGGGTTCGGGCAAGTCGACGCTGATGAATCTGCTCGGCTGCCTGGACCAGCCCAGCAGCGGCACCTATCTTTTCAACGGCCGCGATGTCGCGTCGCTGGACGCCGATGAAAAGGCCTGGCTGCGGCGCGAGGCCTTTGGCTTCGTGTTCCAGGGCTACCACCTGATCGCCACCGAATCGGCCAGCGAGAACGTCGAGATGCCGGCCATCTATGCCGGCATGTCGGGCGAGGCGCGCGCGCGCCGCGCGGCGGCGCTGCTCGAGCGCCTGGGCATGGGCGACAAGCTGCACAACCGGCCCAACCAGCTGTCGGGCGGCCAGCAGCAGCGCGTGTCGATCGCGCGCGCGCTGATGAACGGCGGGCGCATCATCCTGGCCGACGAGCCCACGGGCGCGCTCGATTCGAAGAGCGGCGCCGAAGTCATGCGCCTGCTCAACGAACTCGCCGACGCCGGCCACACCATCGTGCTGATCACCCATGACCGCACGGTGGCCGCGCAGGCCCAGCGCGTGATCGAGATCCACGACGGCGACATCGTTGCCGACAGCGCCAGCGACCCGCGCCGCGCGCTCATGGCCCTGCCGGTGCTCGACATGGCGCGCGCCGCGGGCGACGAAGGCGCCTCGCTGTGGCAGGACCTGCGCGAAGCCGCGCGCACCGCCTGGCGCGGCATGCGCATCAACCGCTCGCGCACCGTGCTGACGCTGCTGGGCATCGTCATCGGCGTGGCCTCGGTGATCGTGATGCTGGCCATAGGCGAAGGCGCGCGCCAGAAGATCGTCGCCCAGATGGGCACGCTGGGCACGACCATCATGTACATGGGCAGCAAGGCGCCGCCCACGGGCGGGCCTGCGGGCCAGATCACGCCCGAAGACCTGGACGCGCTCGCCGCGCTGCCGCAGATAGGCACCGTGATGCCCGTGATCGGCGATCCGATCACCGTGCGCCGCGGCAACGTGGACCGCCAGATCTATGTCTTCGCGGCCAGCGAACGCATGCCCGCGGTGCACCACTGGCGCCTGGCCCAGGGCCGCTACTACACCGCGGCCGAGGACCGCGAGCTCGCGCCGCTGGTGGTGCTGGGCCACAAGGCCAAGGAGCATTTCTTTCCCGACACGCCCGACCCGCTGGGCCAGCAGCTGCTGATAGGCACCTCGCCATTCATCGTCATCGGCGTGATGACCGAGCGCGGCGCCGAATCGGCCGCGCAGAACTACGACGACATGGTGTTCATTCCCTACCAATCGGGCCGGGCGCGCGTCTACCAGGCGCAGACCCAGCCCGACTATGTGGTGGTCGATGTCGCCTCGTCGGACCAGGTGCTCGAAGCCGAGGCCGCGATGCGCAAGGTGCTGCTCGCGCGCCATGGCGGGCGCGAGGATTTCGGCATCAGCAACGCCGCCGCGCGCCTGCAGGCCGAAGCCGCGACGCGCGAGAGCATGACCATGATGCTGGGCCTGATTGCCGCGGTGTCGCTGGTGGTCGGCGGCATTGGCGTGATGAACGTGATGCTGATGACGGTGCGCGAGCGCACGCGCGAGATCGGCATACGCATGGCGACCGGAGCGCGCCAGCGCGACATCCTGCGCCAGTTCCTGACCGAGGCCGTGCTGGTGACGCTGGTCGGCGGCACGGCGGGCGTGCTCGCAGGCCTGGCCATAGGCGCGGCGCTGATCATCGCGGATGTGCCGGTGGTGTTTTCGGCGACCGCTATGGCGGGCGCCTTCGGCTGCGCGGTCGCGACCGGCCTGCTGTTTGGCTTCATGCCGGCCAGAACCGCGGCGCGGCTCGATCCAGTGGTGGCACTGGCGGGGAAATGAGGATGAACGTGAAACTGAACCGCAAGATGAGTGTATTGGCCAGTGCCATGGCCCTGGTGCTGGCCGGATGCGCCGCGCCGCTGCCGGCGCCCGTGGCCAGCACCACGGCGCTGCCCGCGCAGTGGCATTCGGCGCCGCAGACCGACGCGCAGGCGGGCGTGACGGCCGACTGGTGGCGCAGCTTCGGCAGCGCCGAACTCGACGCCCTGGTGAACCAGGCGCAGGCGCAAAGCCTCGACATGGCCGCGGCCGTGGCGCGCGTGCAGCAGGCCGGCGCCGCGGCGCGCATTGCGGGCGCGGCGCTGCTGCCCGAAGTCGGCGCGAGCCTGAGCGCCAGCCGCCAGCAGCGCCTGGGCGGCAACGCCAGCGTGGACGGCAACCTGTTTGGCGCGGGCCTCAACGCCAGCTACGAAGTCGATTTCTGGGGCCGCCACCGCGCGGGCCGCGACAGCGCGCTGTCCACGCTGCAGGCCAGTGCTTTCGACCGCGACACGCTGCAGCTCACGGTGACTGCGGGCGTGGCCACGACCTGGCTGCAGGCCGTGGCGCTGCGCGAGCGCATCGCGATCGGCGAGCGCAACCTGCAAAGCGCGGGCCGGCTGCTGGCGCTGGTTGAATCGCGGGTGCGCGCCGGCGCGGCCACGCCGCTGGAACTCGCGCAGCAGCGCGGCCTGGTCGCGGCCCAGCGGCGCGGCGTCGAAGCGCTGCGCCAGCAGGCCGGCGATGCGCGCAGCGCACTTGCCTTGCTGCTGGGCCAGGACAGCGGCCCGGACATCGCCACGCCGACGCTGGCGGCGCTGCAGGCGCCTTCGGTCGCCGCGGGCCTGCCCGCCGAACTGCTCACCCGCCGGCCCGACATCGCGCGCGCCGAGGCGCAACTGGCCGCCGCCGATGCGAACCTGCTGGCGGCGCGCGCGGCGCTGCTGCCGCGCCTCACGCTGACCGGCGGCATCGCCTCGGGAGGCGACGCGCTGCGCCGCGTCTTCGACAATCCGCTGTATTCGCTGGCCGCTGGCCTGGCCGCGCCGGTTTTCGACGCCGGCCGGCTGGCCGCGGGGCGCGACCTGGCCCAGGCCCGGCGCGAGGAGCTGCTGGCCGGCTACCGCGCGGCCATCGTCGCGGCCTTTGCCGATACCGAAGTCGCGCTCAATGCCGTGGCCGGCGTGGCCGCGCAGGCCGCGGCCCAGGCCGAGGAGCTGGCCCAGGCGCAGCGGGCCTTGACGCTGGCCGAGCGCCGCTACCGCGCGGGCGCCGACAGCCTGCTGACGCTGCTCGACGCGCAGCGCACGCTGTATGCGGCGCAGGATGGCGCCGTGCAATTGCAGGCGCAGGGCCTGCAGGCGTCGGTGGCGCTTTACAAGGCGCTGGGCGGCGGCTGGTCACGGCCGGCCATGACGGCCGCCGCCACGAATTCTTCGTCCCTTCAGGGCTTGACTCCATGAGTACCGTCAGCATGACCATATTGCAGAGCCTGCGCGCCTCAGGGTTGACGCCGACTTCCGCACGCATAGGCGTGCTCCAGGTAATGGCCGCCCATGATCCGCGGCGGCTCAACAGCGAGGAGATCTTTCGCGAAATGCGCCGCCGCGGCATGCGCACCAGCCTGAGCACGGTCTACCGCATTGCGCAAAAACTCTATGCGGTGGGCATGCTGCTGCGCGAGATGGACGACACCGGCAAGGTGCACTACCGCTTGCCGCCGGCGGATGCCGACACCCAGGGCGTGCGCCTGATCTGCCGGCGCAGCGGCCAGAGCGTGATGCTGGAGGATGCGCAGCTGCATGCGGGCCTGATCGCGGCCGCGGCGCGCGAAGGCTTGAATGTGTCCGGGCAGACCCTGGTGCTCGAAGTGCATTCTCTCTAAACCCTTGCGCTGAAAGAGGGCGCGCCTTGCATGGCTTGGCAGATAACTGTACATTTGTACAGTGGAACTGCAAACCAAACTCGCCATCCTGGCCGATGCCGCCAAGTACGACGCTTCCTGCTCGTCGAGCGGCAGCGCCAAGCGCAATGCCGTGGGCGGCGGCATGGGCTCGACCGAAGGCGCGGGCATCTGCCACAGCTACACGCCCGACGGCCGCTGCATTTCGCTGCTCAAGATCCTGCTGACCAATTTCTGCGTCTACGACTGCAAATACTGCATCAACCGCGTCAGCTCCAACATCCCGCGCGCGCGCTTCTCTGTGGCCGAAGTCGTCAATCTCACGCTCGACTTCTACCGGCGCAACTGCATCGAAGGCCTGTTCCTGTCGAGCGGCATCATCCGCAGCCCCACCTACACCATGGAGCAACTGGTGGGCGTGGCGCGCTCGCTGCGTCTGGACCATGGCTTCAAGGGCTATATCCACCTCAAGACCATTCCCGATGCCGATGCCGAACTGCTGGCCCAGGCGGGCCTTTACGCCGACCGGCTGAGCATCAACATTGAGCTGCCCACGGTCCAGGGCCTGGCCCAGCTGGCGCCCGAGAAGGACAGCGCGACCATCCACCGGGCGATGGGCCAGCTGCATGACCATATCGCCACCTCCAAGGCCGAACGCAAGGACGCCGCGAGCCGCGCCATCGTCTCCATGCCGCAGTCGCGCCGCACGCGGCCGACCGCGCCCAAGGCGTTCGCGCCCGGCGGCCAGAGCACGCAGATGATCGTCGGCGCCGATGGCGCCGACGACGGCGACATCATCGTCACCAGCTCCAGGCTCTATACCGGCTTCGGCCTGCGCCGCGTCTACTACTCGGCGTTCAGCCCCATTCCCGACGCCACGGCCGATCTGCCGCTGATCGCGCCGCCGCTGGTGCGCGAGCACCGGCTCTATCAGGCCGACTGGCTGATGCGCTTTTACGGCTTCGAAGCGCATGAAATCGTTCCGCCCGGCGCCCAGGGCAGGCGCATGCTGTCGCTGGAGCACGACCCCAAGCTGGCCTGGGCGCTGGCCCACCGCGAGCAGTTTCCCGTGAACCTCAACACCGCGCCGCGCGAAATGCTGCTGCGCGTTCCCGGCCTGGGCGTGGCCAGCGTCGACAAGCTGCTGGCCGTGCGCCGCTGGCGCCAGCTGCGCAGCGCCGACATCGAGCGCCTGCGCGTGCCGCAGTCCAAGGTGCTGCCGTTTGTCGAATGCCAGGGCTGGAGCCCGGGGCGCAGTCTCGACGACCCGCAGCTCGCGGCGCGGCTGGTGCAGCCCATGGCGCCGGCACCCGTGCAGGCCAGCCTTTTCTGAGTATTCCCACGCGCCATGATCACCCACACTTTCATCCTGCCGCGCGACGGCTGCGACTTCGCGCACTGGCGCGGTCTCGCGCGCTGGCTCTGGGCCCGGCAGGTTCGGCCCGAAGCCGTGGTCTGGCATACCGAAGATGCGCAGGCGCGCACTCCCGACCTGTTTGCGCCGCCGACGCGCGCGACGCAGCTCGCGGATCTGCCGCCTGCGCCCGAGCGGCCGCTGAGCGTGCCGCGCAGCTGGCTGGCCGAGGCCGAGCAATGCCTGCTGCACCGCGCGCCGTCGCGCTTTGCACTGCTGTACCGGCTGCTGTGGCGCATGCAACTGACGCCCGGCCTGCGCCACGACCTGCTCGATGCCGACAGCGTGCAGATGCAGCACTGGATCCATGCCGTGCGCCGCGAAGTGCACAAGACCCATGCCTTCGTGCGTTTCCGGCCCGTGGCGCTGGCCGACGACCCGATCGACGGCTGCGGCCCGCTGCATGTTGCCTGGTTCGAGCCCGAGCACCATATCGTGCAGGCCGCCGCGCCGTTCTTCGTCAATCGTTTTGCCAACATGCGCTGGGCGATTCTCACGCCCCAGTGCAGCCTGCGCTGGTGGCCGCAGGCGCCCGACATCGCGGCGCTGGCCGCCCAGGGCGTGCAGCCGGGCTTTGCGCAGCAGCCGCTCGCCGGCCGCCCCGGCGTGCTCAGCTGGGGCCCGGGCGCCAGCGCCGACGACGCGCCCGCGGCCGACGCCGGCGAGGGCCTGTGGCTCACCTATTACGCGCACATCTTCAATCCCGCGCGGCTCAAGATCGCGGCGATGCGCAAGGAGATGCCGCGCAAGTATTGGCACAACATGCCCGAGACGCAGCTGATCTCGCCACTGGTGCAGGCCGCGCAGGCGCGCAGCGCGGCCATGCTCGCCAACGCGCCCACCACCCCGCAGCGCAAACTGCCGGCCAGGCCCGCGCAATAGGCCGGCACGCAGGCCCGCACTGTAGGCCGGCGCCGCCTTGTGCCGTACTGCGCGCCGTGGGCTGTTGACTGCACTGCGCTCAGCACGGGTTAATGCAGGTTCCCACAAAAAAAGGAACCGCGATGAACCGCCTTGAAATGCCTGCCATCAAGCGCCGCGATGCGCTGATCGCCTGCGCCGCCACGGCCGCCGCGGCCCAGGCCACAGCGGCGACGCAGACGGCCTCGGCGCCCGTTGCAACGACCCGCGGCGCAGCGCCGACGCCCGTGTCGCTCACGGTCAATGGCCAGCAGCGCAAGCTCGAACTCGACACCCGCACCACCTTGCTCGACGCGCTGCGCGAGCACCTGCACCTCACGGGCAGCAAGAAAGGCTGCGACCACGGCCAGTGCGGTGCCTGCACGGTGATCGTCGACGGGCGGCGCATCAATTCCTGCCTCACGCTGGCCGTGATGCACGA
Source organism: Comamonas sp. (assembly GCF_036666375.1). Lineage (GTDB taxonomy): Bacteria > Pseudomonadota > Gammaproteobacteria > Burkholderiales > Burkholderiaceae_C > Comamonas. The sequence goes on along the minus strand of NZ_JAVWWA010000003.1, from coordinate 29,902 downwards.
AGGCGCGCAGGTCACGACCATCGAAGGCCTGGGCACGCCCCAGCAGCTGCATCCCATGCAGGCGGCCTTCGTCAAGCACGACGGGTTCCAGTGCGGCTATTGCACGCCGGGCCAGATCTGCTCGGCCGTCGCCGTGCTCGATGAAATCAAGCAGGGCATTCCCAGCCATGTGAGCACCGATCTGGCTGCGCAGCCGCTGCTGTCGCTCATGGAACTGCGCGAACGCATGAGCGGCAATCTGTGCCGCTGCGGCGCGTACTCGAACATCGTCGACGCCATGGCGGAAGTCGGAGGTGCGGCATGAAACCGTTCACCTACGAGCGCGCCACCACGCCCGCCGCGGCCGCGGCCGCCGTCGCGCGCCAGCCCGGCGCGAAGTTCATTGCGGGCGGCACCAACCTGCTCGATCTGATGAAGCTGCAGATCGAGGCGCCCCAGCATCTGGTCGATGTCAACGCGCTGGCGTTCGACAAGATAGAACCCACGGCCGAAGGCGGGCTGCGCATCGGTGCGCTGGTGCGCAACACCGATCTGGCCGCCGACCTGCGCGTGCGCCGCGACTACGCGCTGCTGTCGCGCGCCTTGCTGGCCGGCGCTTCGGGCCAGCTGCGCAACAAGGCGACGACCGCGGGCAATCTGCTGCAGCGCACGCGCTGCGCCTACTTCTACGATACCGACCAGCCCTGCAACAAGCGCCAGCCGGGCAGCGGCTGCAGCGCGCTCGGCGGCATCACGCGCCAGCATGCGGTGATAGGCGCGAGCAGCGCCTGCATCGCCACCCATCCCAGCGACATGGCGGTTGCCATGCGCGTGCTCGATGCCGCCGTGGAAACCGTGCGTCCGGATGGCCAGGCACGCGTGATTCCCATCGCCGACTTCTACCGCCTGCCGGGCCAGACACCCCATGTCGAGACGGTTCTTGAAGCCGGGGAGCTGATCACCGCCGTCACGTTGCCCAAGCCCCTGGGCGGAAAGCACATCTACCGCAAGGTGCGCGATCGCGCCTCGTATGCGTTCGCGCTGGTCTCGGTGGCGCTGGTGCTGCAGCCCGACGGCTCGGGCCGCGTGGGCCTGGGCGGTGTCGCCCACCAGCCCTGGCGATCGCCGGGTGCCGAAGCGCTGCTGTCACAAGGCGCGTCGGCCGTGACGGCGCAGCTGCTCGCCGGCGCCGCGCCCACGCACGACAACGCCTTCAAATTGCCTCTGGTCGAGCGCACGCTCGCCGCGGCCCTGCTGCAAGCGAAAGCCTGACCATGAAATTCGACACTCCCGCGACCACCAATCCCATCGATCAGCTGCAGTACATCGGCAAGGCCACCGACCGTGTCGACGGCAAGCTCAAGACCACGGGCACGGCGCCCTATGCCTACGAACGCCATGACGCCGTGGCCGATCCGGCCTACGGCTGGGTGGTCGGCGCAGGCATCGCCAAGGGCCGCATCGCTTCCATGGATCTGAAAGCCGCGCGCGCCGCGCCCGGCGTGCTGCACATCGTCACGGCGCGCAATGCGGGCAAGCTGGGCAAGGCCAAGAACAACACCGCGCCGCTGCTGGGCGGCCCGGAGATCGCCCACTATCACCAGGCGCTGGCGCTGGTCGTCGCCAACACGCTGGAGCAGGCGCGCGCCGCGGCGCAGCTGGTGCGCATCACCTATGCCGCGGCCGACGGCAAGTACGACCTGGCGCAAGAGCGCGACGCCGCGCCGCGCCCGCCGGGCTCCAAGGACAACCCCGCGCTGTCGGTGGTCGGAGATTTCGCCAGCGCCTTCGACAAGGCCGAGGTGACGCTGGACGCCACCTATACGACGCCCGACCAGTCGCACGCGATGATGGAGCCGCATGCATCGATGGCTGCATGGCAGGGCCAGCAGCTCACGCTCTGGACCTCCCACCAGATGATCGCCTGGGGCGTGGACGATGTCGCAAAGATGCTGGGCATCCCCAAGTCCCAGGTGCGGCTGGTCTCGCCGTTCATCGGCGGCGGCTTCGGCGCCAAGCTCTGGGTGCGCGCCGACGCCGTGCTCGCGGCGCTGGGCGCGCGCGCCGTCAAGCGCCCGGTCAAGGTCGCGCTGCAGCGGCCGCTGATCGCCAACAACACCGTGCACCGGCCCGCGACCATACAGCGCATACGCCTGGGCGCGACGCGTGAAGGCCGTCTCACGGCGCTGTCGCACGACAGCTGCTCGGGCAATCTGCGCGGCGGCTCGACCGAGCCCGCGGTCGACCAGACGCGGCTGCTCTATGCCGCGCCGAATCGCGAAAGCGGCGTGCGGCTCGCCCAGCTTGATCTGCCCGAAGGCAATGCCATGCGCGCGCCCGGCGAAGCCAGCGGCCTGAGCGCGCTCGAAGTGGCGATGGACGAACTCGCGCAGCGGCTCGGCATCGATCCCATAGAACTGCGCGTTCTCAACGACACCCAGGTCGACCCCGAGCATCCCGAGCGGCCGTTCTCGCAGCGCCAACTGATCGAATGCATGCGCACCGGCGCCGAGCGCTTCGGCTGGAGCCGGCGCCAGGCCCAGCCGGGCCAGGTGCGCGACGGCCGCTGGCTCGTGGGAATGGGCATGGCCGCGGCGTTGCGCAACAACCTGGTCATGACCTCGGGCGCGCGCGTGCGCCTGGACAGCCGCGGCGTCGTCACGGTGGAGACCGACATGACCGACATAGGCACGGGCTCGTACACCATCATTGCCCAGACCGCGGCCGAAGTCATGGGTGTGCCGCTGGAGAAAGTCTTTGTGCGCCTGGGCGACTCGGCATTTCCCGCGTCGGCCGGATCGGGCGGCCAGTGGGGCGCGAACAGCGCCACTTCGGGCGTGTACGCGGCCTGCATGAAGCTGCGCGCGGAAGTCGCCAGGAAGCTGGGCTTTGCCGCCGGCCAAGCGCAGTTCGCCGACGGCCAGGTGAGCGCCGCCGGGCGCAGCGCGGCGCTGGCCAGCGCCGCGGGCGAGGGAGGGCTTGAAGTCGAGGACAAGATCGAATTCGGCGACCTCGCCAAGAAGCAGCAGCAGTCGACTTTCGGCGCGCATTTCGTCGAAGTCGGCGTCGACATGGACACCGGCGAGATCCGCGTGCGCCGCATGCTGGCCGTGTGCGCCGCGGGCCGCATTCTGAACCCCAAGTCGGCGCGCAGCCAGGTGATAGGCGCGATGACCATGGCCGTGGGCGCGGCGCTGATGGAAGAACTGGCGGTCGACAAGCGCAAGGGCTTCTTCGTCAACCACGACCTCGCGGGCTACGAAGTGCCGGTGCATGCCGACATTCCGCACCAGGAAGTGATCTTTCTCGACGAGACCGATCCGCAGTCCTCGCCCATGAAGGCCAAGGGCGTGGGCGAGCTGGGCATCTGCGGCGCGGCCGCGGCCGTGGCCAACGCCATCTACAACGCCACCGGCGTGCGCGTGCGCGACTACCCGATCACGCTGGACAAGCTGCTGGCCGGGTTGCCTGCGGTGGCGTGAGGCAAGTTACCCAATGCAGCGAAATGGAGGACCCGCCGTTCCTGCAGCCCCGCTATAGTCGAAAAAACAGCGGGAGCAGGGCACAGGCCCTGTGATTTGGAGGGTCCTATGAACGAAATCGAACTGAAATTCCAGGTGCCGGCGGGCAAGCGCCAGGCGCTGCTGCACGCGCTGACGCAGACCAAGGGCAAGGCCAAGGCGAATGTGCAGACGCTGCGCCTGCAGGCGCAATACTTCGACACGCCCGACCAGCGGCTGGCGAAAGCCCATGTCTCGCTGCGTTTGCGCCAGGAGGGCGACGACTGGGTGCAGACGCTCAAGTGCCCGGGCGAGAACCGCTGGACGCGGCTCGAGCATGAAGTGCCGCGCGCGGCGCACGGCGGCGAGCCGCGGCTCGACACGGCGCTGCATGCGGGCACGGCCGCAGGCGAGCAGCTGGCCGCGGCCCTGGGCGATCAGGCCGCGAGCCTGCAGGTCTACTACGCCACCGATGTGCAGCGCACCCTGCGCATGATACGCAGCACCGGCGTGCTGGCCGAAGTCGCGCTCGACGTGGGCGAGATTCGCGCCGGCAGCGACACCCGGGAGCTGCACGAAATCGAGTTCGAATTGAAGAGCGGCTCCGTGGACGCGCTGGTGGCGCTGGCCGCGCGCTGGGTAGCGCGCCATGGCCTGTGGGTCGACGTGATCAGCAAGGCCGAGCGCGGCCAGCAGCTCGCGCGGCGCGAGTCGGCCGTGGCGCCGGTGTATGCGCAGGATGTAGTCCTCAAGGAACCGCATTCGCCCGACGCCGCACTGCGCCAGATGGTCGCTGCCTGCCTGGCGCATCTGCTGCCCAATGCCGCCGAAGTGGCGGGTGGCGCGGCCCAAGCCGAACATGTGCACCAGACCCGCGTGGCCTTGCGCCGCCTGCGCACGGCACTGCGCATCTATGGCGACTGGTCGCCCGCGGTCGATGCCGACTGGGAGCCGGCGCTGGCCACGCTGTTCGGTCAGCTGGGCGGCGTGCGCGACCGCGACGCGCTGCAAGCCGATTTGCTGCCTGCATTGCGCGCGGCCGGCGCACCGCTGGCCGAACTGCCGGCCGAAGCTGCAGGCCCGGCCATAGACGAACTGCTGCGCGCCCCGGCGACCACCCGCCTGTGGCTGGCGCTGATCGCATTTTCCCAAGCTGCGCCGGCCGAGACCGAAACGCCTGCGCCCGTGGGCGGCTTGCGCGCGCTGGCCGCGGCCAAGCTCGATCATCTGCACCGCCAGCTGGCCAAGGATGCCAAGTCCTATGCCGATTTCGCGGACGAACAGCGCCACCGCGCGCGCCGGCGCATCAAGCGCCTGCGCTATGCCGTCGAGTTCACGGCCTCGCTGTTTCGCGCGAAGAAAGTCCAGTCCTATGTGCAGCGCCTCAAGCCCGCCCAGGATGCGCTGGGCGAGTACAACGATCTCGTGGTCGCCGAGCAGGCATTCACCCAGCTGTTGCCCGCCCAGCCCGAGGCCTGGTTCGCGCTGGGCTGGCTTGCCGCGCAGCGCAAGGAGCTGCTCGATGCCTCGGAGCACCGTCTGGGCAAATGGGCCAGGAAGCCGGGATTTTGGTGATCCGAACAAAAAAAGCCGGGTTTTCTCCAAAAGGCCATTGAACTGCGGCTAGAATACGAAGCTTAGCGGCTGTAGCTCAGCTGGATAGAGTACTTGGCTACGAACCAAGGGGTCGTGGGTTCGATTCCTGCCAGCCGCACCAAACGTGAAACCTCAGAGTAGAAATACTCTGAGGTTTTTTCGTATGCGCGATCGGTACTGCCCAGCGCAGCCACCGTCAGCATTTCGTCTGCTCTGCATGCGAGACGCCCTTCGACAGGCTCAGGGCGAACGGCCATTTGCTCAGGGCGAACGGCCATTTGCGCAGGGCGAACGGCCATTTGCTCAGGGCGGACGCCACGCAGCGTGCATGGCGCAGGATGTTTAGCCTGCCGGCAGCACCAGCGTGAACATGCTGCCCGCGCCCGCGCTGCTCGCCACTTCAATTTGTCCGCCGTGGCGCATGACCACGGTGTGCACGAATGCCAGGCCCAGGCCCACGCCGCTGGTCTGGGCGTTGTTCTGGTTCTGCAGCCGGTCGAAGGCCTGGAACAGCCGGCCCTGCTGGTCGGCGGGAATGCCCGGGCCCTGGTCGCGCACCGACAGCGCCCAGGCGTTGCCGCGTGCCGCCAACGTGCATTCGATGCGCGCGCCGCCGGCCGCGGGCTGCGCCGGCCGGCCGTACTTGATCGCATTGCCTATCAGGTTGACGATGGCGCGGCGCAGCAGCGAAGCGTCGCCCTGCAGCATGGCGGCTTCTTCGGGCGGCAGGAACGACAGCTCCATGTCTTGCGCCTGCGCCTGGGCCCAGCAGTCGTCTATCGCCTGTTCCAGCACCCAGGCAAGGTCGACCGCTTCCTGGCGCAGCGGCTGGTTCTGCGCGCGCGCGAGGTGCACGAAATCGTCGGCCAGCGTCAGCGAAGACTGGGCATAGCGTTCTATGCGCTGCAGCAGTTCGGCGCTGGCCGGGCCGGCGTTGGCCTCGCGCATGTCGAGCAGCGTGATGATGGCGCCTATGGGCGCGCGGATGTCGTGCGAGATGAAGTGCATTGCCTGATCGCGCTGGGCCAGCGCCTGGCGCATGGCGCTCAGATCGACCAGAGTGATGATCCAGCCGCTGGCCGTGCCCGTGGCCAGCGGTTTACGCAGCAGCATCAGGCTGCGGCCCTGGCGGTCTTCGCCTTCGAGGTGCAGCGGTGCCTCGGCGCTGCGCAGACTTTCGGGCGTGAGCAGCGTGGCACCGCTGTCGCGGTCGCGCAGGCCTTGGAGCAGCGTCGGCAGCGCCAGGCCCGTGACCGCGCGCTGGCCCACGCCGGCCGCGTACTGCTGGGCCAGCGTGTTGGCCAGCAGCACCCGGCCCTGGTCGTCGCAGACAAAGGTCGCCGAAGGCAGCTGCAGCAGGCTTTCGCTGACGAAATGGTGCAGGCGGCGCAGTTCGCGCGATGCATGCTCGACCGCGCTGATGCGGCGCGCGAGAAAGTCGCCGCCGGTCTGGGGTGCGGGCTGCATCATAGGCAAGCCTTTTTGCAGGTCCTGCATTTCGAGGCCCAGGAAATGGGCCGCGGCGTTCAGGCGCCGCCAGCTCCACAGCGGGTAGATGAACGCCAGCGCGACCAGCGCGGCCGCGGGCGCGAACTGCACGCCGAAAGCCAGCGGCGCGAGCGCCGCGGCCAGCAGCGTCAGGCCCAGCAGCCCGGCGCAGACTGCAAGCGCCGATGACGGACCGAGCACCGCCAGGCCGACCAGCGCCAGCAGCACGGGAAACGCATTGAACAGCCGGTTGGCCCAGGGCGTGGCGGCCTGCAGGGGCCGGTGCTGCAGCGTGTCGTTGAGCACATGGGCCAGCATGTCCACGTTCGGCAGCTGCCGCAGGCCCGTGCCCGACGGCGGCGAAAAACCCGGGCCCAGGCCGGTGGCGGTGGCACCGATCAGCACATATTTGTCGCGGAACGCCGCCGCGGGAATGGCGCCGCGCAGCACGTCGATATAGGAATAGCGCGTGAATGGCGGCTGCGGCTTGGCGTAGCGGATGATCTCGCGCTGCAGGCGTTGCCAGCCGGCATCGGTGGCGGACGCAGTCGAAGCGGCCGCCGCGGGCGCGCAGGCCGGGGCGGTGGTCTCCACCATGCAATGCATGGCCAGGGCCAGATGCGGCCAGGGCTGCTGCGGCGGCCCCTGGTAGGCGTAATAGCTGCGCGCCACGCCATCGCCGTCGACCTGCACATGGACATGGCCCAGCGCGCGCGCGCCTTGCGCCAGCGCGGCCAGCGGAAGGTCGGCGGGGCTGCGGGCGCCGGGGTTGCTGCGCACCACGGGCAGCACCACGCGCGCGCTTTGCGCGATGGCCCGCGCCAGCATCAGATCGTCGCCGGGGTAGTCGAGGTCCTCTTCATTGAACAGGATGTCCATGCCTATGGCCAGCGGCGGCTGCCTGGAGAGCTGCTGCAGCAGCTGCGCGTGCAGCGCGCGCCGCCAGGGCCAGCGGCCGATCGCGGCAATGCTCGCGTCGTCGATGGCAACGATGACGATGTCGGGCGCTGCGACGGGCTGGTTCAGGCCCGTGGCGATATCCTGTACGGCGGCGTTGGTGCGCGCGAAGTGGCCCGGTCCGCTGAACCAGAGCACCAGTGCGAAGATCGCCAGCGCCAGCGCCGCCCATTCGAGACGCTGCCAGCGCAGGCGGCGCCGGGCAGGGGCAGTGGGCGGCACCAAGGCGGCGCCTTACTGGCGATGCAGCGGCATGTCGGCGCCGGTGCGCAAAATCGCGCCCGAGCCGTCGCGCACGGTGTTGCCGGCGGCAAACTCGCGCGGCGCGGAGAAGCGGCTGCGCAGCCCGCTGCGGTCGATGATCTGCAGCTGCACGTAGTAGCGCCCGGGCGGCAGCGTGCTCGCGGACCAGTGCGGCTGCTGCAGCACGGCGTCATGCAGCACCTGGGCAAAGGCCAGATCGCTGGCGACCATCAGCCGGTAGCTGTGGCCGGACTGGCCCGGCCAGCTCAGCTGCGCCGTGTCGTCCTGCATGCCCAGGACGATGTCGTTGGCGGCCAGCGCCGCGGGAGGGGCGGCCACGGTGAACGGCTGGCCCGCGGCAAACGGCCCCTGGTCGGCGGCATCGGCGGGCGTGCTGCGTATGCTGGCCGCGCGCCACTGGTAGGCGCCTGCCGGCAGTTCGGCGACCGACAGCCGGCAGTCGCCGTCTACGCGCGCATCGCGCAGTGGCTGGGCGAAACCGGCTGCGCCCGCGACCTGGATGCGGTAGGCGATGGCGCCGGGCACGCCGGTGCATTGCAGCATGCCTGCACCCTGGGCCAGCACGCCTGCGGCCACCGGGGTCTGGTAGAGCGGCGGCACGGGCTGGGATTTGATGCGTATGCCGCGCTGTGCCAGCCGCCCGGGAATCCCCTGGGCGTCGAGCGCGCGCAGCGCGAGAAAGTAGTCGCCGTCGTCCAGGGCCGCAAAGCGCTGCTGCGGCGTCTCGCCGGTCGCGCTGCGCAGCACCTGGCTGAATTGCGCGTCGCGCGCGACCTGCAGCTGGTAGCTGCTGGCACCGGCAATCGCCGGCCAGGAGATGTCGAGCCAATGCGCATCTTCGAAGCGTTCGGGCAGCGCAGCCAGTTCGGGCGCGGGCAGCAGCGCGCCGGGCGCGCCCACGATGGCATCGGCGGAAACCGCCAGGCCCTGGCCTGCATCCAGCACGGCCGCCGGCCTGGCGCCCGGGCGCGCAGCCGCGGCGCTGGTCACGGCGACCGAGCCTTGGTCCACGGCCGCAATGGTGCGGCCCGAGTCGGCTATCTGTACATTGAAACGCGTGCCGCGCACGCTGGTCGAGGCCACGGGAGTGCGGATCTCGAAGCGCGGCGGGCTCGCGGGCGCGGGCGTGACCGTCGCGTCCAGCGCTCCCGAGCGCAGGTCCAGCACCGACTGCATGCTGCCCGCGCGGCCGCGCCGGCGCATCTGCTGTATCTGCACGTCGGACTGGGCCTGTACCCGCACCAGCGAGCCGTCGGCCAGGCGCACCGAGACAAAAGAATCGGCGTCGAGTTGCAGCTGATCGCCTTCCTGCAGCGTTTCACCGGCCTGCACATTGCGGCGCTGCGGCGCGGCCGGTGCCTGGCTGTCGCCGGCGCGGCGCGCGGGCGAGATCGCCACGGCCGGGCCGCGCACAAATTCTATCGATGCCGTCGCCATCTGCAGCAGGCGGTCGGGGAAACGCAGCGTGAAGCCCGGCTGCAGGTGCAGTGGATTCGCGACGCGGTTGAACGACTGCAGTTCAGGCCACAGGCGGTGGTCGCCCAGATACTGGCGCGCGATCTGCTCCAGCGTGTCGCCCGGCGCGACGCGGTGGGCGATCAGGCCGTCGACCACCAGCGCGGGCGTCTGCGCGGACGCGGCGCAACTCCAGGCCAGCAGCAGGCCGCTGATGCAGCACAGCGCGGGTCGGGACAGGGGGGAGCGGGGGCGGCGAAGCATCATGGGCAGGACAGGCCGTCAGGTCGGTGATGGCAGGGCCACGGGCGCATCGCGTGCATCGAGGCGGTAGCCATAGCCATAGATGGCCGAGATGGTGTAGCTCTGGCCGGGGCGCAAATTCAGCAGCTGGCGCAGGCGCGAGATATGGGTGTCGAGCGTGCGCGACAGCACTTCGGCGCTGTGGCCCCAGACCGCATCGCGCAGGTGGTCGCGCGACATCAGCCGGCCCTGGTTCTGGAACAGCAGCTTGGCGAGCGCGAACTCGCGGTGCGTCAGCTCGACGGGCTGGCCGTTGAACTCCAGCGATTGCGTCGAGGAGGTGAAGCGGTAGGGGCCGAAGTCCTGCACATCTTCGTCGCTGTCGGGATAGGCCCGGCGCAGCAGCGCATGGATGCGCGCGCTGAGTTCGCCCATGCGCACCGGCTTGACCATGAAGTCGTCGGCGCCGCTGCCCAGGCCGGCAACGATGTCGCACTCTTCGCTGCGATGGGTGATGAACAGAATGGGCATTTCATTGCCGAACTGCTCGCGCACCCAGTGCACCACCTGCGGACCCGAGGTATCGGGCAGCTCCCAGTCGACGATCAGCAGGTCGAAAGTCTCGCGCCGCATTTCCTGCATGAGCGCGGAGCCCGTGGCGTGCGTGCGGCAGACATGGCCGGCGCCCTGCACGACCTGCTGCACCATTTCCAGGTACAGCGGGTCATCATCCAAGACAGCTATTCGGCGCATCTTCGCTCCTTTTCATGGCTCACATCGGATTGCAACGCCTTCAGGCGTTGGCCGCAGCCAGCAGTTGATCGAGTGCCTTGGCGACTTCGTCCTGGCCCACGCCATCGACGGGCGCCAGACGCGCAGCCAGCTCGGCCAACGCGGCCGTGCCCTGCTGCTGCAGTCGGGCAATGCTTTGACCGGCTTCCTTGGGGGCGTCGAAGGCCGTGCTTTGCAGCAACAGCTGACCCGAAGCCGAGACCAGCTTGAAATAGAACTTGCCGTCGGCTTCGCGATACTGCTTGAACTGGGGCAGGGCCGACTTCTGCGCCTTGTCGGCTTTCGGCGCCTGGATTTGCGCCAGGCTGCGCAGGCCCACGGCTTCGCGCAGCTGCTGGGTGAACGGCGTGGCCAGCGCGCGCGCGCGCTCGCCGCCGACGCGCAGGATCTTCTCGATCTGCGCGGGGTCGGCCATCAGGCTTTCATAGCGCGCACGCATGGGCGCGATTTCCTGGTCCAGGCGCTCGAACACGCGTTGCTTGGCGTCGCCCCAGGCAATGCCTTGCGCGTACTGCGCGGCCAGCGCCGCGGTCTCCTCGGCCGAGGCAAAGGCCTGGAACAGCTGGAACAGCGCCGAGCCTTCGGTCTCCTTGGGCTCGCCGGGCGCGCGCGAGTCGGTGGTGAAGCCGTTGATCAGCTTGCGCAACTGCTCGCGCGGCGTGAACAGCGGGATGGTGTTGTTGTAGCTCTTGCTCATCTTGCGGCCGTCGAGGCCGGGCAAGGTGGCGACGTTGTCGTCGATCACGACTTCGGGCAGCACCAGCAGTTCGCCGTAGAGGTGGTTGAAGCTCGAGGCGATGTCGCGCGCCATTTCCAGGTGCTGGACCTGGTCGCGGCCCACGGGCACCTTGTTCGCCTTGAACATCAGGATGTCGGCGGCCATCAGCACCGGGTACATGAACAGGCCGGCGGTGACATCGGCGTCGACGTCATTGCCCGCGGCGACGTTCTTGTCGACCGACGCCTTGTAGGCATGGGCGCGGTTGAGCAGGCCCTTGCCGGTGACGCAGGTCAGCAGCCAGCACAGCTCGGGGATTTCCGGCACGTCGGACTGGCGGTAGAGCATCACCTTTTCGGGGTCCAGGCCCGCGGCCAGCCAGCTCGCGGCAATCTCCAGCGTCGAGCGCTGCAGGCGCTGCGGGTCGGCGCCCTTGATCAGGCCGTGGTAGTCGGCGAGGAAGTAGAAGCTCTGCACGTCGGCGCGCTGGCTCGACTGCACGGCCGGGCGGATCGCGCCCACATAGTTGCCCAGATGGGGGGTGCCCGAAGGTGTGATGCCGGTGAGAAATCGGGTAGTAGCCATGGAAAAACCAATACGTCGCAATAAACAAAAAGGGGGGCGCTCAGCGCAGCAGCGCGAGCAGCGGGGTCAGCAGCAGGTCGATGGCGCTGTAGCCCAGGGTCATCAGCGGGCGCAGCCAGATGGTGCCGACGACGCCCATGACCACCAGCGCGAGCACGATGAAGAAGCCGAACGGCTCTATGCGCGCGACCTGGTTGGCGAGCTTCCAGGGCAGCAGGCCCACGAGAATGCGCCCGCCGTCGAGCGGCGGCAGCGGGAACAGGTTGAACGCCCACATCACCAGATTGACCAGAATGCCGGCGCGCGCCATCTCGACGAAGAAGCGCTCCTGCACGCCCTGGGTCACCAGCACCACCAGCACGATGGCCCAGAAAATGGCCTGGAAGAAGTTGGACGCCGGCCCGGCCAGCGCGACCCAGATCATGTCGCGCTTGGGGTTGCGCAGGTTGCCGAACTGTACCGGCACGGGTTTTGCGTATCCGAACAGGAACGCGCCCGACGTCGCGAAGTACAGCATCAGCGGCATCAGGATGGTGCCTACGGGATCGATGTGCTTGAGCGGGTTGAGCGTGATGCGTCCCAGCATGTGCGCGGTGTTGTCTCCGAAGTAGCGCGCGGCATAGCCATGGGCGGCCTCATGGACCGTGATGGCGAACAGCACGGGGAGGGCATAGATGAGTACGGTTTGGATGAGATTGGAGAAGTCCACGCGATGATTGTCTCAGACCGGCGCGTTTTCCGTGCGCTAGCGTCGGCTGCGGGCATGTCCTGAGCGGCAAATTGTCAATTTATTGCAAAATGCAATTGGATCTGTGCCTGCACTGTCGTCTGGCAGGTCATTCCTACAACCACTACAACACTGAGACAGTTGCGCCTGGCGCAGAAAGAGGCACAGACATGGGATTCGGTAGCTGGAAGATTGGTACGCGGCTGGTAATTGCTTTCGGCGGCATCTGCGCGTTGATGGTGGCGATGATGGTGGTTGTCGCCTGGTCCCTTGGCGCGGCCGATCACGCACTCGAATCGGGCGGTGCGACCGATGTGGCCCAGGCCGCGGTGCAGCAGGTGCGCTGGTGGGTGCTGGGTCTGGGCAGCGCGGTCTGCGCGCTCGCAGTCATCGCCTGGGTCAGCCTGCGCCAGGGCATAGTGCGGCCGCTGCAGCAGGCGATCCTGATTGCCGAAACCGTTGCCGCCGGCGATCTGAGCCAGGAGTTCAGCTCCGATCTGCAGGGCGACTTCGGCCGCCTGCTGGGCGCGCTGGGCACCATGGAGGACACGCTGACCGAACTGGTCGGGCGCATCCAGCAGTCCAGCGATTCGATCTGCGTGTCGGCGTCGGAGATCGATGCCGGCAATGTCGATCTGTCGCGCCGTACCGACGACCAGGTGGCGGCGCTGACCCAGACCGCGGCCAGCATGGAGCAGCTCACGGCCACCGTGCGCCAGAACGCCGACCGGGCGCATTCGGCCAGCGGCCTGGCTGTCGGGGCCTCGGCCACGGCCGAACGCGGCGGCATCGTCGTCGGCCAGGTGGTGCAGACCATGGAAGCGATCAGCGGCAGCTCGCGCAAGATCGTCGACATCATCCAGGTGATCGAAGGCATTGCGTTCCAGACCAACATCCTGGCGCTCAACGCCGCCGTCGAAGCCGCGCGCGCGGGCGATCAGGGCCGTGGCTTTGCCGTGGTCGCGAGCGAAGTGCGCAGCCTGGCCGGACGCTCGGCCGAGGCCGCCAAGCAGGTCAAGGCGCTGATCACGGCCAGCGTGGACCAGGTGCAAAGCGGCTCGGGCCTGGTGGGCCAGGCCGGCAAGACGATGCAGGAAATCGTCGGCGCGGTCGGCCAGGTCACGGGTCTGCTGGGCGAAATTTCCCAGGCGCTGACCGAGCAGAGCGAAGGCATTGCCCAGGTCAACCTGGCCGTGGCGCACATGGACGGCGCGACCCAGGAAAATGCCAGCCTGGTCGGCCAGGCCGGTCATGCGGCCCAGGCGCTGTCGGAACGCGCACGCGATCTGCAGCTTGCGGTCGGGGCGTTCAAGCTCGATGACGAAGAGGGTGGCGCCGCAACGGTCGTGGTCAGCCGCGCCGTTTCAACGCGTCCGGCGCTGGCGCTGGCGGATTGATCGAACGGTTTTTCGTTCGCCCTGAGCGGGGTAAGCGAGCCGAGGTCTCGCAAGGCGTTCAAAAGAAACAGCGGGCCTCGTCCCCCGTTCGTCCTGAGCTTGTCGAAGGATGAACGGCCTGCGCTCAAGTCATGGGGACAGGTCGTTCATGGTTCGACAGGCTCACCACGAACGGTTTGGAAGCGTTCGTCGCTGTTTGCGCAAATCGAGTGCTTTCTAAGTACTTGATTTAATTGTCGAAGAAACTGTTTTTTGAGAGCCTGTCGAAGGGCGTTTCAGGGCGCAGCGGCAGTACGTCGCAACTCAAAGCCCCAACGGCCCCAAGGGTCCGCGCCCCTGGCGCACCAGCGTCGCATCGCCGCCATTGGCCATGGTCGTGAGGTCCAGCACCGTGGTCGGCTCCTGCGGGCAGGCGCCGGCGTCGACGATGCCGTCGAGCAGCTTCTCGAAGCGCTCGCGGATTTCCTGCGGGTCGTTCAGCGGCTCGGTCTCGCCCGGGGGAATGAAGGTGCAGGCCAGCAGCGGCGCGCCATGCAGTTCGAGCAGCAGCAGCAGTCCCTTGCGATCGGGAACGCGCAGGCCTATGGTCTTGCGCTGCGGATGGCTCACGCGGCGCGGCACTTCCTTGGTCGCATCGAGGATGAAGGTATAGGGGCCTGGCGTGCCCAGCTTGAGCAGGCGGTACTGGCGGTTGTCGACCTGGGCGTAGTTCGCCAGCTCGGACAGGTCGCGGCACAGCAGCGTCAGATGGTGCTTCTCGTCGATCTGGCGGATGCGGCGAATGCGCTCCACGGCGTCGCGGTCGTCGAGATGGCAGACCAGCGCGTAGCTCGAATCGGTGGGCACGGCGAGCACGCCGCCTTTTTGCAGCAGCGTCGCAGCCTGCTTGAGCAGGCGCGGCTGGGGGTTGTCGGGGTGGGCTTCAAAGTACTGGGCCATTTGCAAGCGCTCCGTGGCAAGGGAAAGAGGACGTCAGGGCTGCTGAATGCGCTCGGCCAGCAGTTCCCAGACAGGGGTCAGCGTACCGGGCAGCAGGGGCAGGGCCCCGAGGTCGGTGCGCGATTCGTGCGGGCTGTGGAAGTCGCTGCCGCGCGAGGCGGCGAGGCCGAATTCCTGGGCCATCGAACCATAGGTAATGTATTCGGCGTTCGTATGGCTGCCGGTCACGACTTCGACACCCTGGCCGCCATGCGCCTTGAATTCGGAAAACAGCGCGTATTCCTCGTTGGCCGAGAAACGGTAACGCGCGGGGTGGGCGATCACCGCCACGCCGCCCGCGGCCGTGATCCACTGCACGGCGTCCTGCAGCCGCGCCCAGCGGTGCGGCGCGAAGCCGGGCTTGCCTTCGGTCAGGTATTTGCGGAACACTTCGCCCATGTCGCGGCAGACCTTGGTCTCGACCAGAAAGCGCGCGAAGTGGGTGCGTGAAATCAGCGCCGGGTTGCCCACGTAGCGCAGCGCGCCTTCGTAGCTGCCGGGAATGCCCGCGAGTTCAAGCTGGCGCGCCATTTCAACCGCCCGCGGGCCGCGGCCGCCGCGAGTTTCTGCGAGTCCTTGCTCCAGCGCCGCGTTGTCGGCGTCGAAGCCCAGGCCCACGATATGCACGGTCTCGTTGGCGAACGTCACCGAGATTTCCACGCCCGTGAGATAGGCCATGCCTTCGGCACGCGCCGCGGCCGCAGCCTGTTTCTGGCCGCCGATCTCGTCATGGTCGGTCAGCGCCCACAGCTCCACGCCGTTGGCGCGCGCACGCGCCGCGAGCTCGGGGGGAGTCAGCGTGCCGTCCGAGACAATGGAGTGGCAGTGCAGGTCGGCGTTGAGGTAAGTGGTCACGGACCCATTGTAGGCCGGGCTTTGCGGCCTGGGAGCGGGTCAGGCCATAGTCCTTGCCGCCGCCTTCAGCCGTTGGTCTGTGCGCCTTCCAGAAGGAATTGCACGCGGCGCTCGCCGCGCCATTCGTTGACGTCGAGGCGAAACGCGATCAGCACGCGCTCGGGCAGCGGGTCGGTGTGGCCGAACCAGATGCCGTCGACCGGCTGGCCGCGGTGGCGCAGCTTGAGCGACAAATGTTTCTCTCCGACCAGGCGCTGCGACAGCACGTCGACTTCCTCGCTGAACGTGGGCGCGGCAAAGCCCTGGCCCCAGACCTCCTGGTGCAGCTTGTCGACCAGGTCGGCATCGCAGTACTCGGGTGCGAGCGGGCCATCGGTCTCTATGCGCCGCGTGAGCGTCGCGGCGTCCAGCCATTCCTTGGCGACCTGGGCCAGCGCCTGGTCGAAGACCTCGAAGTGCTCCTCGGCAATGGTGCAGCCCGCGGCCATGGCGTGGCCGCCGAAGCGCAGCAGCACGCCGGGGTGGCGCTTGGCCACCAGGTCCAGCGCGTCGCGCAGGTGAAAGCCCGGAATGGAGCGGCCCGAACCCTTGAGCTCATGCTCGTGGCCGGGCGCGGCGCTGGCGGCAAACACAAAGCTCGGGCGGTGCAGCTTGTCCTTGATGCGCGAGGCGACGATGCCGACCACGCCTTCGTGGAAATCGGGATCGAACACGCTCACCGCCGGCGGCGCCTCGTCGCCTTCGTCAAACAGGCTTTCGACCATCAGCAGCGCCTGCTCGCGCATGCCGCCTTCGATCACGCGGCGTTCGCGGTTGATTGCATCCAGCGTGTGCGCGAGCTCGCTCGCACGGCCGCGGTCATCGGTCAGCAGGCATTCGATGCCCAGCGTCATGTCGGCCAGCCGGCCCGCGGCATTGATGCGCGGGCCCAGCGCAAAGCCGAAATCGAAGGTGGTGGCAACGCGTGACTTGCGGCCCGCGGCGTCGAACAGCGCGGCGACGCCGGGCTGCATCTGGCCCTGGCGTATGCGCTTGAGTCCCTGAGCCACGAGGCGGCGGTTGTTGGCGTCGAGCCTGACCACGTCGGCGACCGTGCCCAGCGCGACCAGCGGCAGCAGCGGCTCGAGCCGCGGCTGGCTGGCCTGGTCGAAGACGCCGCGCGCGCGCAGCTCGGCGCGCAGCGCCAGCAGCACATAGAACATCACGCCCACGCCGGCCATCGACTTGCTCTCGAACGTGCAGCCCGGCTGGTTGGGATTGACCAGGGCCTCGGCCTCGGGCAGCGCAGGGCCGGGCAGGTGGTGGTCGGTGACCAGCACCTGCATGCCCAGCGCGCGCGCCTGGGCCACGCCTTCGACGCTGCTGATGCCGTTGTCGACCGTGATCAGCATGTCTGCGCCGCGTTCCTTGACGCGCCGCGCGATCGAGGCAGTGAGCCCGTAGCCGTCGA
Organism: Comamonas sp.; assembly: GCF_036666375.1. Lineage (GTDB taxonomy): Bacteria > Pseudomonadota > Gammaproteobacteria > Burkholderiales > Burkholderiaceae_C > Comamonas. The sequence goes on along the minus strand of NZ_JAVWWA010000003.1, from coordinate 12,918 downwards.
CCACGCGGTCGGGCACGAGATAGTCGACATGGCGCGCGCCCAGCAGGCGCAGGCCGCGCACCGCGACCGCGCAGGCGGTCGCGCCGTCGCAGTCATAGTCGGCGACGATGCACAGCCGCCGGTCGCTGGCGATGGCATCGGCGAGCAGCCGCGCCGCGGCGGCGATTCCCATCAGGCCCGAAGGGGGCAGCAGGTGCTTGAGCGCATCGTCGAGCTCCGCCGCCGAGTGCACGCCGCGCGCCGCGTAGAGCTGGGCCAGCAGCGGATGTATGCCCGCCTGCTGCAGTTCTGACAGCATGGCGGCGGGAATGTTGCGTTCGATGATGTTCATAGCATGGAGGGCAGGTCGGGCAAGCCCTTTGGCTTGAAGATATTCTGGACTTTTTGCCAGGCGCCGGGGCGCTGCGGCCGCCAGGTCAGCGCATGGCGTTCGCCGCTGAGCGTCAGCTCCACGGCCGCGCCGCGCAGATGCGCGGCCAGCAGTTCGCGCAGTAGGCCTGCGTCCAGCGCCTGCCAGGCCTGGCCCCAGGCGGGCCAGTTTTCCTGCAGTGCGGCCAGGCGCAGCGCGCTCAGTTCGGGATGATCGGGCAGCGGCTGCACGGGCACCGGCGCCTGCAGCCGGCCCGCGCCATGCAGCCAGAACGCGTTGACCGGCGCCAGGCCGCGCGCGGCGCGCTGGTCGTTGAACGCATGGGTGTAGAGCAGCATCTGCACTTCGCTGTGCAGGCGGTTGACGGTGCGCGCTGTCTTGGCATCGGGCAGCCAGCGGCGCACGTCGCGGCCCAGCACCCGGTCCAGCGAAGCCGTGCGCAGGCCGTCCAGTGGCGCGCCGCTGGCCAGCCAGCGGTCGGGACGCTCGTACTGCAGCGTGATGCCGTCTTCGGCAAACCAGGGCGCGAGAATGTCGAGCAGCGCGCGCGACTGTTCCTCGTCCAGGCCCAGTTCCGCGGGGTCGGTCATGTGCACGGTGTCGGCGCCAATGCGCCAGTGGCAGGGCGACATCCAGGCCCAGGCCCGCGCTTGCGGCGCGGGGTCTGCGGCCTGCTGTGCCCATGCGGCCCAGGGCACGCCGCTGTCATCGACCGGCAATTGCAGCGCGCGCGCCCAGGCGCGCTCGTGCGGCGGGCAGAAGTCGGTTTCCTCGCCCAGGTCGCTGCGCACCAGCGCCGCATGCTGGAGCAGCTGCTGCAGGTGCGGCAGCTGCAGCGTGGGCCACAGCGCCGCCGCGCCTTCGGCAGCGCTGGCAAAGGCAATCGTGTGGGCGGAGAGGGCGCTGGCAGGCGAAGACAGGGAAGCGGTCGGGGTCGGGGACATGCCGCTATTGTCGGGCAGCGCGCGTGTCCGCTTGCGGCCTGGGGTCGTGCTCAGCGCTGCGGCATGTCCGCGGCCGAGCAGACCAGGCTCACGCTCGCATCGTCGGGAATGGCGGGCATGGTCGCATTCCAGGCTTCCCAGTCGGCGCGCATCGCGGCCAGGCGTTCGGGCTGGGCTTGCGCCTGGTTGGCGCGCTCGCGCTCGTCGTCGGCAATGTTGAACAGGTAGTCGTGGCCGTCGACGCGCAGGTATTTCCAGTCGCCGTCGCGCAGCGCGCGCTGACCGCGGTGGTTCATGCGCCAGTGCAGGGCGCGCGCGAACTCGGCGTTCTCGGCGCACAGCACCGGCAGCAGCGAGACGCCGTCCAGCGGATGGTGCGCATCGCCGGCGACGCCGGCCGCGTCCAGCACCGTTGCCGACCAGTCCATGGTCATGCACTGCTGGCGGCTGCGCCGCCCCGCGGCAATCCGCGCCGGCCAGTGGGCGATCCAGGGCACGCGTATGCCGCCTTCGGTCAGGTCCATCTTGCCGCCGACCAGCGGCCAGTTGTCCGAGAAGCGCTCGCCGCCGTTGTCGCTGGTGAAGACGATCAAGGTGTTGTCGAGCTGGCCGTTGGCGCGCAGCGCGTCGACGATCCAGCCTATGCCTTCGTCCATGTGGTGGATCATGCGGCGGTACTGTTCGACGTTGCCGCCCGCGAGGTGGGTGATGCTGGCCAGCGTCTGCGCGCTCGCGCGGTCATCGCGCGTTTCCCAGGGCCAGTGCGGCGCGGTGTAGTGCAGGCTCAGGAAGAACGGTGCATCGCCCGCGGCCATGCGGTTGACATAGTCGACGCTGCGCTGCGACAGCAGGTCCGTGAGGTAGCCCTCGTCGTGGTGTTCCTCCTCGCCCACCCAGAGGTCATGCTGGCCCGACGAGCTCTGGTGCGTGAAGTAGTCGACACCGCCCGACATCGGACCGAAATATTCTTCGTAGCCCGAGCGCAGCGGACCGAACAGCGGCGGATAGCCCAGGTGCCACTTGCCTATCAGCGCCGTGCGGTAGCCCGCGCCCTTGAGCAGCGCGGCCACGGTCGGCACTTCGGGCGGCAGGCCCAGCCTGGCGGCCAGCGGCGTGCCGCGCGTCTTGCTGTTGATCGGCTCCTCGGCCGCGCCGCGCAGGCGGTACTGGTAGCGCGCCGTCGCCAGCGCGAAGCGCGTGGGCGAGCACACGGGCGAGTTGGCATAGCCCTGGCTGAACTGCAGGCCGCCGCGCGCGAGCTGATCGAGCACCGGCGAGACCGGGCCGAAGACGGCGTCGCGGCCGCCGTAGCAGCCCAGGTCGGCATAGCCGAGGTCGTCGGCGACGATGAAAATGATGTTGGGACGTGTCATTGCATGCTTCTTCTGTGGAAAACGGTTCATTCCATCTTCATGCCCGCGGCCTGTATCACCACGCGGTAGCGCTCGGCAACCGCCTGCAGGCGCTGGGCCGCGGCGTCGCCGGTCAGGCCTTCGTGGAACAGGTCGTTGGCGCGCAGGCGCTCCTGCAGCTTGCCGTCCTTGAGCGCGCGTTCGAGGTGGGCCTGGATCTTCTGCACCAGCGGCTCGGGTGTGCTCTGCGGCAGCCAGACGGCGAACAGCACTTCCTGCTCCAGCGGCTTGTAGCCGAGCTCGCCGACGGTGGCCACCTGGGGCAGCAGCGGGTTGCGCTGGCGCGTGGTCACGGCCAGGGGCACGACCTTGTCGCCCGCAAGATGGGGCAGCAGCGCGGTCGAGCTGATGATGCCGCCGTCGACTTCGTTGGACAGCAGCGCCGTGGTCGCCGGCGCATTGCCTTTGTAGGGCACGTGGTTGACTCTGGCGCCGGTGCTGTGCGCAAGAATGGTCGCGCCCAGGTGGCCTGGCGTGCCGTAGCCGGCCGAGCCGAGATTGAGCGTGCTTTTCCTTCCATGGGCAATGAACTGTTCGAGCGACTGGATGCCGGTCTGCGGGCTCACGGCGACGAGCATGCCTTGCGAGGCCATGACCATCACCGGACGCAGCTCGCTGTTCCTGAACGGCATGCTCTTGTAGATCAGCGGGTTCACGGTCAGCGTGGTGTCCAGGCCGATCAGCCACTGGTAGCCGTCGCCCGGGGCCTTGGCGACCGCGCCGGCGCCGATGTTGCCGCCCGCGCCCGGGCGGTTCTCGACGACAAAGGCCTGGCGCGTCTCGCGCTGCAGCACTTCGCCCAGGCCGCGCGCAATCAGGTCGGCCGCGCCGCCCGGCGCAAACGGCACGATGATGCGCACCGCCTTGGCGGGCCAGGCGGCGGCGTCGCCTGCGGGCTGGGCCGGCGCGGGCAGCGCGGCCAGGCCCAGCGCCAGTGCGATCAGGCCGGGGACCAGGGCCGCACGGGCCAGGCGGGAAGAGACGGTGGGAGAAAACATGGTCGATCAGCTTCCTGCAAAAGGTGGAACACGCGCTTTGCGAAAATCACGCCGCGCAGACCCTGAGCCGCATGCCTCGCACCGGTCGGGAACCCGAATCTAGAAGACCCGGGCTCAATTGTTCTAATCAACCCATGTCCATGAATACCCGCAAGCCTCCCCAAGCCATCCAGCAGATGCTGCTGTTTCGCGTCAGCCGTTTCTTCGGTGCGGCCGGCGGCCTGGCGACGCGCGTCTGCGAAGCCGGGTTCGGCCTGCCGCGCCGCGAGTGGGGCGTGATGGCCACGCTGGCCACGCACGAAGGCCTGCTCTCGTCGGAGCTGGCCGCGCTGGCGCGGCTGGACCGGGCGCGCACTTCGCGCGCGCTCAGCCGCCTCGAGGAGCGCGGCTGGGTGCAGCGCACGCCCATCCAGGGCGACCGCCGCCGGATTGCCGTGCACCTGACCGAAGAGGGCCGGCGCATGTATGCGCTGATCCTGCCGCGCATGGCCCAGCTGCATGTCGATCTGGTCGCGGCGCTGGATGACACCGAACTGGCGCAGTTCGATGCGATGCTCGCCCGGCTGCAGCAGCAGGCACAGGCGCTGGAGAACGACAGCCGCTATGCGAGCCTGCCGCGCGTGGAGCGCAGCAAAGGCCAGCGCTGAGCCTATATCCGTAACCTCCCGCGCATTGCCAGGGACATGTCCTGGCAATGCCACAATGCGACCACCATGCAAATACCCTATGAGCTGGCCTTGGGCTGGCGTTACACCCGTGCGGGACGCGCTACGCGCCGCAATGGTTTCATCTCCTTTATCTCCGGTGTGTCCATGCTGGGCATTGCGCTGGGCGTTGCCGCGCTGATCATCGTGCTCAGCGTGATGAACGGCTTCCAGAAGGAAGTCCGCGACCGCATGCTCGGCGTCGTCTCGCATATCGAAATCTTCGCGCCCCAGGGCGCGGCATTGCCCAGCGTCGAGCGCACGCTGGCCGAAGCCCGGAAAAATCCCGCAGTGGTGGGCGCGGCGCCGTTCGTGTTTTCCCAGGCGCTGATCGCGCGCGGCGAAGACATGAAAGGCACGCTGGTGCGCGGCATCGATCCGGCGCTGGAGCACGAAGTCACCGATCTCGCTCCGGCCAACGCCGAGGCGATCAAGCAGCTGGTTCCCGGCGAGTTCCGCGTGGTGCTGGGCGTGGAGCTGGCGCGTTCGCTGGGCGTGCGCACGGGCGATGCGGTCACGCTGATCGTTCCCGGCGGCCAGGTCACGCCGGCCGGCGTGGTGCCGCGCCTCAAGCAGATGACGGTCGCCGGAACGTTCGACTCCGGTCACTACGAATACGACTCGGCGCTGGTGATGCTGCACCACGAGGATGCGCAGCGGCTGTTCCGCCTTGAAGGCCCGACCGGCATTCGGCTGAAGATCAAGGACCTGCACGAGGCGCCCCAGGTGGCGCGCGAGCTCGCCGACTCGCTGACCGACCAGCTGCTGATCCGCGACTGGACGCAGCAGAACAAGACCTGGTTCTCGGCCGTGCAGCTCGAGAAACGCATGATGTTCATCATCCTGACGCTGATCGTCGCCGTCGCGGCCTTCAATCTGGTCTCGACCCTGGTCATGACCGTGACCGACAAGCGCGCCGACATCGCCATCCTGCGCACGCTGGGCGCGAGCCCGCAGAGCATCATGACCATCTTCATGGTCCAGGGAGCGATGGTCGGTGTAATCGGCACGCTCGCCGGCCTGGCGCTGGGCCTGGGCATTGCGCTCAACATCGATGTGATCGTGCCGGCCATCGAGCATGCGTTCAACGCCAGCTTCCTGCCCAAGGACATCTATCTGATCAGCAAGATGCCCAGCGAGCCGCAAAGCTCGGACATCGCGCCGATCGCCGTCATTTCCCTGATCCTGTCGTTCGTGGCGACCATTTATCCCAGCTGGCGTGCCAGCCGCGTGAACCCTGCGGAGGCGCTGCGTTATGAATAATTCCCAAGCTGTTGTATTGCAGGCGCGCGCGCTGAGCAAACGTTTCACCGAAGGCCGGCTCGATGTGCAGGTGCTGCGCAGCGTCGATCTGTCGGTGGCCGCGGGCGAGACCCTGGCCATCGTCGGCGCCTCGGGCTCGGGCAAGAGCACCTTGCTGCACCTGCTCGGCGGCCTCGACGCGCCCAGCGAAGGCAGCGTCTGGCTCAAGGGCCAGGAGCTCAATACCCTGACGCCGCAGGCACAGGGCAAGCTGCGCAACCAGCACCTGGGCTTCATCTACCAGTTCCACCACCTGCTGCCCGAGTTCAGCGCGCTCGACAACGTCGCCATGCCGCTGCGCATACGCCGCCTGCCCGTGGACGAATGCCGCGAACGCGCGCGCCAGATACTGACCCTGGTGGGCCTGCAGGACCGCGTCCAGCACCGCCCCTCCGAGCTGTCGGGCGGCGAGCGCCAGCGCGTGGCGATCGCGCGCGCGCTGGTCACCGAGCCGGCCTGCGTGCTGGCCGACGAACCTACCGGCAATCTCGACCGCAGCACGGCCGACGCGGTGTTCGCGCTGATGCTGGGCCTGGCGCGCGACAAGGGCACGGCGTTCGTGATGGTCACGCACGACGAATCGCTGGCCGCCAGGTGCGACCGCGTGGTGCGCATCGTGCAGGGGCAGCTGGGCTGAGCCGGGCAGGGCGCAATGGCTTTCTGGATAGACACCCACTGCCATCTCGACGCGCCCGAATTCGACGCGGACCGCAGCGCAGTGCGTGCTGCGGGTCGCAGCGCGGGCGTGGGCCATTGCGTGATTCCCGCCGTGGAGCGCAGCAACTGGCAGACCGTGCGCGAGCTCGCGCATGCGGGCGGCGACAGCTATGCGCTGGGCATACATCCGCTGTACACGCCCCAGGCGGCCGACGAAGACCTCGATCTGCTGGCGCAGGAGCTGGCCGCCAGGCGCGCCGATGCGCGGCTGCTGGCCGTGGGCGAGATCGGCCTGGATTTCTTCGTTCCCGGACTCGACGCCGAAAGGCAGCTGCAGATCTACCGCGCGCAGATCGCGCTCGCGCGGCGCTTCGATCTGCCCGTGATCCTGCATGTGCGCCAGTCCAGCGACAAGCTGCTGCAGCAGCTGCGCGCCACCCCGGTGCGCGGCGGCATTGCCCATGCGTTCAACGGCAGCGCCCAGCAGGCGCAGATGTTCATCGATCTGGGCTTCAAGCTGGGCTTTGGCGGCGCGGCGACCTATGAGCGCGCGCACAAGCTGCGCCGGCTTGCGGCCGAGCTGCCGCTGTCGGCGCTGGTGCTGGAGACCGATGCTCCCGATATTCCGCCGCACTGGGTCTACACCACGGCCGAGCAGCGCGCCGCGGGGCTGCCCCAGGGCCGCAACAGCCCGGCCGAGCTGCCGCGCATCGCGCAAGTCATTGCCGGACTGCGCGGCATGCCGCTGGCCGATCTCGCCGTGGCGACCACGCGCAACGCCTGCGCGGCGCTGCCCGGCCTGGCGGCGCTGAATACCGCCTGACCAGCGCGCAGCACTGGTTTCGGGCCAGAATGCAGGCAGATGACTGTGCCGCAGCAATTGCCTTCCCCTTCTGCCGCCATGCTGCCGGCGGACTACGCACGTCTGCAGGGCCTGGCCCCCGTGGTGGGTGCGCGCACCCAATTGCTGGTGCTGGGCAGCTTCCCTGGCGTGGCCTCGCTGGCGCGCCAGCAGTACTATGCCCATCCGCAAAACCAGTTCTGGCGCCTGCTGCAGTCCCTGTGGCCGCAGCATCCCCAGCCCGGCGCGCAGGACTACGCGGGGCGCTGCGCCTGGCTGCTCGAGCGCGGTCTGGGCGTCTGGGATGTGTACGACAGCTGCGAGCGCCAGGGCAGCCTGGACGCCGCGATACGCCGGCCGCAGGTCAATGATTTCGCCGCGCTGCGCGCGCAATGCCCCCAGCTGCGCGTGCTCGCGCACAACGGCGCCGAAAGCTTTCGCCATGCGGACGCGGCGCAGGCCGCCTTGCACCTGCCCGGCGCCGCGCCGCTGCAGGCGCTGAAGCTGCCTTCGACCAGTCCCGCGAACGCGGGCTGGAGTTTTGAACGTAAACGCGCGGCCTGGCATGAAGCCATGGTCGCCGCTGGATTGGTGACAACGTGACGACCCGCAAGAAAAATGACAGCGTAGAGCTGCCCGAAGTCAGTGTTTCGGACGATGGCGAAGTGCGCCATCTGCACCTGGGCACGCCCTGGATCCAGGGCTCGATGCGGCTCAAGGAGCCGTTCGCGCTCGAACTCGAATATGTGCAGCGCATGATGGCCTGGCTGCTGTTTGTCGACCCGGCGAGCGTGACCAAGCGCTACGCCGTGCAACTGGGCCTGGGCGCGGGCGCGATCACCAAGTTCTGCCACAAGAAGCTGCGCATGCAGACCACGGCCATCGAGCTCAACCCGCAGGTGATCGCCGTCTGCCACAGCTGGTTCAAGCTGCCGCCCAACGGGGCGCGCCTGCAGGTGGTGCTGGCCGACGCGGCCGAGGAGATCCGCCGCCCCGGCTGGGAAGACCAGGTCGATGCGCTGGCCGTCGATCTCTACGACCACGACGCGGCCGCACCCGTGCTCGACAGCGCCGAGTTCTATGCCGACTGCCGCGCGCTGCTGACCGAAGACGGCTGCATGACCGTCAACCTGTTCGGCCGCTCGTCGAGCTACGAGAAAAGCCTGGCCAAGATGGCCGAAGCGTTTGGCGAGGACGCACTGTGGGCGTTCAAGCCCACGCGCGAAGGCAATACCGTGGTGCTGGCCCAGCGCACGGCTTCGCGCCCGGCGCGCGCCGTGCTCGACGAGCGCGCGCAGATGATCCAGTCGCGCTGGGACCTGCCTGCAGCGAAGTGGCCGCGCGGCTTCAAACCTGTCGTAAAACGCTGAAAGGCAGTGGCGGCAGGCGGGTGAACAGGGGCACAATGGCAGACATGCAAGTCAGCTCCACCTCCTCCACTTCGTCCTCGCCGGCCAGCAACTCACGCGCCACGGCCAGCCAGATTGCACAACTGCAAAAGCAGATCCAATCCTTGCAGAAAGACCTCAAGGAACTCGCGACGTCCGAGGGGGATGTGAAGGTCAGGCAGGAAAAGCAGAAGCTGCTGCAGGCCCAGATCATGGCCGTGCAGGCGCAGATCGAAGCCCTGCAGCGCGCCCAGCAGCAGGCGCAGTTGCAAAAGGCCCAGGCCCAGCAGCCCGAGGCCAAGACCGAAGAGAAGGACAGCGAGCGCCGCACCCAGGCGGTGAGCACGCTGGGTTCGCAGGTTGACACCTTCGCCTGACGCCGCGCGCCTGGTCGCAGAACGGCCCGAGGCCGGGCTGCTGCAGTGGCGCAGCATCGTGCGCTGGCTGCAGGCCGACGGCATCATCACGGCCGAGGAAGCCGAGCGCACCATCGTGCGCTGCTCGCAGGCCGAAAGCAGCCTGCACCCGCTGGTGCGGCTGGCCCATGTGGCGATGGAACGCGCCGACGGCGCGCCGCCGTTCGATGTCGAGGCGCTGACGCAATACGTGGCCCAGCGCTGCGGCCTGCCTTATCTGCGCATAGACCCGCTGCGCGTAGACGCCGGCCGTGTCGCCGAGACCATGAGCGCGAGCTACGCCGAGCGCCACAAGGTGCTGCCGGTACAGGTCACGCCAGATGAAGTGGTGGTTGCCACCTCCGAGCCGCTGATCGACGACTGGGTCGCCGAAGTCGAGCGCCAGGCGCGGCGCAAGGTGCGCCGCGTCATGTCGAATCCGCTCGACATCAAGCGCCTCACCGCGGAATTCTTCGCACTCGCCAAGTCGGTGCGCGCCGCGCAGAAAACCGGCGGCGCGGCGAGCACCGCGAGCTTCGAGCAGCTGGTCGAGCTGGGCAATACCAACAAGCAGCTCGACGCCAACGACCAGGGCGTGGTGCGCGTCGTCGACTGGCTGTGGCAATACGCATTCGACCAGCGCGCCAGCGACATCCATCTCGAGCCGCGGCGCGAGCAGGGCGTGATCCGCTTTCGCATCGACGGCGTGCTGCACCCGGTTTATCACCTGCCCATGGGCGTGCTCAACGCCATGGTCGCGCGCGTCAAGCTGCTGGGCCGCATGGACGTGGTCGAGAAGCGCCGCCCCCAGGACGGCCGCATCAAGACCCGCAATCCGCGCGGCGTCGAAGTCGAAATGCGGCTGTCCACGCTGCCCACGGCGTTCGGCGAGAAGATGGTGATGCGCATCTTCGATCCCGACAACGCGGTCAAGAATCTCGCCGGCCTGGGCTTTGCGCCGCATGACGCCCAGCGCTGGGAGTCGCTGGTGCGCAGCCCGCACGGCATCATTCTCGTGACCGGCCCCACGGGCTCGGGCAAGACCACCACGCTGTACGCGACGCTCAAGCGCATCGCGACCGAGGAAGTCAACGTCAGCACGGTCGAAGACCCTATCGAAATGATAGAGCCCAGCTTCAACCAGACCCAGGTCCAGACGCAGCTCGACTTCGGCTTCACCGAAGGGCTGCGCGCGCTGATGCGCCAGGACCCCGACATCATCATGGTCGGCGAAATCCGCGATCTGGCCACGGCCGAGATGGCGGTGCAGGCCGCGCTCACCGGCCATCTGGTGTTCTCCACGCTGCACACCAACGACGCGCCCAGCGCCGTGAGCCGGCTGATGGAGCTGGGCGTTCCGTCCTATTTGATCAACGCCACCTTGCTGGGCGTGCTGGCCCAGCGGCTGGTGCGCACGCTGTGCCCGCAGTGCAAGCAGCCCGACGAGGCGTCGGCGCGCGACGACCTGGCCGAGGCGGTCAAGCCCTGGAAGCTCAACGGCGGCTACCGCCCCTATCAGCCCGTGGGCTGCACCGACTGCCGCATGACGGGTTTCAAGGGCCGCACTGGCCTCTACGAGCTGCTCACCGTGAGTGAAGCACTCAAGGAAATGATCCATGCCGCGCCGTCGATCGACGGCCTGCGCCGCCAGGCGGTGGCCGATGGCATGCGCCCGCTGCGCCTGGCCGGGGCGCTGCGCGTGGCCGAAGGTCTGACCACGCTGCCCGAGGTCATAGGCGCGACGCCTCTGCTGGGCTGATTTCAACCCCGGGGGAAACCCTTGGGTGGCTGCGCGCTGGCCCTTCCTGAAATCACGACAACCCAGGCTGCATGCGGGCTGCGGGCCGATTCTCTGCCTCGAAATGTAGTGTTTTGGGAATGGCCTTTGTAGGTGGAATCCACATTCGGACACAACTTTTCAGGCCCCACAATCGCGGCATCGTGATTTCCGTCTAGGAGACATTTTTGTGAAAATCAAGAGTCAAAAAGACTTTTTTTCCGGGTTGATGTTCTTGGTCATCGGTCTCGCTTTCGCGATCGGTGCAGTGGACTACAACGTTGGTACGGGTGCGCGCATGGGTCCCGGGTACTTCCCGCTGATCCTGGGCGTGTTGATGTCCATTCTCGGTATTGCCATCGGCGCCAAGGGCCTGATCGTCGAAACCGCTGACGGCGACAAGATCGGCAAGTGGGCGTGGAAGCAAGTCTTCTTCATCCTGGCTGCCAACTTCGCGTTCGGCATTCTGCTGGTCGGTGTTCCTGCACTGGGCATTCCCCAGTTCGGCCTGATCGTCGCGATCTACGGCCTGGTGTTCATCGCCAGCCTGGGTGGCTACTCCTTCAACACCAAGGAAGTTGCCATTCTGGCGACCTGCCTGGCTGTGGGTAGCTATGGGGCTTTCGTCTGGGCGCTGAATTTGCAGTTCCCCGTGTGGCCTAGCTTCATCACGGGTTAAGGGAGCATCGTTCGTGGAACTTCTTGACAATCTGGCACTCGGCTTCGGCGTTGCCTTTACCTTCCAAAACCTGATTTACTGCTTCATCGGCTGTCTGTTGGGTACCCTCATCGGCATCTTGCCGGGCATCGGCCCCGTGGCGACCATCGCCATGTTGCTGCCCGCGACCTACGCTCTGCCTCCCGTGGCGGCGCTGATCATGCTGGCCGGTATTTACTACGGCGCGCAATACGGCGGTTCGACCACCGCGATTCTGGTGAACCTGCCGGGCGAGTCCTCGTCGGTGGTGACCGTGATCGACGGCTACCAGATGGCGCGAAAAGGCCGGGCGGGTCCCGCGCTGGCGGCTGCCGGTATCGGTTCGTTCTTCGCTGGTTGCGTGGGCACGGTCATCCTGGCTGCGTTCGCTCCTCCGCTGACGGAAGTCGCGTTCAAGTTCGGCCCTGCTGAGTACTTCTCGCTGATGACCCTGGGCCTGATCGGCGCCGTGGTGCTGGCTTCGGGTTCGCTGCTCAAGGCGATTGCCATGATCGTGCTGGGCCTGCTGTTCGGCATGGTCGGCACCGACGTGAACTCCGGCGTGGCCCGCTACAGCTTCGACATCCCTGAACTGACCGACGGCATCGACTTCGTCGTGATCGCCATGGGTGTGTTCGGCTACGGCGAAATCATTGCCAACCTGTCCAAGCCCGAAGACGAGCGCGAAGTGTTCACCGCCAAGGTGACGGGTCTGATGCCTACCGCAGAAGACTTCAAGCGCATGATTCCCGCAATGCTGCGTGGTACGGCTCTGGGTTCGGCTCTGGGCATCCTGCCTGGTGGCGGCGCCATGCTGTCGGCCTTTGCTGCCTACACCATCGAAAAGAAGACCAAGCTCAAGCCGGGCGAAGTTCCTTTCGGTCAAGGCAACATCCGTGGCGTGTGTGCTCCCGAGTCGGCCAACAACGCCGGTTCGCAGACTTCGTTCATTCCGCTGCTGACCCTGGGTATCCCCCCCAACGCCGTGATGGCGCTGATGGTGGGTGCCATGACCATCCACAACATCCAGCCTGGTCCCCAGGTGATGACCAGCAACCCCGAACTGTTCTGGGGCCTGATCGCCTCGATGTGGCTCGGCAACCTGATGCTGATCATCTTGAACCTGCCGCTGATCGGCGTCTGGATCAAGCTGCTGACGGTTCCTTACCGCTGGCTGTTCCCCGCCATCGTGCTGTTCTGCGCGATCGGTGTGTACGGCACGAAGAACAGCGAGTTCGACGTGTGGATGGTCGGTATCTTCGGTTTCGTGGGCTACGTGTTCCACAAGCTGGGCACCGAACCCGCACCGCTGCTGCTGGGCTTCATCCTGGGCCCGATGATGGAAGAAAACCTGCGCCGTGCGCTGCTGCTGTCGCGCGGCGACTGGAGCGTGTTCGTGACGCGTCCCATCTCCGCGAGCTTCCTGGCACTGG
>NZ_JAVWWA010000002.1:84276-102771 GCF_036666375.1 Comamonas sp. | reverse complement strand
TTGTTCCGTTCGCCCTGAGCCTGTCGAAGGGTGAACGGCCTGCCCTCCAGTAGAAGCCCCCATGACCACATCCCCTCCCTCCGCCCTCGCCGGCATCAAAGTCCTAGACCTCTCGCGCGTTCTTGCCGGCCCCTGGTGCACGCAGATGCTTGCCGACCTGGGCGCCGATGTCGTCAAGGTCGAGCGCCCGGTCGCGGGCGACGACACGCGCCACTGGGGCCCGCCGTTCCTGCGCGATGAAGACGGCAACGACACACGCGAGGCCAGCTACTTCACGGCCTGCAACCGCAACAAGCGCTCGATCACCATCGACATGGCCCACCCCGAAGGCCAGGCGCTGCTGCAGCGCATGGCCTGCGAGGCCGATGTCGTGGTCGAAAACTTCAAGGTCGGCGGACTGCGCCAGTACGGCCTCGACTACGACAGCCTCAAGGCGCGCAACCCACGCCTGATCTATTGCTCGATCACCGGCTTCGGCCAGGACGGCCCGTATGCCGAACGCGCGGGTTACGACCTGATGGTGCAGGCCATGTGCGGTCTGATGAGCATCACGGGCCATGCCGACGGCGCGCCCGGCGGCGGCCCGCTCAAGGCCGGCGTGGCGGTGATCGACGTGTTCACCGGCCTGTACGCCAGCAATGCCATTCTTGCGGCGATCAACGCGCGCCACGCCAGCGGCCAGGGCCAGTACATCGACATGGCGCTGCTGGACGTGGGCATGGCGGTGCTGGCCAACCAGGCCGCGGGCTATCTGGCCACCGGCCAGGCCCCGGGCCGCGCGGGCAATGTGCATCCCAGCCTCGCGCCCTACCAGGACTTCGTGACTTCCGACGGCAACGTGATGCTGGCCATTGGCAACGACGGCCAGTTCGCACGCTTTTGCGCCGCCATCGGCCAGGCCGAATGGTCCCAGGACGCGCGCTTTGCAACCAATACCGCGCGCGTGCAGCACCGCGCGGCGCTGCTGGCGCTGATGGAGCCCGTGCTGCGAACGCGCACCACGGCCGCCTGGATCGCGCTGTTCGAAGACAAGGCCGTGCCCTGCGGGCCGATCAACACCGTGGCCCAGGCCTTCGACGACCCCCAGGTCAAGGCGCGCGGACTGCGCATAGAACTGCCGCGTGCTGCCCACGACGCCATGCCCGCCGTGGCCGGCGTCGCCAACCCCATGCGCCTGTCGGCCACGCCCGTGGTCTACCACCGCGCGCCGCCCGCGCTGGGCCAGCACACCGATGAGGTGCTGCAGCAGATGGGACTGGACGCCCAGCGCATAGACGCGCTGCGCAGCGCCGGCGCCATCTGAAGCCGCAGCGCGCGCGGCCTGGCCGGCCAGCGCGGCGCGCCAAAGGGGCCGGACAATATCCCTGTCCGGGTCTCTATTAATATGCGAAAAATCCCTGGAGATTTGATGCAGGACAAACCATGTCTGCAAAACAAATCGCCACCCAGGGAAACTACTGAAGCATTTAACTGTCGCAGAATATTTGGACCACCCACAATCAACTAGCATATTGCCAGGTTGAACAAAATATTCCCTGGAGACAATTCAATGGTTCGCAAAAGCATTTTGGCCTTGGGCATCCTGTCCCTTTTCGGCAGCGCCTTCGCGCAGTCGGCCTACCCCAACAAGCCCATCAAGCTGCTCGTGCCTTTTGCCGCGGGCGGCACCACCGATCTGATTGCGCGCGTGATCGCCGATCCGCTGGGCCGCGAGCTCGGCCAGCCGGTGATCGTCGAGAACCGCGGCGGCGGCGGCGGCAGCATTGGCGCGGCGGAAACCGCGCGCGCCACGCCCGACGGCTACCACCTGGGCATTGCCACGGTGTCGACCACGGCCACCAACCCGGCCATCAACCCCAAGATCCCCTACAACGTCGCGACCGACTTCACGCCCGTGATCAACATTGCGGCCACGCCCAACGTGATTGCCGCCAATCCGCAGTTCGCGGGCAAGAACTACAAGCAGTTCCTCGAGGAAATCAAGAAGAACCCGGCCAAGTATTCGTATGCTTCGCCCGGTACCGGCTCGATCACCCATCTGATGATGGAAATGTTCAAGCTGTCGACCGGCACCGACATGATGCACGTGCCCTACCGCGGTTCGGGCCCGGCGCTCAATGACGCCGTTGCCGGCCAGGTGCCGCTGATTTTCGACAACCTGCCTTCGGCCCTGCCCTTCATCAAGGAAAAGCGCCTGGTCGCTCTCGTGGTTGCCGCACCTGAGCGCATTCCCGCGATGCCCGACGTGCCGACCTTCAAGGAAGTCGGCCTCGAGGCCGCGAACCGCATGGCCTACTACGGCATCGTGGGCCCGAAGAACCTGCCCAAGGACATCGTCGACAAGGTCAATGCCGCGACACGCAAGGTGCTGCAGGACCCCGCGATCCGCAAGCGCATCGAAGAAACCGGCTCCATCATCCAGGCCGGCACGCCCGAGCGGTTCGCCCAGCAGATGAAGGAAGAACTCGCGGTCTACAAGGATGTGGTCGTCAAGCAGAAGCTGACCATGGACTGAGCTGCGCTCAACGAAAAAAACCCCGCAGCGCGGGGTTTTTTCGTTTCTCGGCCTGGGCCGGCAGATCAGCTGCCTTCGCCGAAAGTCAGTTCGCCGGCGGCACGTGCGTGCTGCAGGTCGGCGACCACATCGGCGCGCGACAGCGGCTGGCCCTGGGCGGCATTGAGGGGGTAGTCGGTCTCGAAGTACTGGGCCAGCTGGCCCTGGGCGCGTGCCTGTTCGAGTTCGGCCAGCACCTGGGCGCGGGTCTTGCCTTGGGCTTGCGCCTGGGCCGGGAAGCTCTGCGGATTGAGCTGGTTGAGCGGCAGGCCGGTGAAGTTGTCGATGATGTTGCCGCTGCGCTGGGCCTGGGCCAGGTCGGCCAGCACTTGGGCGCGGGTCAGGCCTGCGGGCTCGGCAGCCATGGCCTGGCCGGCAACGGCGGCGGTGAGGGACAGAATCAGGATCGAAGCGGTTTTGCGAATGGAGGTCATAGTGTCTTTCATGCGGTGTTCAAGGAAGGCAGCGGTCCCAAGGGCCGGTACCCAGCGGCATGGAGTCAATTCTGTGACCGGAGCACTGACGCCAAGATTGCGCAGACATTACGTTTTTGTCATGTGAAAGAACGCATTAGCCACTACCATTACTGTCTTCCTCCGGACCGGAAAAAACATTCCATGCGCATATTGATCATTGAAGATGAAGTCAAATCCGCTGATTATCTTCAAAAGGGTTTGACAGAATCCGGCTATCAAGTCGAAGTCGCATACAACGGCGTGGACGGTTTTCATTTGTCACGCAATTCCGATTTCGATCTGCTGATTCTCGATGTCATGCTTCCCGGAATGGACGGCTGGAGTTTCATTCGAAAATTTCGAGAAACCCACCAGACGCCGGTATTGTTCCTGACAGCGCGCGACGCCATCGAGGACCGCGTCAAGGGACTGGAACTCGGTGCCGACGATTATCTGGTCAAGCCTTTCTCCTATGCCGAACTGCTGGCGCGCGTGCGTACGCTGCTGCGCCGCACGCCGCTGCGCGAACCCGACGTGTTCCGCCTCGCCGACCTTGAAATGGACCTGCTGCGCCGGCGCGTGACGCGCCAGGGCCAGCGCATAGAGCTGACCAACAAGGAGTTCGCGCTGCTCCAACTGCTGCTGCAGCACCAGGGCCAGGTGCTGTCGCGCACGCGCATTGCGTCCCAGGTCTGGGACATGAACTTCGACAGCGACACCAATGTCGTCGATGTCGCCATACGCCGGCTGCGCGCCAAGATCGACGACGGCTATGACACCAAGCTGATACAGACCGTGCGCGGAATGGGTTACCGCATCGAAGAAGACGCAGCATGAAGAAAATCGAGCAGATCAGCCTGCGCCTGCGGCTTGCCTTGATGTTTGCCGCCGTGAGCGCGATCTTGTTTGGCGCCATGGGCTGCTACGTCTACGACGCGCTCAAGAGCGAACTCAAGCAGCGCGACGACGAAGCCCTGATTGCGCGCATAGAACGCATACGCATTCTTTCGATAGACCCCGAATATGTCGAAATCCTGCGCCTGCACCCGCACCTTTATGCACATGCGCTGGGCAACAAGGAAAACATTCTCTGGATCACCAACGACCGCGGCGAACTGCTGGTGGAAATCAATCCCACGGGCATGCAGCGCCCGGCCTTTCCCGCGGACGGCTCGCCCATGCTGTTCAACAACCCGGGCCCCGAAGCCGCACGGCTGGCCTGGGCGCATGTCGTGTGTCCGCCCGGCGTGCTGCATGTGATCACTGGCACGGTGCTGACCACGCGCATCCAGATGCTGGAAGCCTATCGCGTCAAGCTGGCCCTGGCCTGGCTGGTGGGCGTGCTGTTCGCGTTCGCGCTGGGCTGGGAAGTCGTGCGCCGCGGCCTGCTGCCGCTGCGCCGCCTGAGCCTGCAGGCCGCGGCCATCCATCCGCAGCAGCTGGGCCTGCGCCTGGACGCCCAGCGCCAGCCCCAGGAACTGCAGGGCCTGACCTGCGCGCTCAATCTGATGCTGTCGCGGCTGGAAGAAGGCTATTCACGCCTGTCGCGCTTTTCCGAGGATCTGGCGCACGAGATGCGCACGCCGCTCAACAACCTGATGGGGCAGAACCAGCAGGCGCTCAACCAGCCGCGCAGCGTGGAGGAATATGAAAACCTGCTGGTGTCCAAGCAGGAGGAATACGAGCGCCTGGCGCGCATGATAGACAACATGCTGTTCCTGGCGCGCGCCGAGAAGCCCGAAGCCATGCTGCAACTGAAGCCGCTGGACCTGGCCAATTTGGCGGGCCGGGTCTGCGACTATTTCGAAGGCATGGCCGACGAGCGCGACATGCAGATGCGCAACCTCGCCCAGGGCTGGCTGATCGCCGATTCGGCGCTGCTGGCGCGTGCCATGGCCAATCTGGTGTCGAATGCGCTGCGCTACGGCGCAGCCGGCAGCGTGGTCACGATCAGCAGCCAGGTGCATGCGCTGGGCCTGGACATCGAAGTCTCGAACCATGGCGAGCCCATAGGCGCCGAGCATCTGCCGCGGCTGTTCGACCGCTTCTACCGTTGCGACCCCGCGCGCGCCCAGCCCGGCGATTCGGGCGGACTGGGCCTGGCGATTGCCCAGTCGATCATGCATATGCACAAGGGCGAGGTGCTGGTCGACAGCCAGCCCGAGGAAACGCGCTTCATTCTGCGCTTCGGCCCGGGCTCGGTGGCACAGCCTCCGGCCGCTTAGAACAGTACGCGGCAGCGGATGGTGCCGGGGATATCCGCGAGCTGCGCCAGCGGCAGTTCCACCGTGTCCGCGACGATGTCCATCACCATGTAGCCCAGCTTTTCATCGGTGCGCAGGTACTGGCCCGCGATGTTGATGCCGTGCTGCGCGAACACCTGATTGACGGCCGACAGAATGCCCGGCACGTTGTGGTGTACATGCAGGATGCGCTTGTGGCCGGGGTGCGAGGGCAGCGCCACTTCGGGGAAGTTCACGGCCGAAGTCGTGGTGCCGTTGTCGCTGTACTTGATCAGCTTTTCGGCGACTTCCAGACCGATGTTGGCCTGCGCCTCGGCGGTCGAGCCGCCGATGTGCGGCGTCAGGATCACATTGTCGAGGCCGCGCAGCGGCGACTCGAACTCATCCTTGTTGGTGCGCGGCTCGACCGGGAACACGTCGAGCGCGGCGCCCAGCAGGCGGCCCGCGCGCATGGCGCTGGCCAGCGCGTCGATTTCCACCACGGTGCCGCGCGAGGCATTGATCAGAATGGCGCTGGGCTTCATGGCTTCGATTTCAGCCGCGCCAATCATCCATTGCGTAGAGGGCAGCTCGGGCACGTGCAGGCTCACGATGTCGCTGACGGCCAGCAGCTCCTGCAGCGAGGCGGCCTGGCGCGCATTGCCCAGCGGCAGCTTGGTGGTGATGTCGTGGAACACGACCTGCATGCCCAGGGCCTCGGCCAGCACCGACAGCTGGGTGCCGATGGAGCCGTAGCCGACGATGCCCAGCGTCTTGCCGCGGATCTCGTAGGAGTTGTCGGCCGTCTTGAGCCAGCCGCCGCGGTGCGAGGCGGCGTTCTTGGCGGGAATGCCCCGCAGCAGCAGGATGGCTTCGCCCAGCACCAGTTCGGCGACCGAGCGGGTATTGGAGTAAGGCGCGTTGAACACGGCAATACCGCGCTCGCGCGCGGCATTCAGGTCGACCTGGTTGGTGCCTATGCAAAAGCAGCCCACGGCCACGAGCTTGTGCGCGGCCTGGAACACGGCTTCGGTCAGCTGGGTGCGCGAACGGATGCCGACGAAGTGCACGTCGGCGATCTTGCGCTCGAGTTCTTCGGGCGGCAGCGCGCCGGAGAGCGATTCCACGTTGGTGTAGCCCGCGTTCTGCAGCAGCTGCAGCGCGCCGGGGTGGATTCCCTCCAGCAGCAAAAACTTGATTTTCGACTTGTCCAGCGACGTCTTGTTGGTCATTCAAAGCTCCGATTGCGCAATCCTCCATTACAGCGGATTCTCGATACCGCTACGCCGGATAGGTGCTCCTGAGAAATGCTCGCATTGCGTCCGCGCGCGCCGCGCCCACCCGACGCGTGCGCCAGCCCTCAGGAAAGCACCTGGAAGTACTGCGCCAGCGGCTCGCGCTCGGTCTGCGTCTGGTTGTCGGGCGCCAGCGGGTCGGCCCAGCCCAGGGCCACGCCGCAGACCACGACTTCGCGTTCCGGCAAGCCCAGTGCGTGGCGCACGATCTCGGGATAGGACGCGAGCGCGCCTATCGCGCAGGCGCCCAGGCCGCTGGCGTGCGCGGCCATCAGCAGGCCGTGCAGGCACATGCCCAGGTCCATGAAGCCGCCATGGCCGAAATCGCGGTCCAGCGTCACCAGCAGCGCCACGGGAGCGTCGAAGAAACGGTAGTTGCGCTCGAACTGCTGCTGGCGCGCCGCGGCATCGCCGCGCGCAATCCCCAGGCTGCGGTACAGCGCCTGGGCCGAGGCCACCTGGCGCTTGCGCAGCTGCATGGGCATGGGCTGGGGAAAGTAGTCGTACTCCTCGCGCGCGGGCTGCTGCGTGCGCACCGCCGCGCACAGCGCCGCGCTCAGGCGCGCACGCGCTTCGCCCTGCAGCGCCCAGAAGCGCCCGGGTTGCAAATTGGCGCCGCTGGGCGCCTGGCGCGCGGTTTCAAGCAGGCTTTCGAGCAGCGCCTGGGGCACGGGATCGGGCAGAAAACCGCGCACCGAGCGGCGGCTGCGCGCGAGCTGGGCGTAGTCGGTCATGGAATCGGAAGAAGAGGAAGACATGGGTGTTGCTGCGCGCTCAGGCGCGCAGGCTTTGAAAGATTGCGGCCGCGCCCAGGCCGCCCGCGCCTGCGATGCAGGCCAGGCCATGCGCCGCGCCATCGTCCAGGGATTGCAGTTGGGCCAGCAGGCGCACTGCGGCGACAGCGCCCGAAGCGCCTATCGGGTGGCCACGCGCCAGCCCGCCGCCCTGGGCATTGAGAAGCTCGGGGTCCATTCCCAGTTCGGCGCGGAAGTCCAGGCCTTGCACGGCAAATGCATCGTGCAACTCCCAGCGCGCGATGTCCTGCACGCCCAGGCCCAGGCGGCCCAGCAGCGCGCGTGCCGCGGTCGCTGCGCACAGCATGGGCGTCTCGGGCGCGCCGCCCACGCTCACCGCGCCGCGCCACAGCGCGCGGGCAGTGAGCCCCCATTCGCGGCAGGCCTCGGGCGTGGCCAGCAGCAGCAGCGCCGCGCCATCGGCCCTGGGCGAAATCGCCACGGTGCTGACGGCGCAATCGACCCCGCCCTGGGCCATTGCCGGCAAAGCGGCAACAGGCATGCGCGCCACGCGCTCGGCGCGCAGCAGGCGCGGGTAGGCGTCGTGGTCCAGGCCGGGGAAGGCGACGATTTCCGCCGCCAGCTCGGCGCGTGCCGCAAGCGCTTTGCCATGGCTGGCGATCGCATACGCGTCCTGCGCCGTGCGCAGACATTGAATGCGCTGCGCATGGTCGGCCGCGGCCTGCAGCATGTCGGGATCGCGCTCGGGCCAGGGCGCGAACGCCGGCCGTTCATAGGCGATGGCCGGCTCCTGCGGCTGCAGCGGCCGGTGCTGACGAATCGGCGCGCGGCTCCAGGCCTCGGCGCCGCCCGCGAGCACGATGCGCGCCTGGCCCGATGCCAGCAGGCCGCAGGCCAGCGTGATCGCGTCCAGCCCGGCGCAGCATTGCGTGTCCACGGTGTAGGCCGCGCTGCTTTCACGCAGGCCGGAAGCCAGCGCGAGCATGCGCGCGGGATTGCCGCCCGCGCCCAGCGCATTGCCCAGCACCACGGCATCGACCGCGGCGGCGGGAAGATTCGCGCGCGCCAGCAGCGCCTGCACCAGCGGCGCCGCGAGTTCATGGGGCTGCAGCCGCGCCAGCGCCCCGCCCACGGCAGCGACCGGGCTGCGCGCCCAGGCAATCACGGGAATGGCGGCGGCGTTCATGACCAGGGCCGCAGACAGCGCGGCGCGCTCGCGCCCTCGCCCTGCACTTCGCTCAGCAGCGCGCGCGCAATCACGCCGTGGTCGGTCTTGCCGCTGGCCGTGAGCGGCCACGGTCCCTGCCACAGCCACCAATGGCGCGGCGCCTTGTAGCTTTCCAGCGCCGCGCGGCACCACTGCGCCAGCGCCAGCGCGTCGGGCATGGGGCAGACGTCATCGACCGGCAACTGCAGCACCGCGTGCACCGCATGGCCGCGCAGGCCGTCGGCCACGCCGTGCAGCGAGACCTGGCCCAGCTGCGGATGGGCCTGCAGCCGCGCCTCGACTTCTTCGGGAAAAAGGTTCTTGCCCTGGGTCACGATCATGCGGCTTTCGCGCCCGCGCAGATGCAGCCAGCCCAGGGCGTCGATATGGCCGATGTCGCGCACCGACAGCCAGTCGCCGCGGCGCAGCGCGGCCGAGCCGTCGGAATGCCCCACATAGTCGATGAACAGCATGGGGCTGCGCACCCAGATCAGCCCCGGCTCGCCGCCGTTGTCGGCCGCGCTCCCGGCCAACGGATCGGCGCCTATATGCAGCGCCACATTGCTGAACGGCCGGCCCACGGCCTGGGCCGGGGCCTGCGGGTCGGCGTCCATCCAGGCGATGTAGCTGGCTTCGGACGCACCATAGAACTCGACGATGCGCGCGCGCGGAAACAGCGCCTGCAGCGCGGGCGTGCGCTCGCGCATCCAGCGCGCGCCGCTGATCAGCAGCAGCGCCACGCCTTCGACCGGCGGCGCCTCGCGACGCTGCGCCCATTCCAGCATCAGCTGCAGCTGGCTGGGCACGGCGACCAGCACCGGAAAATCACCCGACTGCAGGCGCGCAAGCGCGCGGCCCGCCGAAAAGCGCTCCTGGATCTCGACGCCCGCGCCGCTCCACAGCCCCCACAGCGCGGCGAACAGGAACAGCGAATGCGACAGTCGACCGGGCGCGAACACGCGCTCGGTCGCAGCGCTGCCCAGGTCCTGGGCAGAAACGCGAAAGCTCTCGGTCCACGAGCGGTGGTGGCGGCGAAAGCCCTTGGGCAGGCCGCTGCTGCCCGAAGTGAAACCGATATAGAACGGCGTCTCGGGGCCGGGCGCGGGCATGTCGGCCGGCGGCAGCTGCGCGAACCGCGCGGCGATCTGCGCCTGCACGGCCGCGGGCCATTCGGGGTCGGCAACGGCCGCGCAGCGGCCGCTGGCAACCACCGCGAGAAAATCGACAATGCGCTCCAGGCCCGTGCCGCTGCCATCGAGCAGCACCGTGGCCGGCGCGCGGCTCGCGTGCAGCGCCTGGGCCTGCGCGGCGACGCGTGCCTGCAGTTGCGCAAAGCTCAGCTGTTCGAGTCCATTGGACAGCGCGATGGCTTGCGGCTGCACCCGGCCCCAATGCGCCAGCGGCCCATGCACCAGTTCAAACGCCGCGGGCAAGGCCGCGCCCAGGTCAGGCAAGGCCAGCGACAAAGGCGACGGAATCTGCATAGTCAACCAGCTCAGGCGTTGCGTCCGCCAAAGCGCCAGTCAGGCAGTGCCTTGGCCACGGTGTGCACGATCAGCGCGCACAGCACGCACTTGATCAGATCGCCGGGAACGAACAGCAGATCGCCCCAGAACGCCTGGGCCAGCGGAAGCTTGGCGACCAGCACCAGGCCCGCAATACCGAAGCTGTGCAGCACCAGCACGCCGCCGACCACGGACGCGATCAACGCGCTCCAGGCCGTGCGCATGGGCGTGGACTTGGGCAACATCGCCATCACCAGGCCCGTGGCGAATGCGGCCGCGGCAAAGCCGACGAGGTAGCCTGCAGTCGGCGACATGAACACGCCCAGGCCGCCGCGGCCGCCGGCCAGCAGCGGCAGGCCCGCGGCCACGGCCACCAGGAACAGCAAGACGGCCTGCAGCCCGCGCCACGGCCCCAGCAGGCAGCCGGCCATCATCACGCCCAGCGTCTGCAGCGTGATCGGCACGCCTATGGGCAGGTCGATTTTCGGGATCAGACCCATGACCGCGATCAACGCGGCAAACAGGCCCACGAGGGCCATGGATTCGGACTGGCGGCGGGAAATGGCGGTTTTCATCATTGGCACTCGGGTTGGATCAATCGGAAAAGCGGAAATCGGTTCATCAGCCGCCCAGGCGGGCATACAGCGCGTCGGCCACGCGGCGCGCGGCCTGCAGCATCTGCACCGTGAGCGGCGCAATCAGCCGCAGGCCGCCGGCCTGGCCGGTGCGCAGGCGGTAGGCATCGTCGAGTTTTTTCCATTGCACGAAAAAATGCTCGGTGAAGCGCAGCATCAATCCCAGCTGCAGGGAAATGCGCTCGGGCTGCAGTCCCAGGCGGGCCAGCGGCGCGAGCCAGCGGTCCAGCACTTCAAGCAGGTCCATGGGGCGCGTGGTCACGGTGAGTGCCACGCCCAGCACGCAGGCGCTGGCCAGCCGCAGCGCACTGACCGCGACCAGCGCGGGCCGGCCCATCCACAGATGGAACAGCGCGACCAGCAAGGCGCCCAGCAGCACCGAGAAGATCAGCCGGCGCGCGATGCGCGTGGCCTGGCCCAGGCTGAACCACAGCAGCGCCGCGCCCAGCGCGCAGACCGCGAGCACCCAGGGGTTGGTGATCAGGAACAGCAGCGTGCCGAACAGCGCCATGCAGGCCAGCTTGAAGCCGGCGCCATAGCGGTGCAGCCAGGTGGGGAAGTCGCTGTAGAGGCTGCCCATGGCGTCAGATGGTGTGTGCCGGCGTGGGCGCGCGCAGCGCGCGCCGCGCCGCAACGTCCGTCGCAACCGCGGCCTCATAGGCCGCGCAGACCTGCTCGCCCGGGCCGTCGCCGCGCACCTGGCCCTGCTCCAGCCAGACCACGCGCGCATAGTCGCGCACATGGGCCAGCACATGGGTGGAGACAATGACCTGCTGGGAAGCCGCAGCAATGTCGTCGGCCAGCTGGGCCTGGCCCGGCAGGTCGAGGCTGGCATAGGGTTCGTCGAGCAGCACGGTGCGCGGCGCAGCAATCAGCAGCGCGAGCCAGCAGACCATCTGGCGCTGGCCCTGGCTCAGGCTGCTGATCGCGCGCTCGGCCCAGTGGGCCAGGCCGCGCCGGGCAAGAAACTCACGCGCCTGCGCCTTGGCCTCGCGCTTGGCCAGGCCGCGGGCCTGCAGGCCCAGCGCCAGCTCTTCCTCGACGATGGGGAAGATGATCTGGTCGTCGGGGTTCTGGAACATCATGCCGACCCAGCGCGTGCGTTCGCGCCCGGCCGCATGCAGGTTCTGCCCGTCGAACAGCACTTCACCCGCGGCCGGCGCCTCAAGCCCGCACAGCAGCCGGAACAGGCTGGTCTTGCCCGCGCCGTTGTCGCCAATGATGCCTATGCGCGGCTGGTCCCAGACCAGGCTCAGGTTATCAAGTACCTGGGTGGGGCCGCGCAGCAGCCGGACACCGCAGAGTTCGATGCGCGGCGGAGAAAGAATGCCCAGACCGGAAACGGTCTCAGCGCAGGAAGCAGACATAAGGCAATCAAATGAAAGAGTTCATGGTCAGCGGCCGCAAAGGTCCTGAAAACCAAATTTCGCTCATCTTGCCACTAAAGACATGCGTTCTCGCACCAACTTCTCGCAAATAAGCTGAGCCTTTTGAGGCACTGCATGTTCCGGCAAAAAAGAGCGAACATAGCGGGAAGTTGCAGGCTGTTCGGTGGGTTTTCGTACTTTGGTCGCCATTGGACGCGCATCTGCAGGCAAAACCCGGCCCCCTGCGTCGCCAACGCTCGGGAGATGCGCGACGAAGGGTGCATGGTGACCGCTGAAACAACAACGCCCCGCCAGCACAAAGGCTGGCGGGGCGCATGAGGCTGCGGCGGGCGGTTCAGAGAACGGTCAGCGCCGGCTCCTCGAAGATCAGCTGGCTGATGCGGTTCTCCGCGCCCATGATCGCCACGCGCGGCACATGGGCCGCCAGCTCCTTGGCGTCGACATAGGCGTAGGCGATGATGATCACGATATCGCCCTTTTGCACCAGGCGCGCGGCCGCGCCGTTGACGCAGATCACGCCGCTGGCGCGCTCGCCGGCAATCACATAGGTCTCGAAGCGCGCGCCGTTGTTGTTGTTGACCACATGCACCTTCTCGTTGGCGACTATGCCCACGGCGTCCATCAGGTCCTGGTCGATGGTGATCGAGCCTACGTAGTTGAGATCGGCCTGGGTGACCTGGGCGCGATGGATCTTGCTGTTCATCAGCATGCGGAACATGGGCTTACCTCTGGAAAGTGATGTTGTCTATCAATCGGGTGCGGCCCAGGTAGACCGCGGCCAGCGCGATGCAGCTGGACTCGTCGTCGCCCAGCGCCAGCAGATCGGGCCAGGCGAGCAGTTCCAGGTAGTCGATGCGGCTGTCTGGAATGGTGGCGATATGCGCGCGCGCGGCCTGCAGCGCGGCGTCGGGGCCGAAGCCGGCCTGCAGCTTTTCGCGGCACAGCTGCAGCGCCGCATGGATCGCGGGCGCATGCGCGCGCTCCTCGGCATTCAAATAAACGTTGCGCGACGACTTCGCCAGGCCGTCGGCCTCGCGCACCACGGGAATCACGCAGATCTCCAGCGGCAGGTTGTAGTCGCGCACGAAGGTCTGGATGATCGCGACCTGCTGCGCATCCTTCTGGCCGAAGAACGCACGATCAGGCTGGACCAGATTGAACAGCTTGCAGACCACCTGCAGCACGCCGTCGAAATGCCCGGGGCGCGAGGCGCCGCAGAGCATGTTCGCCTGGCGTCCGGCGACGATCAGCGGGCCCGCGGCATGCGGGTACATCTCTTCGGTAGCGGGCGCGAACACCGCGTCCACGCCATGCGCCTGGGCCAGCGCGCAGTCGGCATCGAGGTCGCGCGGGTAGGCATCGAAATCCTCGTTGGGGCCGAACTGGCGCGGGTTGACGAAGACGCTCATCACCACCAGGTCGCAGTGCCGGCGCGCGTTCTCGACCAGGGCCATGTGGCCCGTGTGCAGCGCGCCCATGGTCGGTACCAGGGCAATGGTCTTGCCTTGGCGGCGCGCGTCGGCCAACCACAGGCGCAGGTCGGCAATTCGGGTCAGGCGTTGCATGACAGCCAATCTTTCAGGGACGGGGTTCAGGAGGCGGCGGGCACGATGCCGCCGTAGATCCGTTCGAGCACGGAATCGTCAATGTTGTACGTGTGGGCTTCGGCAGGAAACGCGCCGCTGCGCACCGCTTCGGCGTAGGCCGTCAGGCCGGCCTGCAGCGGCGTGCCGACATCGGCAAACTGCTGCACGAACTTGGGAACGCGGTGGCTGCCGTAGCCCAGCAGGTCGTGGAACACCAGCACCTGGCCGTCGGTGCCCGGGCCCGCGCCAATGCCTATGGTCGGAATCGCGAGCTGGGCGCTGATGCGCTTGGCCAGCTGCTGCGGCACGCATTCGAGCACCAGCGCGCAGGCACCCGCGGCTTCGCAGGCCAGCGCGTCGTTCATGATCTGCTGCGCTGCCGCAGTGTCGCGGCCCTGCACCTTGTAGCCGCCGAGCACGGCGGCCGACTGCGGCGTCAGGCCCAGGTGGGCGACCACGGGAATGCCGACATGGGTCAGGCGGCGTATCACCTCGATCACCTCGCCCGCGCCTTCGACCTTGAGCGCGTCGGCGCCGCTGCGCTGCATCATGTCGACCGCGCAGCGCGTGGTGCTTTCGAGCCCCGCGTGGTAGCTGCCGAACGGCATGTCGACGACGATGCAGGTCGCGGGCGCGCCGCGGCGCGCGGCCTTGGCGTGGTGCACCATGTCGTCGACGGTGACCGGCACCGTGGAGTCGTAGCCCAGCACCACCATGCCCAGCGAATCGCCGACCAGAATGGTGTCGGCCCCCGCGGCTTCGGCATAGCGGGCGCCGGGATAGTCATAGGCGGTGACCATCACGATCTTGCGCTCTTCGCGCTTGAACTGCTGGAACTCGGTAGTCGATTTCATGGCGCTGTCTCGGTATTCCGGGGCCTGCCGCGCAAGTCCCCGGGAGTCTTGTCGTTTTTCGCGCGCCGACCATACCACAGCCGCCCGAAAGCGGCTTGCGCCTGCAACCTACATATCGATGGCCGCGGCCGATCCGGCCTTCTTGCGCAGCTCGAATTTCTGGATCTTGCCGGTGCTGGTCTTGGGCAGTTCGCCGAACACCACGGCGCGCGGCAGCTTGAAGCCCGCGAGGTATTTGCGGCAATGCGCGACGATGTCCTCGGCGCTGGCGCTGGAGCCGGCCTTGAGCTCGATGAAGGCGCAAGGCGTCTCGCCCCACTTGGCATCGGGCTTGGCGACCACGGCCGCGGCCAGCACGTCGGGGTGGCGGTAGAGCACGTCCTCGACTTCGATCGACGAGATGTTCTCGCCGCCCGAAATGATGATGTCCTTGCTGCGGTCCTTGATCTTGATGTAGCCGTCGGCGTACTGCACGGCCAGATCGCCGCTGTGGAACCAGCCGCCCGCGAAGGCCTCCTGCGTGGCCTTGGCGTTCTTGAGATAGCCCTTCATCGCGATGTTGCCCTTGAACATGATCTCGCCCATGGTCTCGCCGTCCTGGGGCACGGGCTGCATGGTTTCGGGATCGAGCACGCGCACATCGCCCTGCAGGTGAAAGCGCACGCCCTGGCGCGCATTGAGCCGCGCGCGCTCGCCGATGTCGAGCTGGCCCCAGTCGCCATGCTGGGCGCAGACGGCGGCCGGGCCATAGGTTTCGGTCAGTCCGTAGACATGGGTCAGATCGAAGCCCATGCGCTCCATGCCTTCGATCATCGAAGCCGGCGGCGCGGCGCCCGCAACCATGGCCTTGACGCCCGTGGGCAGGCCCTCCTTCATCGCAGCGGGAGCATTGACCAGCATGCCGTGCACGATGGGCGCGCCGCAGTAGTGCGTCACGCCATGGTCGCGAATCGCATCGAAGATCGCCTGCGGGTCCACGCGCCGCAGGCACACGTTGACGGCCGCGCGCAGCGCCAGCGTCCAGGGAAAGCACCAGCCGTTGCAGTGAAACATCGGCAGCGTCCAGAGATAGACCGCATGCTTGGGCATGTCCCACTCGAGCACGTTGCTGATTGCGTTCGTCGCCGCGCCGCGGTGGTGGTAGACCACGCCCTTGGGGTTGCCCGTCGTGCCACTGGTGTAGTTCAGCGCAATCGCATCCCATTCGTCGGCCGGCAGCGTCCAGGCGAAATGCGCGTCGCCGCTGGCGAGAAAGTCTTCGTAGTCGAGGCCGCCCAGCGGCTGGCTGCTCGCGCCATACAGCGCGTCCTGCACTTCGATGACCAGCAGATCCTTGGTCGATGCGCGCAGCGTCAGCGCCTTGGCCAGCAAGCCCGCGAACTCGGGATCGACGATCACCACGCGCGCTTCGCCATGGTCGAGCATGAAGGCGATCGCTTCGGGGTCGAGCCGGGTGTTGAGCGCATTGAGCACCGCGCCCGCCATGGGCACGCCGAAATGCGCTTCGACCATGGGCGGCGTATTGGGCAGCAGCACGGCCACGGTGTCGTTCTTGCCTATGCCGTTGCGCTGTAGTGCGCTGGCCAGTTGGCGGCAGCGCGCATAGGTCTGGCCCCAGGTCTGGCGCAGCGCGCCGTGCACGATGGCCAGGCGCTCGGGGTAGACCTCGGCCGTGCGTGCAATGAACGCCAGCGGCGTCAGCGGCGCGGTGTTCGCGGCGTTGCGGGGAAGGTCGCTATCGAAAATGGAAGTCACGGCAGAAATCCTTGCAGGCAATGGAAGGTGAGGCGCTGCGCGCGGGCGCGCGGCTTGCGAGCACTTTACCCGGCGCCGGCGCGAAGCGGTAGGTGGAAAACCGCAGAGGGGGCGGCAGCCACATGTCGTAAGAGCGCATCCCGGCTCGGCTGCGAGCGATGCCGGCATGGTCGGTCTGCGCCGGCCGCGCAGCGACCTTCACCCTGCGCTGTCTTAGGCAATCTTTTTATACTCATGGGCTTTGCCTGAGGCCGGCCGTGTTGCGCGGCTGCCGGACGATCAGGCCCAGGGCCTGCCGCACGCCCAGCGCCCTCCCCTCCCGCGCCCTGCCCCGCCCGAACGCCTCACATGTCCACTGAAACGCCCGCACCGCTGCGCATCCTGTCTGTCATCCCGCCGATGACGCAGCTCAACACGCCCTACCCGTCGACGGCCTATCTCACGGGTTTTCTGCGTTCGCGCGGCATGACGGCGGTGCAGGAAGACCTGGCGCTGGCGCTGGTGCTGCGCCTGCTGTCGCCTGCCGGCCTGCAGCAGGTCATCGATCTGATCGAAGCCCAGCATGCGGAAAACCCCGACCGGCCTTTCAGCCCGGCCGTGCAGTCCTTCATGGGCCAGCGCGACCGCTATCTCGCCACCATTGCGCGCGTGATCACCTTCCTGCAGGGCCGTGACAGCACGCTGTCGCACCGCATCGTGAGCCGCCAGTACCTGCCCGAAGGCCCGCGCTTCGACGCGCTCGAAGGCTATATCGACGACGGCAGCGGCGACCCGCTGGGCTGGGCCTTCGGCGCGCTGGGACAGCAGGACCGCGCCAAGCACCTCGCGACGCTGTACCTCAACGATGTCGCCGACGTGCTGCGCGACGCCGCCGACGAGCGCTTCGAGTTCGTGCGCTACGCCGAATCGCTGGCCGGCAGCCAGGCGAGCTTCGATCCACTGGCCCAGGCGCTGGCCGCGCCGCAGACGCTGGTCGACGAGGCGCTGCACCAGCTGACGCTCGAAATGCTGGAACGCCACCAGCCCAGCGTGGTGCTGCTGTCGGTGCCGTTTCCGGGCTCGGTCTACGCGGCGTTTCGCATTGCCCAGACCATCAAGGCGCAGGCGCCGCAGACAAAACTGGTGCTCGGCGGCGGCTTCGTCAACACCGAGCTGCGCGAGCTCACCGAGCCGCGCGTATTCGACTACTTCGACTTCGTCACGCTCGACGCAGGCGAGCGCCCGCTGCTGGCGCTGCTCGAGCACCTGCAGGGCCAGCGCGGCGCCTCGCGCCTGGTGCGCACCTACCAGCGCGATGCGGAAGGCGTGGTGCGCTACACCAACATGATGGAAGCCGATGTGGCGTTTGCCGAAGTCGGCACGCCCACCTGGGACGGCCTGCCGCTGCACCACTACCTGTCGCTGCTCGACATGCTCAATCCCATGCACCGGCTGTGGAGCGACGGGCGCTGGAACAAGCTCACCGTCGCCCACGGCTGCTACTGGAAGAAGTGCAGCTTCTGCGACGTGAGCCTCGACTACATAGGCCGCTACGAAGGCGCGAGCGCCGAAGTGCTCGCCGACCGCATCGAAGCCATCGTCGCCGAAACCGGCCAGACCGGCTTTCACTTCGTCGACGAAGCCGCGCCGCCCAAGGCGCTCAAGACCCTGGCCCAGGAGCTGCTCGACCGCGGCGCCGACATCAGCTGGTGGGGCAATATCCGCTTCGAGAAGACGTTCAGCCCCGAGCTGTGCAATCTGCTCGCCGACAGCGGCTGCATCGCCGTCTCAGGCGGGCTCGAAGTCGCGTCGGACCGGCTGCTGGCGCTGATGAAGAAAGGTGTGTCGGTCGACCAGGTGGCGCGCGTCACCAAGGCGTTCTCCGACGCCGGCATCCTGGTCCATGCCTACCTGATGTACGGCTTTCCGACGCAGACGGTGCAGGACACCGTCGACGCGCTCGAATACGTGCGCCAGCTGTTCGAGCATGGCTGCATACAGAGCGGCTTCTTTCACCGCTTCAGCTGCACCGTGCACTCGCCCGTGGGCCTGAACCCCGAGGAATACGGCATCACGCTCACGCCCATGCCCGACGTGCAGTTCGCCAAGAACGACATCGGCTTTCACGACCCCAGCGGCGTGGACCACGACGCGCTGGGCGCGGTGCTCAAGAAAGCCATCTACAACTACATGCACGGCATAGGCGTAGAGGAAGACGTGCGCAGCTGGTTCCCGTTCAAGGTGCCCAAGACCACCGTGCCGCGCAACAAGATCGAAAAAGCCTTGCGCTTCAAGGGATAGGCGC
>NZ_JAVWWA010000002.1:0-84176 GCF_036666375.1 Comamonas sp. | reverse complement strand
TCGAAAAAGCCTTGCGCTTCAAGGGATAGGCGCTGCCGGCTGAGGCGCGGCCGGCTGAGGCGCGGCCGGCGCAGGCGTGGCGACGGCCGCCGGTGCCGCCGCCGCGGGCAGCAAGGCATCGATCCATTGCATGCGCCAGGCCAGCACCCCCAGCGACAGCGCCAGCAGCCCCGCCACCGCCCACCACACCCAGGACCGCGAATCCGCATAGGGATCGTGCAGCAGGCGCGCGGCCTGCACCGGCACCTTGGCGGTCTGCGACAGCGAGCGGCCCAGTGGCAGGCTGATGTTCATGCGCCCGTTGATGGCCCAGCCGCTGGCGTCGAGAATCGGCCCGAGGCTGCGCTGGCGCAGCTTGAGCCAGGCGATCAGCATGCTGGGCCCCGAAATCGCGACGATCATTCCCAGCAGCGCGATCGGAATCCACGGGCCCAGTTCGATGAACTTGCCGAAGATGCCAACGGCCACCGCGCTCAGGCTGCCCAGCGCCACGCCTATCGCCGCCACCGTGCCCACATCGGTCTTGCGCGCCGCCGGCGCTGTGGCCGCGCTCACCGTCGCAGCCGGAGCACTGGCCAGCGACTGGGCCTGGGCCGACAGCCCGGCCGTGACGCCATCGTCCTTGGCCGCCGCGCGCTTGGCCACCTGCTCCTCGATCATGCGCAGGAACTTCTTGTAGGGCGCCGAAAACGCCTGGCCTATGCTGGTCGGGTTCTCGATGATCCTGCTGATGGTCGCGTCCCAGTCCCGGCCTTCGCGGTCGTAGAACAGGCCGTTGCGCCCCACCAGCAGGAAATCGACATCGCCGGCCGTGAAAGCCGCGACGATGCTGCGCTTTTCACCGTTGCGCCGGCAGTCGCAATACGCCAGATAGACCTTGGCCAGGCCCGCGAGCTTGGCATGGGCGGCGGCGTCGGCGACATCGACCGTGAGTTCGCAGCTGCGGCCGTCGAGGTACAGCGTTCCGGCCTGGAAAGCCGCGCCTTCGCGCCGGTAGAACGCGGCGAACGAGACGAAGTTGTTGAGCAGCTTGAGCAGATCGCGTTGAAAGCGTATCAGCTTCTCGAGCCGCAGCGCCTGCACGCTGTGCGCGCTTTCCTCTTCATCGTGCGCTATCAGCTGCTGCAGACGCTGCTCCGTTCCGTCCTCGAGCAGGGCCTGCACTTCGCTCAGCGGCATCTCGCCCAGCGCCGTTTGCGGATAGCTCGCCAGCCATGCCTGGCAAGGCGCGAGCTGGGCCTGCAGGCCATCCCACTGCGCGGCGCTGAGGATCAGCGTGTCGTGGCCCAGCAGCGGCACGACCACGCAGCGGCGAAACGCCTGCATGGCCGCGCGCCAGGCCGGGTTGATGCCATGCGTGAGCGGCAGATCGCCGCCCGCGACGATGGGCGCCAGCGGCAGCGCGGCGATCGATTCGCTGGCGCTGCTCAGCAGGTCCTGGCCCAGCGCGGCATAGCCTTCGGCGCTGGGGCTCAGCGGCACCAGCGCCGTGGCGTCGAACGCCGCCAGCCGCGTGCGCGCGAAAAAGTCCTCGATCTTCGCCTGCACGGCGTTCAAGGCCTGGGCCGCGGCCACGGCCTGCTCGCGCTGCGGCAGCACGCAGGCATGCTCCACCGACTGCGCGTTCCAGGCCTGGAGCGCGCGCAGGTCGGCAAAGAAGGCATCGAGCGCGGCGCGGCCCATGCCAGGCTCGCCGTCGCTGCCTTCGGTGCTGGCGTAGCGCTCCATGATGCGGCTGACCAGGTCGGCGAGCTCGGGCGCGTCGGGCAGCGTCTTGGGGTTGATCAGGCCGTCGCCGTTGAACGGCATCGCGTGCAGCGCGGCCAGCCGCTGCTGCACATCGGCGAGCGCGACCGCGGGTGCGTCGGCGCGGTCCGCCCAGCGCAGGATGCGCTCGGCTTCGGCGCGCAGCGCGGCGCCGTCCTCGGTGTCGGTGCGCAGGCTCGCGAGCTGCAGCACATCGCTGCCGCTGGTCAGCACCTCGGGGTCGTTGACCTGGGCGACCGCCCATTCGCAGGCGGCGACCAGTTCGGGCGCGCGTATGCGGCCGTCCTTGTCATGGTCTATCAGGTCCAGCGTAGCGCTGTCGAACTCTATGCCGCGCGTGGGGCAGGCCAGCGCCACCCACAGTGTCTGGTCCAGCTCGCCGATGCGAGCGATATCTTCTCCGGTACGGATGGCCACCTGGTCCACCCCTCCGGCACGGAAAAACTGCCATGCGTGCTTGTGCATCCAACTCCCTGCTCGCGGGCCACGCCCGCTTCATCCACGACCCGATTCCAGGCCGACACCAGCCGCAGCCGCGACCTCTCAGGCAGAGTGTAAAAGTCCTACAAGAAATTAATGGCGCGCAAGGAAATTGACCATTTCCGCCCGCCATTGGCATTCTGCTGGCGAAATTCTCCCTGGCCATGTCGCGGAACCTGGGTTTCCCCTAGGTTTGCTTTGTAATTTAAATACCAGAATCAGCACAATATTTACAGAAGACGCACACCATGCTTCCCGAAACACCCGCAGGATCGCGCCCGCCTCAGGAAAAGCGCTATCTGCAACTTGCCGGTTTGTTTCGCGACAAGATCGTGACCGGGCAATGGCCTGTGGGCAGCTCCATTCCCACCGTGGAGCAGCTCGAAGCGCTGCACAGCGCTTCGCGCACCACGGTGCGCATGGCGCTGGGCAGTCTGGTCGCCGAAGGCCTGCTCAAGACGCGCAAGCGCGGCGGCACCCAGGTCATGGCCGCGCCGCGCCGCCCGCCCTCGTTTCTGCTGCCTTCCACCTGGAAGGATCTCGTGGTATTTCACGGCAACACCGGCTACCGCACGCTGGAAAGCCAAGCCGATTGCCGGCCCGTGATTCCCGCGGGCCTGACCACCGTGCAAGGCGAACTCGCGCCCTCCTACCAGCGCCTGCTGGGCCTGCACTGCTGCGGCGACCAGCCGTTCTGCCTGAGCCAGATGTATGTCGAGCAAAGCCTTTACGCCCGGATTGCGCCGCAGCTGCCCCAGCTGTCCATCGTCGAGGCGCTGACGCGCGGCCCGCGCCCCCTGGCCGCGGCGCGCCAGCGCCTGACCATCGCTGCGGCCGACGAGCCGATACAGACACATCTGGGTGTGCCTTTGGGCACGCCGCTGCTGCAGACGCTGCGCTGGGCCAGTGACCGCAAGGGCCAGATCGTTCACTGGGCGCAGCTGCGCTTTCTCAGCGAATACGCGCACATTGAAATGGACCTGCTGTAGTTCATGCGGTGTAGGTGCAGCGCCTGTTTTACGCTCTGTGACGTTGGCCGCCCCTGGTTTAGGCTAAGGTGCAGGCAACCGTATCATTCGACAGGAATTCCCATGCCGCTGCGCACCACCGCCCTTTCCGTTTCCGCCATCGCGCTGGCCCTGCTTGCAGGCTGCAGCAGCATGGACGCTCCCTGGAGCAGCGGCCGCACCAGCGCCGCGCCGCCGCCCGCGCCCAAGCAGATCTGCAATGCCCAGCCCGCGCAAAGCTTCATCGGCCGCACCAACACTTCGCAGAACCTCGAACAGGCACGCCAGCGCTCGGGCGCAGCCATGGCGCGCGTGCTGCATCCGGGCCAGGTGACCACGCGTGAATTCAATGCCGAGCGCCTGAATCTGGAAGTCGATTCCACGGGGCGCATCCTGGCGGTGCGCTGCGGCTGATCCCGGCTCATTTGCCTTGAGGCCAGGCCGTCCATGGTTCGACGGCGGCTGGCCAGTGCAATTGGAACACCTGCTTTGCCATGTCGATGGCGATCACGGCAGGGTCCATGACCGTCTCCTAGGCAGCGAGACGTCAGACATCGGCCCGCGACCGTTCAGAGCGCAAGCCTCCAGCAAGAAAGGCTTGCATACCATCCACCGGGGCGCTTGAGACATCCTTGCCTTGGCGTGCTGTTTGCAGCGGCTGCGC
Source organism: Comamonas sp. (assembly GCF_036666375.1). Taxonomy (GTDB): domain Bacteria; phylum Pseudomonadota; class Gammaproteobacteria; order Burkholderiales; family Burkholderiaceae_C; genus Comamonas. Next base: position 80,258 of record NZ_JAVWWA010000002.1, on the reverse strand, counting down.
GCCGCGCCGGCCGCACCTTGCCGGCCGCGCCTCGCCTGCACACCACCGCAAATGTTCGATTTGCTGGATTCTGCTGAGCGCTCCAGGCCCGATCATCGCGCAGCGGATTTACGCAGCTCCTCCAGCCAACGTCGTTCGAACCGCATCGCACCGGCGCTGGCCGCGCTCGTCAAACTTTCCTTGGACACCCGCAGTCGAGGGCACGACAGACGCAGCGCGCCCCGGCTTGACCTGCGGACTGAAGCGCTCTTTTGCTTCGCGTTCAATCCATGCCCAGCTGCCCGACATTCTCCGGGATAGGGCTATGCGCCGGCTTGCATCAAAACTTGAGCGATTCACGCACAAAAGACATATTGATCATTTTTTTGTAACGATTGTTTCATTTTTATAATTTCACTATTATCATTTCAACCATCGCAGACCCGATCCTGTGCAACCCCCCGGAGCGCCCTCAATGACCGCCCTTACCCGCATCAGTCCAGACCATCATGAGTCCATAGCCTGCGCCGTGCCGCAGGAGTATCTGACCTTTCGGGTCGGGGCCGAAGAGTACGGCATCAGCATCCTGTGCGTTCAGGAAATTCGCAGCTACCAGGCACCGCTTCGGATGCCCGGTGCCTCGGCCTTCAGTTCCGGCGTGTTGAACCTTCGCGGTGAGATCGTGCCGGTGGTCGACCTCAGGGTGCGATTCGATACGCCCCAGCGCTTTGACGCCATGACCGTCACCGTGGTGGTCAATCTGGTATCGGGCTGCACCTTGGGTGTGGTCGTGGATTCGGTGTCGGACGTTCTCGACCTGAAAGTCGACAACATTCGTCCCGCCCCCGCTCTGAGCGGCGCTGTCGATTCGCGCCATATCACCGGAATCGCCAGTGTTCAGCAGGATGATCAGGCGCGCACGCTGGTACTCCTGGATATCGACCAACTCATTGCCAGTGCCATGACCGGCCTGGTTCCTTAACCGATCGAAGGAAAGCGCCATGAAAACCAAGAACATGTCCGTCCGGGCCCAACTGATCTGCGCCTTTGGTGCGCTTTCGCTGCTGCTGCTGCTCGTGGCAGGCCTTGCCCTCAAATTCATCAGCGATGCGAACCAGAATTTCGTCAATTACGTGCAGGGCGTCAATGCCCGCGCCACCATGGCGGACAGTGTACGAACGGCCGTCGATCGCCGTGCCATCGCAGCGCGCAATCTGGTCTTGGTGACCAAACAGGCAGACCTGGACGTTGAAAAGGCAGAGGTCCTGCAGGCGCACCGTGACGTCACCGAGCGCATGGCCAAGCTGCAGCAAATGAGCACTCCTGATGGCGTGCCGCAGAAGGTGCGCGACTTGATTGCCGACATGGCGCGCATAGAGCAACAATATGCTCCGGTCGCACTGCGCATTGTCGATCTGGCGCTCAAGAAGCAATACGAGCAGGCCACTCTCCAGATGAATGAAGAGTGCCGACCGCTGCTCGCGGCGCTCACCCAGGCTGCAACCACCTATTCCACCTACACCGAGCAACACGCTGCGCAAATGATTCAGGAGACGGCTGCGCAATTTGTGCTGGAGCGAAACTATTTGCTTCTGGTCTGCGCACTCGGATTCATTGCATCTGCAGGCGCTGGCGTCTTTATCATTCGGCGTCTCATGCGCGCTCTTGGCGCAGAGCCTGCCGACCTCAGCGTCGCTGCGCAAAAAGTGGCCGATGGCAATCTGAGTTCGGTCTCAGGCTCGGACCGGGCGCATGCAGGCAGCGTGCTGGCTTCGCTTGGCGCCATGCAATCGAGCCTGGCCGCGATTGTGACCCAGGTGCGGGAAGTCTCCGACTCCATCGCCACGGGCTCAGCCCAGATTGCCACCGGCAATACCGACCTCAGCCAGCGCACCGAAGAACAAGCCAGCGCGCTGCAACAGACTGCGGCCACGATGGATGAGCTTGGCACCACGGTACGCAACAATGCGAACAACGCCCAGCAGGCCAACGAATTGGCCATGAGCGCGTCCGGGGTGGCAACCAAGGGTGGTGACGTGGTCAATGAAGTCGTCTGCACCATGAAGGGCATCAATGACAGCTCCAAGAAGATCTCGGACATCATCGGCGTCATTGACGGCATCGCATTTCAGACCAATATCTTGGCTCTGAACGCTGCCGTCGAAGCGGCTCGCGCTGGAGAACAAGGACGCGGCTTTGCCGTGGTCGCTGGCGAAGTTCGCAATCTGGCGCAGCGCAGCGCACAAGCCGCCAAGGAGATCAAGACACTTATCTCGAACAGCGTTGATCAGGTGGAACAAGGCACGGCCTTGGTGGACCGTGCCGGACAGACCATGGAAGAAGTCGTCAATGCCATCCAGCAAGTCAGCGTCATCGTCGGAGAAATCAGTTCGGCAAGCAAGGAACAAAGTGCCGGGGTTGACCAGGTCGGCATGGCTGTCACGCAGATGGACCAAGTGACGCAACAGAATGCCGCCTTGGTGGAGGAAAGCGCCGCCGCCGCTCAAAGTCTGCGCGTACAGGCGGGACAACTGGTTCAAGCCGTGGCCGTGTTTTCCTTGGATGAAAGCGCGCGTTCTGTCGACATCGCCAGCGCTGCATCGAGCCAGCAACAGGAACGACGCCTTGGTCCTCAACGTCCAGCCAACATTGTTCGCCCCGCATTTGGCCAGAGGCTGCAAGTGGCAACCAGCACCGCCCGCAAGCCACAGGCTACGAGCTCCGGCGGCAAGACCGGCACCGATGACTGGAGCAGCTTCTGAAGGAGGCAGGCCGGCAAACGTTCGCCAAGGTCGTAAAACCGCGGCCTTGGCGACCGTGCATGGGGTCACAGACCGAAAACTGACCGCCTGAGTTCGGGCCGCTCAAAGGATTGAAGGGGCGGCACCTGCCCTTTCAATCCGCCAGAAACAGCTCCTGCAGATCGCTGAGGAAATCAAACCCCAGCTCCGTGGGCGTGACGCGGCCGTCGGCCCGCGTGATCAGGCCCTTGCGCTCGGCGGTCTCCAGCCCCTTGGCGATGGAGCTCAGCGGCAGGCCCGTGCGCTCCATGTAGTGCTGCAGCGTGAAGCCTTCGCGCAGGCGCAGCGCGTTGAGCATGTATTCGAACGGCAGCTCCGCGCGCTTGACCTCGTTGTCCTGGGCCAGCGCATGGCCGGCCAGCGCCTGGTCCATGTAGCGCGCGGGGTCGCGAAAGCGCACCTGGCGCACCACGCGGTGGGCGAAGCTCAGCTTGCTGTGCGCGCCCGCGCCTATGCCCAGGTAGTCGCCGAACTGCCAGTAGTTGGTGTTGTGGAAACACGCATGGCCGGGCTGCGCATAGGCCGAAATCTCGTAGCGCTGCATTCCCGTGCGCGCCGTGGTCTCGCTGATGCGGTCGAGCATCGCATAGGCCGTGTCGTCCTCGGGAATCGCGGGCGGGAACTTGGCGAAATAGGTGTTGGGCTCGATGGTCAGGTGGTAGATCGAGATGTGCGGCGGCTTGAACGACAGCGCCGTCTGCAGATCGCGATCGAGGTCGTCGAGCGTCTGGCCGGGCAAGGCATACATGATGTCGAGATTGAAGGTCTCGAAGGCTTCGGCGGCCTCGGCCACGGCGGCGCGCGCCTGCTCGCCGTCGTGCACGCGGCCCAGCGCGCGCAGGAAACGGTCGTCGAAGCTCTGCACGCCTATCGACAGCCGCGTCACGCCGGCCGCGCGGTAGGCGCGAAAACGGTCCTTCTCGAACGTGCCGGGGTTGGCCTCGAGCGTGATCTCGCAGTCGGGCTCCATGCGCACGCGCGCGCGCACCGCCGCAATCAGCCGGTCTATGGCCGCGGGCGAGAACAGGCTGGGCGTGCCCCCGCCCATGAAGATGCTGTGCACCGTGCGCCCCCAGATCAGCGGCAGCGCGGCCTCGAGATCGGCAATCAGCGCGTCGATATAGCGCGTTTCGGGCAGCCCGGTCTGCGCGTCGCCATTGCGCCACTCATGCGAGTTGAAATCGCAGTACGGGCACTTCTTGAGACACCAGGGCAGATGGATGTACAGCGACAGCGGCGGCAGGCTGCCCAGCTGCAGCGTGCCCGGGCGCATGTAGTGCTGGATGTCGCGCTGCACGGCGGGCCCGCTGTCCGCGCCCACGGATTCGATCGGAATCATGGTCACATCCAGCGTTCGCGCACCAGCGCCAGCATCTGCTTTGTGGCCAGGCCGCGGTGGCTGTGCGCATGCTTGAGCGCCGGGTCCATCTCGGCAAACGTCAGGCCCAGTTCGGGCAGGAACAGCACCGGATCGAAGCCGAAGCCGTTGGCGCCGCGCGGCTCGGGCGCGATCAGCGCCTGCACGCGGCCCACGGCGATCAGCGGCTCGGGATCGCGCGCGCCGCGCACCCCGACCAGCGTGCTGACCATGGCCGCGCGGCGATTCTCCACGCCCTGCAGCTGCTCGAGCAGCGCGCGCACGTTGTTGGCGTCGCTCTTCTCGTAGCCGAACTGGGTGCAGTAATAAGCGGTATCGACGCCCGGCAAACCGCCGAAATGATCGACGCACATGCCGGCGTCGTCGGCGATCGCGGGCAGGCCCGTGCGCTCTGCCGCGAAACGCGCCTTGCTCAGCGCATTCTCAACAAAAGTGCAATGCGGCTCGGGCGCCTCGCCTTCGAACAGGTCACCCTGGCAGACGAGTTCCACGCCCAGCGGGGCGAACATGGCTTGCAGCTCGGCGAGCTTGCCGCGGTTGTTGGAGGCTAGGACAATTTTCATGAAGCAAATGGCAGGGCCGCGCCGGGCGCGCCTGCGATGACAAAAAGGTTTTCAGCGCCGCGGCCCACCGGGGCGGCGGATCGCGGCATTGATTTCGGCGATCGAGCGTTCGATGGCAGCGTCGCTGAGCTCGTCTTCCAGCGCTTCGAGCACTTCGGGCTGAAGCGTCGACTGGAACATTTCGTCGTCCAGCGTTTCGGTGGAAATGCCGTCCAGCGGACTTTGCGGTCCGGGCATTTCCCATTCCAGCGCGATCGCGGTGACATTGTCGCTGTTGCTGCCCGCGCGCTGCAGCGCCGCCTCCACCAGCCGTGGCACGCACAGGGATACTGGATCGCGCGCCAGACCCGCGAGCAGCTCCGCCTCGCTGATCGGGTCCCACAGGCCGTCGGAGCAAAGCAGCAGGCGGTCGCCGCGCGCCAGCCGGCTCGGCCCGGCGCGGTCATAGATGGGCAGCGACGGCGACCCCAGGCAGGTGAACAGCAGGTTGCGGTTGACGCTGCCGGCCTGCGCCGGCCCGGAGCGTTCGGCGACCTCGCGATAGGAGTGGTCGCGCGTGCGCGCCAGCAGCGCGCCGCCATGCGTCAGGTAGAGCCGCGAATCGCCGCAGTGGATCCAGTGCACCTGTCCCTGCTGCAGCAGCGCCGCGACCAGCGTGGTGCGCGGCGCGTCGGCCATGCCGCGCTCGTGCGCATAACGCAGGATCTGCTGATGCGCCTGCAGCAGCGCATCGGCCAGAAAGGCCGGCACATCGGCGATCTGCGGTGTGGCGCGCGCCTCGAACAGCGCAAAGAACTGCTGCAGCGCGAGCTGCGCCGCCACATCGCCTTCGGCATGGCCACCCATGCCGTCGGCCAGCACGAGCAGGCAGGCGTCACGGGTATAGCAATAGCCCATGCGGTCTTCGTTCCTCTCACGACCGCCGCGGCGGCTGAGTTGAAAGACCGAGAACTTCATGGCGCGGGCGGCGTGCCGCGCGCGCCGCTGATTTTCTGCACACTCTTGCGCGTATCGCTGACCAGCGCGCCGATCTGCAGGCGCATCTTGTCGGCCATGCTCAGGCGCGTATGGCGGCGCTCGCCCTCACGGTTGAGTTCCTTTTGCAGCGCGAACACCGACTGCGGCCGCGACAGCGGATCGGTCGCCATGCACCACTCGACCACCTCGATCAGCTTGTCGGAGTAGATTCCGCGCAGCTTGGACAAGGCCTGGCCCAGCCGGTCCTTCTCCTGGCGCTGGGGCGCGGCAGGCGGCGGCATGCCCTGCATGCAGGCATACATGCAGGCGCCGATCGCATAGATATCGGTCCACGGCCCCATGGCCTCGCCGCGGCGGTACATCTCGGGCGCGGCAAAGCCCGGCGTATACATGGGCCGGATGAAGCTGCCTTCCTTGGACAGCACTTCGCGCGCCGCGCCGAAATCGATCAGCACGGCGCGGTCGTCGTCGGTGATGAAGATGTTGGCCGGCTTGATGTCGAGGTGCAGCATCTTGTGCTGGTGCACGATGCGCAGCCCGCGCAGCACTTCGTCGAACAGCGAACGTATCGAGGATTCGCGCAGCACCTTGTCGGTCTTGACGCTGCGCGCCGTGAGAATGAAATCCTGCAGGTTCGCACCTTCGAGGTAATTCATGACCATGTAGACGGTCTCGTTCTCGCGGAAGAAATTGAGCACGCTGACCACCGACGGGTGCGACAGCTGGGCCAGCGACCGCCCTTCCTCGAAAAAGCTCTTGAGACCCAGCCGATAGAGCGACAGCTTCTCGGGCACGACACGCGGCAGGCGCTCGCCCGGATCGCGCAAGGCCAGCGACGCAGGCAGATACTCCTTGATCGCCACCTGCTGGCCGGTGGCGTCCATTGCCAGGTAGACCACGCCAAATCCCCCGGCAGCCAGGCGCCGCAGAATGCGGTATCCCCCTATCACGCTATCGGACGCAAGGGGGGCAGGCTTGTTCTTGGAAGACATTTTTTACGGGTAAACCTCGTGAATGGGGCGGAACCCGGATAATCAACGGATTGCAAGCAACCATCAAAAGTCCAATGTCAGTTTACAGCATGACCGGATACGCCAGCGCCCAGCACGGCGCGTCTGCCGAGGGTGCTGAGGCGCCTACGGGCAACCGGCGACTCGGTCTCGAGATCCGTTCGGTCAACAGCCGCTTCCTCGACCTGTCGTTCCGTCTGCCCGACGAGTTGCGCATGCACGAGCCCGCGCTGCGCACCTTGCTCACCGCGCGCCTCAAGCGCGGCAAGGTCGAAGTGCGCGCCGCGATCGAAGCCGAAGACAGCGGCGCTGTCCCCCAGCCGTCACCCCATCTTCTGCAGCGCCTGTTGTCGGCGCAGGACACCATCCAGGCCTGGCTGCCCAACGCGCGGCCGCTGAGCGTGTCCGATGCGCTGCGCCTGTGCGGCGCCAATGACGGCGACCGCGGCCAGGATTGGAGCAGCGTGCTGCCCGCGCTGGCCGCCGAAGCGCTCGAAGCGCTGGTGCAGGCGCGGGCGCGCGAAGGCAAGCGCCTGGCCGACATGCTGCACGACCGGCTGCAGCAGCTGCGCGCGCTCGCCCGCACCGCCACGCCTCTGATCCCGCAGCTCGTCGAGCAGCAGCGCACGCGTTTTGTCGAGCGCTGGAAAGAAGCCATGGCGCTGGCCGAAGGTTCGGTCGCGCCCGAGGCCGCGCAGGACCGCGCGCTGACCGAAGCCACGGCGTTTGCGATCCGCATCGACGTCGCCGAGGAAGTCACGCGCATGGACTCGCACCTCGATGAAATCGAGCGCCTGCTCAAGAAGGGCGGCGAAATCGGCAAGCGCCTGGATTTCCTGATCCAGGAGCTGCACCGCGAAGCCAACACGCTGGGCTCGAAGTCCGCCGCGCTCGAGCTCACACGCATCAGTGTCGACATGAAGGTCCTGATCGAGCAGATGCGCGAGCAGGTGCAAAACATCGAATAAACCTCCATTCCACAGGGCGCGCAAGCGCCCTTTTTGCAAGACGCCGCCCACCCGGCGCACCGATTCGCATATGCAACATACCGGAAATCTCTTCGTCGTCGCCGCCCCCAGTGGGGCCGGCAAGTCCAGCCTGGTCAAGGCCTTGCGCGAGCTCGACGCCCATGTCTCGCCGTCGGTCTCGCACACCACGCGCGCGCCGCGCGGCCAGGAAAAGCACGGTCGCGAATACTTCTTCGCGTCCGAGCAGGAATTCGACGCCATGGTCGCCAACCATGCCTTCCTCGAATGGGCCAACGTCCATGGCAAGCGCTATGGCACGTCCAAGCGCGCGCTTGCCGACCGCCTGGCCGGCGGCGCCGACGTGCTGCTCGAGATCGACTACCAGGGCGCGCTCCAGGTCAAGAAGGCCTTCCCCGAAGCGGTGCTGATCTTCATCCTGCCGCCGAGCTGGGAAGAGCTGCGCGCACGCCTGGAAAACCGCGGCGAGGACAGCCCTGAAGTCATCGAATTGCGCCTCAAGAACGCTTCCGAGGAAATGGCCCAGGTGCAAAAGTTCGACTTCGTTATAATCAACGAGTTGTTCGAGACTGCGCTTTTTGATCTGAAAGCGATCATTCACGCCCAGCGACTCAAGTATGCGGCCCAGCGAAGTGCGCGTGCCGATACCTTCGAGTCGCTCAATATCACCTGAATTTCCCCTGGAGTATCCTGATGGCACGCATCACCGTTGAAGACTGCCTGGAGCAAATCCCCAACCGCTTCCAACTCGTTCTGGCCGCAACCTACCGCGCCCGCATGCTGAGTCAAGGCCACACGGCCAAGATCGAAAGCAAGAACAAACCGGCGGTCACCGCCCTGCGCGAAATCGCCGCCGGCAAGGTCGGCCTGGAGATGCTCAAGAAGGTTCCGGGCTGACCGGACGCTGCCGCAGGCAAGCTGTCATGGCAAGCCTAAATGGCAACAGAGGCACCGCTTTGCGGTGCTTTTTTTTGTGCAATGAGAAACGCATCAGAGAGCGCGCTACATTAAAGGTATGAAAGCGGTCCAGCCCCAGTCTCCTGTCCACGACGCCAACCTCCCTGAGAATGCCCCGGCACCAGAGAGTCAGATGAGTGCGACCGCCGTTTCCACAGACCCCCCGTCCACGGCTGCGGCCTCGGCCACGGCCGTTTCGCGCGCCGCGTTTGCCGCGTTGCTCGACAATCTGGGCTATCTGGACGCCACAAGCATCGAGCAGGTGCGCCAGGCCTATCTGTTTGCCGACCAGGCCCATACCGGCCAGTGGCGCAGCAGCGGCGACCCGTACATCACCCATCCTATCGCCGTGACCGCGCTGTGCGCGTCCTGGAAGCTCGATGCGCCCGCACTGATGGCGGCGCTGATGCACGACGCGATGGAAGACTGCGGCGTCACCAAGGGCGACCTGGCCATGCGCTTCGGCACGCCCGTCGCCGAGCTGGTCGACGGCCTGACCAAGCTCGACAAGCTGCAGTTCAATACCCGCGAAGAGAATCAGGCCGAGTCGTTTCGCAAGATGCTGCTGGCCATGGCGCGCGACGTGCGCGTCATCCTCATCAAGCTCGCCGACCGCACGCACAACATGCGCACGCTGTCCGACATGCCGCGCAGCAAATGGGGCCGGATCGCCTCCGAGACGCTGGAAATCTACGCGCCCATCGCCCACCGCCTGGGCCTGAACCAGACCTACCGCGAACTGCAGGACCTGTCGTTCCGCCATCTGCACCCCTGGCGCTATTCGACGCTGTCCAAGGCGATCGCCAAATCGCGCACGCGCCGTCGCGACCTGGTGCAGCGCGTGCAGACCGAAGTCGACGCGAAGTTCGCCCAGCATGGCCTGCATGCGCGGCTCGCGGGCCGCGAAAGCACGCTGTACTCGCTGTATCTGCGCATGGAGCGCAACAATCAGAGCTTTGCCAAAGTTACCGACATCTACGGCTTTCGCGTGATCGTTCCTTCGGTCACCGAATGCTATACGGCGCTGGGCGTGCTGCACCAGATGTACAAGCCCGTGCCCGGCAAGTTCAAGGACCACATCGCCATTCCGAAGAACAACGGCTACCAGTCGCTGCACACCACGCTGGTCGGCCCTTCGGGCGTGAGCATAGAGTTCCAGATGCGCACCGAGGAAATGCACATCGTCGCCGAAGCCGGCGTCGCCGCGCATTGGCTCTACCAGGCGCAGCAGCGCCCCGGCGACACCGAGCAGATGAGCACCCAGTGGCTGCAGTCGCTGCTCGACATCCAGAACGAGACGCGCGATGCGACCGAGTTCTGGGACCATGTCAAGGTCGACCTGTTCCCCGACGCGGTCTATGTTTTCACGCCCAAGAGCGAAATCATGGCCATGCCGCGCGGCGCGACCGTGGTCGACTTCGCCTACGCGATCCACAGCAAGATCGGCAACCACGCGACGGCCGCGCGCATCAACAACGAAGACGTGCCGCTGCGCACCGAGCTCAAGAGCGGCGACGTGATCGAGATCATCACCGCCGAGAACGCCCGCCCCAACCCGGCCTGGCTGGGATTTGTCAAGACCGCGCGCGCGCGCTCCAAGATCCGCCACCACCTCAAGACTTCGGCCCAGAGCGAGTCCGCGAGCCTGGGCGAGAAACTGCTGTCGCAGGCGCTGCGCGCCGAGGGCATAGAGCATCTGCCGCCCCAGGACGACGCCAATCAGGCGCTCTGGGACCGGCTGCTGCAGGACACCGGCAACCGCAGCCGCGGCGAGCTCATGACCGACATCGGCATGGGCCGGCGCATAGCGAGCCTGGTCGCGGCGCGCATCATGGTGCTGCTGGGCGACCATGGCCAGCGCCCCAACGCCGTGCTGCTGAGCCAGGAACGCTACAGCGCCAAGGACAAGATTTCCCAGGGCACGGTGACGCTGGACGGCAGCACCAATGCCTCTATCCGTTTTGCACATTGCTGCCGTCCCGTGCCCGGAGATCCGGTGCTCGGCTATCTGGGCCGCGGCGAAGGCCTGATGGTGCACCACGCGCACTGCGCCATCGTCAAGCGTCTGTACGAGAAGGACCCGGACCGTTTCATCTCGGTCGAGTGGGCCGAAGGTCTGACCCACATGTTCGAAAGCGGCATCCTGGTCACGGTGCGCAACGGCAAGGGCGTGCTGGCGCGCGTGGCCTCCGAGCTGACCGACGCCGAAGTCGACATCCAGCACCTGGAGATGGTCGACGAAGCGCCCATGGGCACGACCGATCTGCGTTTCGTGGTCTCGGTCAAGAACCAGCAGCAGGTCGAAGCCGCGCTGCGCAATCTGCGCCGCGCCCCGGTCGTCATCAAGGCGACGCGCATCATGCCGTCAGTGGATTAACCCCCCTGAGGCGCTTCGCGCCCGCCCCCTCTCTCACTGCGCGGGAGCGGGACTGCCCTTGCTCGCTGCCCCCTTGCCGGACCGCGCCAGTTGCGAGGGCTGCAGCCCATTCCGGCGCTTGGAATGGCCCGTGACTTCGTTGCTGACTAAGATTTTGCTTCGGGATAGCTCACCTCAAGCACCTCGAGCAGGCGCACGCCGCCCGGCGTCTGCAGCGCGACTTCGTCGCCCACGCGCGCCTTGAGCAGCGCGCGCGCCACGGGTGAAATCCAGCTGACCTCGCCCTGCGCGCTGTTGGCTTCGTCTATGCCCATGATGGTCACGCTGCGCTCCACGCCGTCATCCTCGACATAGGTCACGGTCGCGCCAAAGAACACCTGCTCGCTGCCCGCGTGCACGGCCGGGTCCACGACTTCGGCGATTTCCAGGCGCTTGGTCAGGAAACGTATGCGCCGGTCGATCTCGCGCAGGCGCTTCTTGCCGTAGAGGTAGTCGCCGTTTTCCGAACGGTCGCCATTGCTCGCCGCCCAGTGAACGATCTCGACGATCTGCGGGCGCTCGGTGTCGATCAGCGCGAACAGCTCGTCGCGCAACCGCTGGTAGCCCCGGGGCGTGATGTAGTTCTTGCTGCCCGCGGGAATGGGCGGCAATGCACCGAGTTCGTCATCGTCGTCCCCGGCATCTGATTCTTTGGTGAAGGCTTTGCTCATGCGCTGATCTTTGCATCAAACGCGCTGCAGCAAAAGCCACGGGCCTTTCACCAGCGCGGACACGACACCGTGCGATTTGGACAGCGGCGGAAAAAAGAACTATAGTTAAAACCTATTGTTAAATTACTTATTTAAGAAAATGACTATTTTTCATGTGAAATCATTGGCCCAGGGCGTCGCATTGGCGGGTCTGCTGCTCACTGCAGGCCTGGTTTTCGGCCAACCCGCCGATCTGCTGGAGCAAGCCCAGCGCGGCGATGCCAAGGCGCAGCTCAGCCTGGGCGCGATGTACGAAAACGGCGAGGGAGTCGCGCAAAGCGACCGCCAGGCCGCTCAGTGGTACCAGCGCGCCGCCGAGCACGGACTGCCAGCAGCCCAAGTCGCATTGGCGTCGATGTACAACGCCGGACAAGGCGTCGAAGCCAGCGAGCAGCAGGCGCTCAAGTGGTACCGTCTTGCGGCCGACCAGGGCCATGCGCCCGCGCAATTCACCTTGGGCGCGAAGTTCGAACGCGGCATCGAGGTCGACCGGGACGACGCGCAAGCCGTCAAGTGGTTTCGGCTCGCGGCCGGCCAGGGCCATGCCAAGGCGCAGCTCCATCTGGGATTGATGTATGCCAGCGGGCGTGGCGTCGATCAGGACAGCGCCCAGGCCGCCATGTGGCTGCAGCGCGCCGCGGGCCAGGGCGATGCCGTGGCACGGGATGTGCTGCGCAGTGAAGATTTCGCGGCGCACACGGTTTCGCCGAATGCGCAGCGCGCAGCCGGCAAGGGCCAGGCCGAGGCCAGCGGTGAATGACCGCAGGGCGCGCGGCGCGCGCTGAACCCTGCCCTTTTCGCGCCCAGATCCCTGAGGGCAGGTTCGCGCAAAACGAAAAAGCCTCAGAGTGTTTCCACTCTGAGGCTTCACGTTTGGTGCGGCTGGCAGGAATCGAACCCACGACCCCTTGGTTCGTAGCCAAGTACTCTATCCAGCTGAGCTACAGCCGCTAAGCTATCGATTATAGCCCAAAAAATCGGAGTGGAAGCAAAGCTTGAGAATTCTTTGTATGCGCCTGCGCTTTTCTGCCGCGCATGCACACAGGATTTTTTCCTACACCGATGCAATAGCCAAAACAATAACATCCGTTTTATTTAATAGCTAAACACTATGTCAAAACGTTTGTTCATTGATCTTCTTATGGTGACCCTGCTGATGGGCGCCGCATTGTGCGCTGCCAAGGGCGTTCTGGAATCGTCCATCGCGTCTTACTTCGGCGCCTGGGTGCTGGTGATCAGCGCTGCTCTGCTCTGGCTTGAATCGCGGCGTGCACGGCGCGATTCCACAATGGTCATCGACGACAGTGCCCGGCCGCGCACCGAACAGTTCAAATGAAGCATTCCTAGGGTCGATTTTTCGTGCACCAACGAAAAAGCCCCAGAACATTGCTGTTCTGGGGCTTGTCGTCTGGTGCGGCTGGCAGGAATCGAACCCACGACCCCTTGGTTCGTAGCCAAGTACTCTATCCAGCTGAGCTACAGCCGCGTCTGGCAGCGAAAGGTTTTCACCAATCCACTGCGCCAAGAACGAAAGTATAACCCAGTTTTTTGTCCCCACTGAAGAAAACAGTGTCCACCTCCAGGCATTTGCCTTGAAAACGCAATGCACACTTCGGACCGAAGTGCCGATCCGGATGACCACCATAACCACTGCGCAGGCACCGCCGCGGAGTCTGGAATCACTGACCGCAAGCCACTGATAGAACCGAGCGCGACAAGCGGCAGCAGCAGCAGCAGCACATCATCCAGATAGCCCGGCAAGGGAATGAAACCGGCAATGAGATCGATGGGGCTGAGCGCATAGGCCACGACCAACAGCCTTGGCATGCCACGGCGTTTCCGGGTGCTTTGGCGCGAACCACAGGTTCAGGCCGTCCGGTGAAATGTCCACAGGCGTGCCTGCGGGGCCGTCAGCGAAACGAAAATCGCGCGCCACCGGTACGGTTTGTCATCACAGTTTCATGCCTTGCCTCAAATACTGCGGGCTTCCCCTTTTTGAGCCTTTCTTGCGCATGCAAACTTCCGTCCATTTTTCCGCTCCCAAGCAAACATTCGCCCTGCGCGCCATCGCCCTGGCCACGTTGTTGACCGTGGCCGCCTGCGGTGGCAGCGACGACGAGACAGCCGCATACGTGATTCCCGCAGCGCCCGCAGGCCTGGGCACCGAAACGGTCAACGTTGCGCCGCCGGCGGCAACGAGCATGCCTGCATCGCGCACCGATGTGCCCAAGTACCGCGAAGATGCCACCGTCTACAACTCGGGCAGGCATGACGCGACGGCCAATGGCAACAACGCCTGCTATGCCGACCACACAACGAACAGCACCCTGCGCATCCTGTCGGGCTTTCTCGATATTTTCGAGCCTTCCGAACGGAAAATGAACGGCTTCAAGGCCGCGGACTACGCCGGTATCTTCGCCGACGGTGCGACCACGCCGAACACCAGCACGGCCGGCGTACCGGGCTGCGACCTGTTTGGCCTGACCACCTGGAACGGTGTATGGCATGTGCTCACCACGGACAACACCAGCGGCGCGCCCGGCCAGGCGCCTGCCGCGGGCACCACGGGAACCATCAAGAACAAGGAACTGTTCCTGCAGAACATGGAGTACTCCTCCAAGCTGACGACGAAAACCGAGTACACCAGCGCCGAGCGCGAGTCCATCGCGCTGGACGACACCGGCAACAAGGTGACGCGCACGGTCAAGGGCGGTGCGCTGGGACCACTGGGCCAGGCCTGGGACGATCTGGCGAAGAATCCGAGCTCGGGATGGGGCGACACGAATCCCCAGACCAACCCCGAGTTCGGCGCCGTGCTGCAGTTCGTCGACAACGCCACCGTAGGCAACATCGCCTCGGACAATGGCCCCAAGGGCTTCTACAAGTTTGCCCGCCCCTATCGCTGGTCAGCAGCCGACAGCAGCCTGCCCACGGTCAAGGTCCTGCCCGAACTGCTGGCGCGCCGCGCCGCGGGCGACAACGCGGCAGCGGCACAGACCCGCGCGCAGCAGGACTCCGACTTCCCCAGCGGCCACACCGCCGAGTTCGTGCGCTACTCGATGGCCATTGCCTACATGACTCCACAGCGCTTCCAGGAAGCCGTGGCGCGCGGCCTGGAAGCAGGTGAGAACCGCATCCGCGCCGGAATGCACTCGGCGCTGGGCGTCATGGGTGGCCGCATGCTGGGCTCGTCGGTCTGGATGCCCCTGATGAAGGGCGCAGGCGATCGCGGCCTGGCCTACACCGAAGCCCAGCGTCTGGCGGTATTCCAGCAGGCACAGGCGCAATTGCGCGCAAAAGTAGGCGTGAACAGCGGCACGGAACTGTGGAATGCAGCCCACTCGGCCAACGCCAGCGAAGACCGTTTTGCGGATTTCGCGACATCCAGGGCCGAGTACCTGCGCCGCCTGACTTTCGGCTTCGCCAAGGACAGCACCAAGGCCGGCAAGCCGGCCGTGGTGCCCAAGGGAATGGAAACGCTGCTGGAAACCCGCTTCCCGTATCTGAGCGCAGACCAGCGACGCGCCGTGCTCAAGACCACGGCCATCGATTCGGGCTATCCCGTGCTGGACGACGAGGAAGGCTTCGGCCGCCTGAACCTTTTCGACGCGGCCAGCGGCTACGGCAAGTTCGAGGCCGACGTTGCCGTCACAATGAATCAGAGCACAGAAGGATTCTGCGTCTCTGGCTTCTGCTCCTTCGACCGCTGGCGCAATGACATCGGCGGCGCCGGCAAGCTGACCAAGCGCGGCACCGGAACGCTGGCCCTGACGGGCGCCAACACCTACAGCGGCGGCACCATTGTTTCCGGCGGCACTTTGCGCGCGGATTCCGCGACGGCGATGGGCGCTGGCGCGGTATACGTCGATGGCGGCACGCTGGCCACCCACGGCATCCAGGTGCATGTGGCCGGCAGCTACACGCAAAAGTCCGGCGCGCTGAACCTGGCACTGTCCAGCAGCACCGCCGGCACACTGGTGGTCGCCGACCATGCAGCGCTGGCAGGCGCACTCAACGTGACTTTCGCCAACGGCTATGCGCCCAAGGCGGGCGACCAGATCGTGGTGCTGACCGCCAAGGGCGTGCACAACAGGTTCTCATCGGTGGCCGTGAGCGGTTTTGCCAAGTCCACCGTGACCTATAGCGGCAACAGCGTGACGATTACGCTGGCCGGCTGATCCAACGCCAAAATCAAAGGCCTGCGCGGAAACTCCGTGCAGGCCTTTTTTACAGAAAATGAAGCGCAAAGAAAAAAGCCCAAGTGACTTGTCACTTGGGCTTTTTCATTTTGGCGGAGAGGGTGGGATTCGAACCCACGGTACCTTGCGGTACGCCTGATTTCGAGTCAGGTACATTCGACCACTCTGCCACCTCTCCTGTGTGTCGAAGCATCTATTGTAGCACTGTTTTTCAGGGCTGAATCAAAGTTTTTCCGCCCATGTATGGCTGCAGCACTTCGGGCACGCTGACCGAGCCGTCGGCGTTCTGGTAGTTTTCCAGAACCGCCACCAGGCAGCGGCCCACGGCCAGGCCCGAACCGTTCAAGGTGTGCAGCAGTTCGTTCTTGCCCTGGGCGTTCTTGAAACGCGCCTGCAGGCGGCGCGACTGGAAGGCTTCGCAGTTCGAGATCGAGCTGATTTCGCGGAAGTTGTCCTGGCCGGGCAGCCAGACTTCGAGGTCATAGGTCTTGGCCGCGCCAAAGCCCATGTCGCCCGTGCACAGGCTCATCACGCGGTACGGCAGGCCCAGCTTCTGCAGCACGGCTTCGGCATGGCCCGTCATTTCCTCGAGCGCCTCGTAGCTCTTGTCGGGATGCACGATCTGCACCATCTCGACCTTGTCGAACTGGTGCTGGCGGATCATGCCGCGCGTGTCGCGGCCGTAGCTGCCGGCTTCCGAGCGAAAGCACGGGCTGTGGGCCGTGAGCTTGATCGGCAGATCGGCTTCGGCCACGACCTGGTCGCGCACGAAGTTGGTCAGCGGCACTTCGGCCGTGGGAATCAGGTAGAGCGCCGCATGGTCGGGAACGGGCTCGCCGTCCTGGCCGCCCTTCTTGGCCGCAAACAGATCGCCTTCGAACTTGGGCAGCTGGCCCGTGCCCTTGAGCGAGTCGGCGTTGACGGCGTAAGGCACATAGCATTCGGTGTAGCCATGCTCTTCGGTCTGCAGGTCGATCATGAACTGCGCCAGCGCGCGGTGCAGGCGCGCGATCGGGCCCTTCATCACGGTGAAGCGCGAACCCGAGAGCTTGACGCCCATGTCGAAGTCCAGGCCCAGCGGCGTGCCGACGTCGACATGGTCCTTGGCTGCGAATTCGAAGGCCTTGGGCGTGCCCCAGCGGCGCACCTCGACATTGCCCGACTCGTCGCTGCCCACGGGCACGCTTTCGTGCGGCATGTTGGGCACGGCCAGCAGCATGGTCTGCAGCTCGCCCTGGATCTGCTCCAGGCGCGTGGACGAGGTTTCAAATTCGGTCTTGATGGCCGCGACCTGGGCCTTGGCGGCTTCGGCGCCTTCCTTGTCGCCCTTGCCCATCAGCATGCCGACCTGCTTGGACAGCTGGTTGCGCTGGGCTTGCAGTTCCTCGGTGCGCGTCTGCAGGCGCTTGCGCTCGGACTCGAGAGACTGGAACGCCTCCACGTTCAGGAAAGCCTGGGGCTTTTTACGGGTTTCCAGCCGCGCGATGGCGGTGTCGAGGTCTTTGCGAAGGAGGAGGATGTCTAGCATAGACGGCAATTCTAGTGGCCCGCGCACAAGACCACAGAATTGGCGGCAGAGACTGATGCGCGCCAGGTGTCTACCAGCGCCAGGCCATGTCAAGATCGCAACCGCCCGCCTTCCACTCAACCACGGCATATCCCACCATGTTTTATGTTCTAGGCCCCGACGGGCCGATCTACCGCGGCGGCCCCGACCAGTTGGCCCAGGTCGCTCCCGTACGCCGCGTGCAGCGCCCGCAGGCGCTGCGCACGCGCAGCGCCGATGTCGAGTTTTCCGCCGATGCGGCAGTCGAGCCCGAGACCACGCCCGCGCTGCCGCGCGCGGCGCAGGAAGCCGTCGATGCCTATGCGGCGACGGAAAAAGGCCCGCAAGTCGAGCGCCAGCCGCTGGAATGCGTGCGCGATGTGATGACCCGGGGGGCGCTCACCGTGGCCGCCGACATGCGCGTCAACGATGCCTGGCAGATCCTGGCCGAACACCGCGTCGCGCAGGCGCCCGTGCTCAATGCCCAGGGCCGCGTCGTGGGTCTGCTGCTGCGCGCCGACATGGCGCCGCTGGACCTGCTGCCCACGCCCGGATCGGTGCAGGAAGCGATCGACCTGGCCAAGCGCCCGGTGCATGCGGTGATGATCAGCCCCGTGCCCGCGGTCGCGGCCGACACCGCGCTGCGCCGGCTCGCCAGCGTGCTGCTCGACACCGGACTGCCGGGCCTGCCGGTGACCGACGAGCTCGGCCATCTGGCGGGCTTTGTCTCGCGCACCGACATCCTGCGCGCGGTCGCGGCCGATCCGCCGCTCGATCTGTGGAGCTGAAGCCGGGCGCAAGCGCCCGGACGCGGCTTCAGTGGCCGGGGCCCAGTTCGGGCGCCTTGCGCACTTCGATCTCCAGGCCCGTGGCCGCGTCGATCTTCAGGCCCTTGGGCAGCGGGAACTTCACGGTTTCCTCTATGCCGTTCATGCTGCGCACCGAGGTCGCGCCCAGTGCCTTGATGCGGTCTATGACTTCGCGCACCAGCACTTCGGGCGCCGACGCGCCGGCCGTGAGGCCTACGCGCGCCACCCCATGGAACCAGGCCGGCTGCAGCTCCTGGGCGTTGTCGACCATATAGGCACGCGTGCCCAGGCGCGCCGCGAGTTCGCGCAGCCGGTTGCTGTTGGAGCTCGTGGGGCTGCCGACGACGATCACCACGTCGACCTGCGGGCTCAGCACCTTGACCGCGTCCTGGCGGTTCTGCGTGGCGTAGCAGATGTCCTGCTGCTTGGGAACGCGCACCTGCGGAAAGCGTTCGCGCACCGCGGCCATGATGGCGGCCGCATCGTCGACGCTGAGCGTGGTCTGCGTGACCACAGCCAGCAGTTCGGTCTGCGCGGGCTGGACCTTGGCGACGTCCTCGACCTCCTCGACCAGGTGGATGCCGTGGTCGAGCTGGCCCATCGTGCCTTCGACTTCGGGATGGCCCTTGTGGCCGATCATGATGAACTCGTAGCCTTCCTTGGCGAGCTTGGCGACTTCGACATGCACCTTGCTGACCAGCGGGCAGGTCGCATCGAAAATCTGGAAGCCCCGGCGTTTTGCTTCCTGCTGCACCGCCTGGCTCACGCCATGCGCGGAAAACACCAGCGTTGCGCCCGGCGGCACATCGTCAAGCTCCTCGATGAAGATCGCGCCCCGGGTCTTGAGGTCGTTGACCACGAACGTGTTGTGCACGATTTCATGGCGCACGTAGATGGGCGCGCCGAACTTGGCGATGGCCCGCTCGACGATCTCTATCGCCCGGTCGACGCCGGCACAGAAGCCGCGCGGCTCGGCAAGAACGATTTCCTGGGGCTTGTCCATGGCTCAGAGCACCCCGATGATCTGCACCTCGAAGGTGACGGGCTGGCCGGCCAGGGGATGGTTGAAGTCGAACAGCACCGCGCCGTCCTCGCGCACGCGCACCACGGCGCCCGCGTAGCTGCCCAGGCCGTCGGGCGTGGGGAACTGCACCACGTCGCCCGCGGTGTACTTCTCATAGGGGTCGCCGAGCTCGTTCATGAGCTTGCGCGCCACCCACTGCTGCATGTCTGCGTTGCGCTCGCCAAAGGCTTCGCCCGCGGGCAGCTCGAACGTCGTGCGCTGGCCCTCTTCGAGGCCGATCAGGCGCTGCTCGACCGCAGGCGACAGCTCGCCCGCGCCCAGCGACAGCGTCGCGGGCTTTTCGCCGAAAGTGTTGATCACATCGCCTGCCGGGCCGGCCAGGCGGTAGTGCAGGGTCAGAAACGATCCGGCCTGCACCGTGGGTACGGCAGTCTGCGAAGCCAAAGTGGGTTGTGCGCTAGATGTCATGAGAGTCCCGATAAACTGGGGTCTATTGTAGAAACCCGGCCATGCCCCCACGCAGCGGCTTGCAGATGCCCCTTGGCAGCGCTGCCGCCCTCCTCCCGGCGACATGGCCAGGCAGGAGTTGCGCCATGCCCCTCAAAGACCTGCCGCGCGCTGCCCGGCCGCGCGAAAAGCTGCTGGCCCGCGGCCCCGGTGCGCTGGCCGACGCCGAACTGCTGGCCATCGTGCTGCGCACCGGAATCAAAGGCAAAGGCGTGCTGCAGCTGGCGCAGGAACTGCTGGAGGCGCCGGACACCGACCCCGCGACCGGCAAGGCACGCGGCGGCTTCGGCGGCATTGCCGGCCTGCTGCAGGCGCCGCCCCAGGATCTGGCGCGCGTCAAGGGCCTGGGCCCGGCCAAGCGCGCCCAACTGCTGGCCGTGCTCGAGCTAGCGCGGCGCGCGCTGGCCCAGCGCCTTCGCGCGCGCACGGTGTTCGACAGCCCGCAGGCCGTGACCCAATACCTGCAGCTGCACCTCGCGCCCAAGCCGCATGAGGTCTTTGCCGTGCTGTTCCTGGACCAGCAGCACCGGCTGATCGCAATGGAGGAAATGTTCCGCGGCACGCTGGCGCAAACCAGCGTCTATCCCCGGGAAGTCGTGCTGCACGCGCTGCAGCACCAGGCCGCGGCCGTGGTGCTGGCGCACAACCACCCCAGCGGCGGCGTACAGGCCAGTCCCGCCGATGTCGCGCTCACCGAGATACTGCGTGGCGCGCTGGCACTGATTGACGTGCGCGTGCTGGACCACATCATCGTCGCGCCCGGGGCGGGCATGTCGATGGCGCAGCAGGGCTTGCTGTGACGGCTTGAGGACAAAAACAGCGTGGTTTCCAGGGTATGCGCAGGACCTGGGCCGGAGCTTGGCCATATTCGGATAAAAACGCCCCATGCGCGTGAAATCCCTCCAAGACCTGAAACCGGTCCGCAAAGCCCTGGCGGCTGCGGCGCGGCAGGCCGCGCTCATTGCCGAGGAGCAGCGGCGCATCGCGCTGCGCCCGGCCACCGACCGCGCGCTGTTCCTGCAGGCGATAGGCGGCGTGCGGCCGCTGCGCCACACGGGCAACCGGCTGCCGCCTCTCCCCGGCAACGTGCTGCCCGTGCCTCAGCAGCGGCTGCTCGACGAGCAGGCCGTGCTGCGCGAAGCCATCAGTGACGAGTTCGATGTCAGCACGCTGCTGCTGACCGACGACCAGTTGAGCTATCTGCGCCCCGGCATGGGCCACGATGTCGCGCACCGGTTGCGCGCGGGCCACTGGAGCGTCCAGCGCCAGCTCGACCTGCACGGCCTGCGCACCGACGAGGCGCGCGAAGCCCTGGGCGAATTCATACGCCATGCCCAGCGCGACGGCGCGCGCTGCGTGCGCGTGGTGCATGGCAAGGGGCTGGGATCACCGGGACGCATGCCCGTGCTCAAGGGCCGGGTGCACAGCTGGCTGGTGCAAAAGCAGGAGGTGCTGGCGTTCGTGCAGGCGCGGCCCAATGACGGCGGCGCGGGCGCGTTGATCGTGCTGCTGCAACCCCACATTCCGCGCCACGGCGGCAGGTAGGGCAAGGCTTCAGCGCGTCACGCGCTGCAGCGGCATGGGCGACATGGTGCGCCCATAGATGCGGCGCACCCGGTCGGCGAGCGCGGGATGGGTCGCGAGGCGCTCGGCCCAGCGGCTGCTGTTTTCCACATCGACCAGCAGCATGTGCTGCACCGCGTGGTGGTCGAGCGCGTACTGGCCGCGGCGCGCATCGTAGCTGCCGTCCTGGCGCTGGCCCATGACCTTGCGCAGCACACCGCCCAGGCCGTCCTTGCTGCGCGTCCACTGCACGGCGCGCGCATCGGCGAGGTACTCACGCTGGCGCGAGACCGCGGCCTTGAGCCAGCGTCCCGCGAGCCAGCCCGCAAAACCCGCGGCCTTGATCACCGAGCCGAACCACCACATCGCACCGCCGCGCTCGCACATGCTTTCGCCCAGCTGGTAGACCAGCTCCAGGCCGTAGACCATGCCGGCGAGCTGCATCTTGAGCCGCGTATCGCCTTCATGCAGATGGCTCAGTTCATGCGCGACCATGCCCTGCAGTTCCTCGCGGCTCAGATGGTCCAGCGCGCCCTGGGTCACGGCGATGATCGCGTCCTCCTCGTCCCAGCCGGCGGCAAACGCATTGATTGCATCGGTGCGCGCCAGCACCATGGCCTGGGGAGGTGTCATGTGCGCGGCAATGCACAGCTCCTGCACCACGTTGGCGAAGGTCTGCTCCGCGAGGCTGCGGTCGGGCCGCACTTCACGCGCACCAATGCGTTCGGCCAGGCGCAGCCCGCCGGCGCGCAACTGGTCGGTTTCCACCCACCAGCCGCCCAGCACGAACAGCAGCGTCATGCCGATGTTGACGGCCGCGAAGCCCGCAGGGAAAGGCAGGTTGCCGCCCAGCATCCAGGACAGCGCGAGCCAGGCGAGCACCAGTCCGCTGTGCACTGCGGCCACCAGCAGCGCCACGGCCAGCGCAAAGGCCAGCAGCAGGCGTGCGGTGGCGCTGCGCGCCTGCTCCTGATGGCGCCAGAATTTCATGCCAGCTCCAAGGTGCGCAGATCAGAACCGTAGTTGGGGCACGGCACGCTCGGCGTCGCTGGTGGTCGACTCCAGCATCGCGGCCGCGCCAAAACCCAGCGCGCGCGCCAGCAGCACGTCGGGAAACTGGCTCGCATGGTTGTTGAATTCCAGCACCTGGTCGTTGTAGGCCTGGCGCGCAAAGCCTATGCGGTTCTCGGTGCTGGTGATTTCCTCGCTCAGGCGCAGCATGTGGGCGTCGGCCTTGAGTTCGGGATAGGCTTCACTGAGCATCATCAGCCGGCCCAGCTGCGCGCCCAGCGCCGCTTCGGCCTGCGACAGCAGGCCTATGGCCGCCGCGTCCGCGGGCCTGGCGCGCGCCTGGTCGGCGGCGCTGCTGGCCGCGCCGCGCGCGCGGATCACGGCTTCGAGCGTGCTGGCCTCATGCGCCATGTAGCCGCGCGCCACTTCGACCAGATTGGGCACCAGATCGTGGCGGCGCTTGAGCTGCACATCGATCTGCCCGAACGCATTGGCAATGCGGTTGCGCGCCACCACCAGGCGGTTGTAGGCCATGACGGCCCAGGCCGCCACGGCCAGAACCACCACCAGAAATATCCAGCCGATCACGCCCATAAATGCTCCTGCACGGTTTGTATCCAACGGTTAGTGACCCCGATGGTAGCGGCTGCGCGCCAGCAATCAAGCGCGACGGGAGCGGCTCAACCGCCCTGATTTCTCATCCAGTCGGCCGTGCCCATGAAACTCTGGGCCAGGCGCTGGCGCAGCGTCTCGGGAACGCCGGTCTCCAGCATGGCCTGGTCCATGCACGCCACCCACTGGTCGCGCTCGCGCACGCCGATCTTGAACGGCATGTGGCGCATCTTCAGGCGTGGATGGCCGAAGCGGCTCTGGTAATGGTCGGGGCCGCCCATCCAGCCGCAGAGAAACCAGAACAGCTTCTGGCGCGCGCCATCGAGCTCCGAGCCATGGGCTGCGCGCAGCTCGGTGTAGGCCGGTTCGAGATCCATGAGGTCATAGAAGCGGTCGACCATGCGCTGGATGGCGGGCTCGCCGCCAATCCATTCGAAGGGCGTGTCAAAAGGCGGTTTTTCTTCAATCTGCATGGGGTTCAAGCGCTGGCAGGCAGCGCGCCGGAAACATGAAACATGCGCCATTGTCCCGCAGCTTGCCATGGCCCTGCGGGCGCGCGCCCAGCCCGGCAACAGCGCATGGCAAGCGCCACCACCCATCTGCAATTTGAATCAATCGATTCGAACAATCGATTTCACAGATCAAACCCAGATTTCTATATTGGCTGCGAGGGTGCGCCCTCGGCACAGCCAGTACATCAACAAAGCAAGGAGACAAGCGTGCGTATATTCCAGATTTCCAGCGTGGCGCTGGGCATTGCGGCCCTCGCGGGCTGCGGCGGGTCGTCGAATGATGAAGGCAACTCCGCAGCTCCCAAGCTCACCATGCTGGTGACATCGACCCAGGACTTCCCGGGCAGCTACGGCGACGTGGGCGCCTATGAGAAAGTCAGCGGCACGCTGTCCGGCGAACTCGATCCGCGCAATCCGAAGAATGCGGCCATCCAGGATCTGTCGCTGGCGCCCGTCAATAGCCGCGGCATGGTCGAGTACGCGACCGACTTCGTGCTGCTCAAGCCCAAGAACATGGCCAAGGCCAGCGGCATACTGCGCTACGACGCGCCCAACCGCGGCAACATCCTCACCATGCCCAACCCCAGCGCAGCGCCCGGCGACGCGGTCTATCTGGAGCGCGGCTATGTGATGCTCTACGCGGCATGGCAGGGCGATGTGCCCAAGACAACGCCTGAACGCCTCACGGCGCAGGTGCCGGTCGCGAGAAACCCCGACGGCAGCAGCATCACGGGCGCCTACCGCACCGAGCTGGTCCCGTCGGCTTCGACCTCGACCATGGCCCTGCCCGGCGGCGTGTTCAACGGCTCGATGATTCCCTACGCACCGGCCAGCCTGGACAACAGCCGGCCCGGCTATTCGCTCACGCGGCGCATCAACGAAACCGATGCGCGCCTGCCCATCGCCGCGGCCGACTGGAAATTCGCCAGCTGCAGCGACGCCACACCCTTCCCCGGAACGCCCGACGCGACCAAGATCTGCCTCAAGCAAGGCTTCGATCCTCTGTATCTCTATGAACTGGTCTACGAGGCCAAGGACCCCAAGGTCATGGGCGTGGGCCTGGCGGCGCTGCGCGACGCGGTGGGCTTCTTCCGCAAGGCCGAGAAAGATTCGGCCGGCAACGCCAATCCGCTGGCCGGGCGCATCGCCCACACGATTGGCCAGGGAACGTCCCAGTCGGGCAATGCGATGAAGACCTTCCTGCACCTGGGCTTCAACCAGGCGCTCGACGGCACGCGCGTGTTTGACGGCATGTTTGCCCATGTCGCCGCGCGCCAGACCAATGTCAACACGCGTTTCGCCGTTCCCGGCGGCGGCGGCGGACTGCGCACCGACCACACGGCCTTCGGCCAGACCGCGCCGCGCGGGCTCGACAGGAATTACGCGGACGGCATCAGCGGGCGCGACGGCGGCGTGATGCGCCGCTGCAGCGCGAGCGACACCTGCCCCAAGTTCTTCCTGGGACTCTCAGGCACGGAATTCTGGCAGTTGCAGGGCTCGCCCGCGCTGACCAACACCCAGGGCACGCAGGATCTGGTGCAGCCCGAGAATGCGCGCATCTACTACTACGCCAGCACCCAGCATGGCGGCGCGGGCGGCGAAGCCAGCATCAGCTACGCGCCCGGCCGCAGCGTCTACCCTTCGGGCACGGTGGTGCATTTCAACGACACCTTCCGCGCGCTGTTCATTGCGCTTGAAGACTGGGTGACCACGGGCAGGCAGCCGCCCGCGAGCCAGGTGCCCAAGGTGGCCGATGGCAGCCTGGTGCGGCCCGAGCAGGTGAAATTTCCGGTGATGCAAGGCCTGCAATGGAAGGTCGGCAGCCAACTGACCGATATTCCGGCGTTCAACTATCTAGCGCGCTACAACGACTTCGAACTGCTGGACTTCGGCCCGCAGTTCCGCCCCGAGGATGAGGCCGGCATCGCCAGCATCTTCCCGCCGCGCCAGACCGGCAAGCACTATCCGATCATGGTGCCCCAGGTCGATGCGGGCACGGGCCTGACGCAGGCCGGCATACGCTCGGTCGAAGCCCAGGCGCCGCTGGGAACCAGCATCGAGTTCAACTACGTGGCCAGCGACAAGGTGGTCGACCTGGCGAATCTCGCGGGCAGCTACATTCCGTTCCACAAGACCCAGGCCGCGCGCCTGGCCGCGGGAGACACGCGGCCCTCGCTGCAGGAGCTCTACGGTTCGCAGCAAGGCTATGTGCAGGCGGTGCAGGCGGCCGCCGACCGTCTGGTGGCGCAGCGCCTGCTGCTGGCGCGCGACGCGCAAGCCATTGTGCAAAAGGCCCAAACCAGCGCGATCTTCGACTGAGGCGCCGGCGCCAGGCGCGGGCCTGCGGCTACTCCGCGGCCTGGCGCAGCGTGGTCATCACGGGGCGGCGCAGCACTTCGCGCAGCCCCCACCAGCCGGCCAGCCAGGCGAGCACGGCACCGGCCAGCGCACCGCCCAGCGGCACCCAGGGCGAGGCGCGCCAGGCGAAGTCAAACACATAGCGCGCCAGCGCCCAGCCCACGGCCATGGCGACGCAGCTGGCGAGAAAGCCCGCGAGCAGGCCCACGCCCGCCAGCTCGGCGCGCTGCACCTGGCGCAGCAGGCTGGCGCGCGCGCCGACGGCGCGCATGATCGCGTACTCGCGTGCCCGCTCCTCGCGCGTTGCCGTGACGGCCGCGAACAGCACCACCAGGCCCGCGGCCAGCGTGAAGATGAACAGGAACTCGACCGCGCGAATCACCTGGTCGAGCACCTGCTGCACCTGGGCCAGCGTGCTCGCCATGTCGACGTTGGTGATGTTGGGAAACTGGCGCACCAGCGCGTTGTCGAAGCCCGGCGTCTGCGGCGCGCGGTAGGCGGCCAGATAGGTCACGGCCACGTCGGGCAACTGCTCGACCGGATACATGGCAAAGAAGTTGGCGCGCATCGAGCCCCAGTCGACCTTGCGCAGGCTGGTGATGCGGGCCTCGTTCTGCACGCCGCCGATATCGAAGGTCAGACGGTCGCCGAGCTTGAGGCCCAGCGTCTCGGCCAGGCCTTCTTCCAGGCTGATCGCGCCTTTCTCCTCCGGCGTCCAGCGGCCCGCGACCACGGGGTTGTGCTCGGGCGCCTGCGCGGCCGTCGACAGATTGAACTCGCGGTCCACCAGGCGCTTGGCGCGGTCCTCGGTGTAGTCGTCGGGGTGGACCTCGCGGCCGTTGACCTGCACCAGCCGGCCGCGGATCATCGGATACCAGTCATAGCGCGCCACGCCCTGGTCCTTGAGCACTTTCTGGAAGTCCCGGGCCTGGTCGGGCATGATGTTGATGACGAAGCGGTTGGGGGCGTCGGGCGGCGAGGCCGCGCGCCAGCTGCCTATCAGGTCGGTGCGCAGCAGCACCAGCAGCACCAGCGCCAGCAGCCCCACGGCCAGGCTGCTGACCTGCAGCACGGCGTACACGGGACGTGCCGATATCTGCCGCGTCGCCAGCACCAGCCAGCGCGGCGCGGTCGATTCATTGACCAGGCGCCGCAGCATCTTCACGGCCAGCCAGGCCAGGCCGGCAAACAGCAGCACCGCGCCGCCGAAGCCGCCGACCGCGATCAGCCCCAGCTTCACATCGCGGCTCACGGCCAGCAGCAGCGCCGCGAAGCCGGTCACGCCCAGGCCCAGCACCAGCCACGAGGCCGGCTTGATCGCGCCCAGGTCGCGGCGCATGACGCGCAGCGGCGGCACCTGGGCCAGCTGCAGCACGGGCGGCAGGCCGAAGGTGAACAGCAGCGTCATGCCCATTCCCAGGCCGAACACCACAGGCCACAGGCTGGGCGCGGGCAGCGCGGCATCGACCAGGCCTGCCAGCAGCTGCACGAACACATGGTGCACGCCGTAGCCTATGGCCACGCCCAGCGCGCTGGAGAACAGGCCCACGAGCGCGAACTCAAAGGTGTAGGCGCCCGCGATGCGGCGCTGGCTCTGGCCCAGAACGCGCAGCATGGCCGAGGCATCGAGGTGGTCGTTGGCAAAGCCGCGCGCGGCCAGCGCCACGGCCACGGCCGACAGCAGCGCGGCCAGCAGCGCCACGAGGCTGAGGAATTTCTCGGCGCGCGCCAGCGTCTGGCGCATTTCGGGGCGGCCGCTGTCGAGCGACTCGACACGCATGCCATGCGCTTCGCGCGCCACCACGGCCGCGTCGGCCCAGGTCTGGAATTGCCGCACCGCGGCGGCGTCGCCGGCCACGGCCAGGCGGTACGTCAATCGGCTTGCCGGCTGCACCAGGCCCGTGGCGACCAGATCGGCCGCATTGAGCATCACGCGCGGCGCAAAGCTCATGAAGCCCGAGCCGCGGTCGGGTTCGAGCACCACGATGCGCGCGATGCGCAGCGAGGCATCGCCCAGCAGCAGCGCGTCGCCCATGCGCAGATTCAATGATTCGAGCAGCGGCGCATCGACCCAGACTTCGCCGGGCGCGGGAATATCACGCGTGGTCTGGCCCGCCTCGCCGGGAGCGTTGGCGATGCGCAGCGATCCGCGCAGCGGATAGCCCGCGGGAACGCTCTTGAGCGCCACCAGGCGGCTGGCGCCGCCCTGGGCATCGGACGCGCGGCCCATGGTCGGAAAGCTGGCCGTGACCAGGCTCTGCAGGCCCAGCTGCTGCGCGCGTTCGGCGAACTGCGCGGGCGGCGGGTTGTCGCTGACCACCACCACATCGCCGCCCAGCAGCTGGCGCGCATCGCGCTCCAGCCCGCCCTGCAGCCGGTCGGCAAAGAAGCCCACGGCGGTCAGCGCCGCCACGGCCAGCGTCACGGCGACGATCAGCAGGCGCAGCTCGCCCGCGCGCACATCGCGCCACAACGTGCGCCACCCCAAAGCCCAAGCAGAAGATCCGTTCATGGACGCAACAATAGCGGATCGCGGCGCGCGGCAATAGGTGAAAGACCGCATGGGATTGCGCGGCTGCCTGGCCATGGGCGTCCAGATGCGTTTGCGGGCGCCCTCTGCGTGCGCCGAAGCAGCATCGCGCAGGAACCCAGGCCCTGCGTTCATGGTTCGACAAGCTCACCACGAACGGGCAAACCGCGGGCCCCGGGCCTGTCTCGCCGGCCGCGTCAAAGCATGAGCGGCCGGTAGGTGGAAAATCAGGTGTTCTTGCTGACCGTGATGGTCGGGAACTTGGAGCTGAAGTCCTTGGCCTTGAGCGCGATCTTCACCGCCATGTCGCGCGCCACGCGCTTGTAGATCTGCGCGGCTTCGCTGTCGGGTTCGGCGACCACGGTCGGCTTGCCGCTGTCGGCCTGTTCGCGGATCTGCAGCGACAGCGGCAGCGCGCCCAGGTAGTCCATGCCGTAGTCGGCGGCCATCTTCTTGCCGCCATCGGCGCCGAAGATGTGCTCCACATGGCCGCAGTTGGTGCAGACATGGGCGGCCATGTTCTCGACGATGCCCAGGATGGGAACGCCGACCTTCTCGAACATCTTGATGCCCTTCTTGGCGTCGATCAGCGCGATGTCCTGGGGCGTGGTGACCACGATGGCGCCCGTCATGGGCACGCGCTGGGCCAGCGTCAGCTGGATGTCGCCCGTTCCGGGCGGCATGTCGACCAGCAGGTAGTCGAGGTCCTTCCAGTTGGTCTGGCGCAGCATCTGCTCGAGCGCCTGCGTGGCCATGGGGCCGCGCCAGATCATGGCTTCGTCCTGGTTCACGAGGAAACCGATGGACATGACCTGCACGCCGTAGTTCTCCAGCGGCTCCATGGTCTTGCCGTCCACGCTCTCGGGCTTGCCCGTGAGGCCCATCATCATCGGCTGGCTGGGGCCGTAGATGTCGGCATCCAGCAGACCCACGCGCGCGCCTTCGGCGGCCAGCGCCAGCGCCAGGTTGGCGGCGGTGGTGCTCTTGCCCACGCCGCCCTTGCCCGACGAAATGGCGATGATGTTCTTCACCTGGGGCAGCAGCTCGACGCCGCGCTGCACGGAGTGCGCAACGACCTTGCTGGTGATGCCCACCGAGACGTTCTCGACGCCGGCCACGGTCTTGGCGGCGTTGACGAACTGGCGGCGCAGTTCAGGCACCAGGCTTTTGGCGGGGTAACCGATCTCCACGTCGAATGCCACGTCGCCGGCACTGATCTGCAGATTGCGCAGCGCGCGCGTGCTGACGAAATCCTTGCCGGTATGCGGGTCCTGCACGCTGCTGAGTGCGGCCAAAAGCTCTTGTTCTGTGACTGCCATTCTCGATTCACTCCTTTGGGGAAAGCCAAGTCTATCGAAGGCCCGCTGCCCGCGCGAGAAGCAGGACAATGCAGGCTTGGCATTTTTCCCACGCACCGTACCGACCCGAGGATCCCGTGAAATTCAAGATGGCCCCCAATTCCCTGTTTGCGATCCTGCTGCGTTCGCGCTGGTGGCTCAGCTTTGCGCTGGCCGCGGGCGTGACGCTGATCTGCATGCTGGCCCTGCCCGCGAACATCGCGCCGTTCGGCGCGCTCGCGGCGACGCCGCTGTGGGTCGTGGGCGTCATCGCCGCCTGGCGCCAGCTGCGCGCTCCCAGCCCGGCCCAGGTCGACCGGCTGCTGACCGACGCCGCGAACCAGCCCTGGCGCGGTTTTGCCCAGCAGCTTGAGAGCGCCTGGCGCAGCGAAGGCTATGAAGTGCAGGCGCTCAACCAGGGCGTGATCGATTTCCGTCTCGAGCGCGCGGGCCAGACCACGCTGGTCAGCGCCAGGCGCTGGAAAGCCGGCCACCACGGCGTCGAGCCGCTGCGCGAGCTCGAGACCGCGCGCAACCGCGCGGCCGCGGCCAAGGCCGTCTATGTCGCGCTGCAGCCGCTGGGCGAGAACGCCGCCATCTACGCCCGCGACCAGCAACTGGTGGTGCTGGGCGGCGCCGACCTCGCGGCGCTGCTGTCCAAGGCGCGCGCCTGAAGTCGCGCCCGGCGACGCAAAAATCTAGGGTTTGACCCAAATACAGCCCAATGGCCGCGGAGCACACTGAGGACGCCTATGATCCAGACCTCCTTGCCTGACAGCAGCGCACGGATTGCTGTGCCTGCGTCCTCCCCCACCACGGGCCTGCTGCTCACGGGCGGCGGAGCACGCGCGGCCTATCAGGTCGGCGTGCTCGAAGCCATTGCGCATATCCGGCGCGGCTGCGGTCATGGCCATGGGCCCAATCCCTTTCCCATCATCACCGGCACGTCGGCCGGGGCGATCAACGCCGCGGCCCTGGCCTGCGGCGCCGACCATTTCGACCTGACCGTGCGGCAGATGGCGCAGATCTGGAGCCATCTGCACACCGAACATGTCTATCGCGCCGATGCGCTGAGCATGCTGCGCAGCGGCGCGCGCTGGCTGAGCCTGCTGTCGCTGGGCTGGGCGCTCACGCGCTGGCGCACCATGCGCCCGCGCTCGCTGCTGGACAACACGCCGCTGGGCGAGCTGCTGCAGACCGACCTCGTTCCGCTCGCACGCCTGCCCGGGCTGATTGCCCAGGGCCATCTGCGCGCGCTGTCCGTGACGGCCTCGAGCTATACCTCGGGCGAGCATGTGAGCTTCTACGAGACCAATGCCGCGCTGCAACCCTGGGTGCGCTCGCAGCGGCGCGCGATAGGCGGCCATATCAGCCACGCCCATCTGCTGGCGTCTTCGGCGATTCCTTTCATCTTCCCCGCGACCGCGCTCGACATAGGCACGCATGTCGAGTACTTCGGCGACGGCTCGATGCGCCAGACCGCGCCGCTCGCGCCGGCCATCCACCTGGGCTCTGACCGGGTGCTGGTGATTGGCGCAGGCCGCATGCAGGGCGCGCGCGAAAGCGCGCCCACGGGCGTGGTGGCCAGCTATCCGACGATTGCGCAGATCGCGGGTCATACGCTGTCGAACATCTTTCTCGATGCGCTGGCGCTCGACGTGGAGCGCGCCCAGCGCATCAATGCGACGCTGGCGCTGATCCCGCCCGAAGCGCGCGTCAACAGCGGCCTGCGGCCCATCGATCTGCTGGTGATCGCGCCGTCCCAGCGACTGGACGCGATTGCCGCGCGCCATGTCGCGGGCCTGCCGCGCAGCATGCGCGCGTTGCTGGGCGCCCTGGGCGTGACCACCGACGCCAATGACGCGCGCGGCGCGGGCCTGGCCAGCTATCTGCTGTTCGAGCCCGGCTACATCCGCGCGCTGATGGCGCTGGGGCGCAAGGACACGTTCGCCCAGCGCGCGGAAGTCGTGCGCTTCTTCCAATGGGACAAGGCCGCCGCGGCGCCTGCGGCCAGCGCGTGCGAAGCGGCCTGCGCATAGGCCGCGCAACCCCACTTCAGCCACAGGCCGCGCAAGCCTCTAAAATCACGGGTTCCCCTAGAGAAAGCGCTTTCCGATGTCTGCACGCAAGATCTTCGCTACCACAGCCCTGCCCTACGCCAACGGCAACTTCCATATCGGCCACATCATGGAGTACATCCAGGCCGACATCTGGGTGCGCTTCCAGCGAATGCAGGGCAACGACGTGAATTTCGTCGGTGCCGACGACGCCCATGGCGCGCCCATCATGATCGCCGCCGAGAAGGCCGGCATCACGCCCCAGCAGTTCGTCGCCAACATCGCGGCCGGGCGCAAGCAGTACCTCGACGGCTTTCACATCCAGTTCGACAACTGGCACAACACCGACGGCGAGGAGAACCATGTTCTCGCCAAGGAGATCTACCTGGACCTGAAGAAGGCCGGGTTCATCGACACCAAGGTCATCGAGCAGTTCTTCGATCCCGAGAAGAACATGTTCCTGCCCGACCGCTTCATCAAGGGCGAATGCCCCAAGTGCCACGCCAAGGACCAGTACGGCGACAACTGCGAAGTCTGCAGCGCCGTGTACGCGCCCACCGACCTGATCAAGCCCTACTCGGCGCTCAGCGGTGCCCAGCCCGTGCTCAAGAGCTCGGAGCATTTCTTCTTCCGCCTGTCGGACCCGCGCTGCGTGGAGTTCCTGCAGGAATGGACGCAGAACGGCAAGCATGTGCAGCCCGAGGTGGCCAACAAGGTCAAGGAATGGTTCAGCGTGCGCACCAATCCCGATGGCACGACCAGCGAAGGCCTGGGCGACTGGGACATCTCGCGCGACGCGCCCTATTTCGGCATCGAGATTCCCGACGCCCCGGGCAAGTACTTCTACGTCTGGCTCGACGCTCCCGTGGGCTACCTGGCCTCGCTGAAGAACCTGCTCGACCGCCGCGGTGAAGACTACGCGGCCTACATGGCCGATGAAAAGCTCGAGCAGTACCACTTCATCGGCAAGGACATCGTCACCTTCCACACGCTGTTCTGGCCCGCGATGCTCAAGTTCAGCGGCCGCAAGACGCCCAGCCAGATCTTCGTGCACGGCTTCCTCACCGTGAACAACGGCGAGAAGATGAGCAAGAGCCGCGGCACGGGCCTGGACCCGCTCAAGTACCTGAGCCTGGCGATGAACCCCGAATGGCTGCGCTACTACCTCGCCGCCAAGCTCAACGGCCGCAATGAAGACATAGACTTCAACCCCGAAGACTTCATGGCGCGCGTCAACAGCGACCTGATCGGCAAGTTCGTCAACATCGCCTCGCGCGCCGCCGGCTTCCTGTCCAAGCGCTTTGAAGGCCAGCTCGCGGCCCTGGGCGCCGAAGGCCAGGCCCTGCTCGAGCAGCTGCGCGCCCAGGCGCCGGCGATTGCCGAAGCCTTCGAGAAGCGCGACACCGCGCGCGCCGTGCGTGAAACCATGCAGCTGTGCGACCGCGTCAACGCCTACGTCGATGCCAACAAGCCCTGGGAGCTTGCCAAACAGGAAGGCATGGACGCGCGCCTGCAGGAAGTCTGCACCACCTGCATCGAAGCCTTCCGCCTGCTGGCCGTCTACCTCAAGCCCGTGCTGCCATCGGTCGTGCAGCAGGTCGAAGCCTTCCTCAACGTCGCGCCGCTGACCTTTGCCGATGCCCAGCAGCAGCTGGGTGCAGGCCACACAATCGGCCGGTACGAGCACCTGCTGCAGCGCGTCGATGTCAAGCAGCTGGACGCGCTGTTCGAGGCGCCGCCCGCTCCCGTGGTTGAAAAGGTGCTGCCCGGCGGCGAGGAGATTGCCGAGACGATTGGCATTGACGACTTCGCCAAGGTCGACCTGCGCATCGCCAAGATCGTTCACTGCGAAGCCGTCGAAGGCTCGACCAAGCTGCTGCGCCTGACGCTGGACGCCGGCGAAGGCCGTACGCGCAATGTGTTCAGCGGCATCGCCAGCCACTACCAGCCTGCCGACCTGATCGGCAAGCACACGGTGCTGGTCGCCAACCTGGCGCCGCGCAAGATGAAGTTCGGCATTTCCGAAGGCATGGTGCTGGCCGCCAGCCACGCCGACGAAAAGTCCCAGCCCGGCATCTATGTGCTGGAGCCGGTCGCCGGCGCCACGCCCGGCATGCGCATCCACTGAGATTGCCGCGCATGGCTTTGTCGCCACCATGGCGCTGGCTGCTGGCAGCCGGCGCGATAAGCCTGCTCGGCGGCTGCGCCGTCGTTGCCGTGACTTCGGCGGCCGTGAGCGTCACGGCCGGGGTGGTGGGCCTGGCGGCCGACGCCGCCATAGGCACGGCGCGCATTGCCGGTAAGGGAATCGGCAAGGCCGCGGACGCGATGCTGGGTGACGATGCGCCGGCGGCTGCCGACAGCAGCGGTGTGAACGTCAAGTACAACATCGCGCCGGCGCCAGCACCTGCGCCTTGATGGCGCATGAACTCCATCCTCCCGTTCGTCCTGAGCGAGGTAAGCGAGGCTAAGCCGCGCAAGGCGTTGAAAAGAAACAGCGGGCGCCCCCCGTTCGTCCTGAGCCTGCCTCGCCGGCCGCGTCGAAGGATGAACGGCCTGCCTTATAAATTCATTCACGGCCCATCGCGCTGCACCATGCTGCGCCCGGTGCGCAGCACCCGGCCATCGGGCCCGAACGTCACGGTGAACAGCATTTCCGTGGTCGGCGGATCGACATAGCGCCAGTCCCAGTCGGTTTCCTGCTTGCGTTCGTAGGTCGTGCGCTTGGCCGGCTTGCCGAGCATGCGGCGCACCTCCTGCTCGCTCATTCCCGCGCGCACCTGGCCGAACATGTGCGGCGCCACCACCTGACGCAGCGCCGTCATCTTGCCGTTGGGGCCTATGGTGATCATGTAGTTCTGGTGGCCCGCGGGCTGGCGGTTGTACTCGAAGGTGCGCGAACCGTCCGGCTCCTGCCAGATGTTCTCGGGCTCGCCAAAGCGGTCGCGCACGTCGACTTCGGTCGACACATCCTCTTCGAGTTCGGCAATGCGCTGCGGGTCGCAAGCCGTCAGCGCCAGCAGCCCGAAAGCCGCGCCCAGACTCCATATCCAGCGATAGATTGGTCGCATAGCGCCATGTCCCGTAAAATCATGTATTCCTACGAGGTTAACAGTCCATGTCTTTTTTCGCCCGCCCTGATTACAAATCCGACACCACCCAGTTCATCGAGCAGTTGCGCGCGCAAAAGCCCGATCTCGAAGCACGCCAGCTGGCCGGCCGCGCCCTGCTGTGGGACAAGGACGTCGACAGCGAAATCTGGCAGGAATACCGCGCCGGCCGCGTGGAACAAAAGCCCTACGTCTACCAGACCAAGGCCTGAGCCTGACGACGGCCAGGCAGCTGCCTGCTGAGACATGAGCGGCCCGACCGACGGCGCAGCCGTGATCGCCCTGCCGGGCGAGGCAGCTGCGGCGGCGCTCGCCCCCGACGGCCTGGTGGACATCGTCGACCGGGTGGCTTTGGCGCGCCTGTATGGCGAGCCGCTGTTTGCCCTGCCCAACGACCTGTACATTCCGCCCGACGCGCTCGAAGTCTTTCTCGAAGCGTTTGAAGGCCCGCTCGACTTGCTGCTCTATCTGATCCGCAAGCAGAACTTCAACATCCTCGACATCCCGATGCTGAGCGTCACGCGCCAGTATCTGCGCTATGTCGAAGAGATCCGCAGCCGCAACCTCGAGCTGGCCGCAGAGTACCTGCTGATGGCCGCGATGCTGATCGAGATCAAGTCGCGCATGCTGCTGCCGCCCAAGAAGTCGGCCGACGCGCTCGAAGCCGAGGATCCGCGCGCCGAGCTGGTGCGCCGGCTGCTCGAATACGAGCAGATCAAGCTGTCGGCCGCGCGGCTGGGCCAGTTGCCCCAGCATGGCCGCGACTTCCTCAAGGCCCAGGTGCATATCGAGCAAAGCCTGCAGCCGCGCTTTCCCGACCTCATGCCGGGCGAGCTGCAGCAGGCCTGGCAGGACATACTCAAGCGCGCCACGCTGATCCAGCACCACCGCATCACGCGCGAGGAACTCAGCGTGCGCGAGTACATGAGCCAGATCCTCAAGTCGCTGCAGGGCAAGCGCTTCGTGCCGTTCGAAGACCTGTTCCAGCCCGCGCGCGGCTCGACGGTGCTGGTCGTGACCTTCATCGCCCTGCTCGAGCTGGCCAAGGAAACGCTGATCGAGATCACCCAGGCCGAAGCCTTCGCACCGATCTATGTGCGGCTGGCCTACACACCGCTCTAGGCCGTGCGGCCTGAGCTGACCCGTCATCCTTCCCCGGACGTTTCACCATGGCATTGCACGATTTCGACGTACTCATTGTGGGCAGCGGCCTGGCCGGCCTCACCGCCGCGCTGGAGCTCGCGCCCACGCACCGCGTCGCGGTGCTGACCAAGCGCAGCCTCGACGACGGCGCCAGCAACCAGGCCCAGGGCGGCATTGCCGCGGTGCTGGCCGAAGACGACAGCTTCGACGCCCACATCAACGACACGCTGATCGCGGGCGCGGGCCTGAGCGACCTGCCGGCAACGCGCCAGGTGGTCGAGAACGCCCCCGCGGCCATTGCCTGGCTGCAGTCGCTGGGCGTGCCGTTCTCCGAGGAAAACGGCGAGCTGCACCTCACGCGCGAAGGCGGGCACAGCGCGCGGCGCATCGTGCACGCCACCGATGCCACCGGCGCGGCCGTGCAGCGCCAGCTGATAGAAACCGTGCGGCGCACGCCGGGCATCACCGTGCTCGAAGACCACACGCTGGTCGACGTGATCACCTCCAAGCGCCTGGGCCTGGACGGCGCGCCGCGCTGCCTGGGCCTGTACGCGCTCAACGGCAAGACCGACGAAGTCGACACCTTCCGCGCGCCGCACACCATCCTGGCGACGGGCGGCGCGGGCAAGGTCTACCTCTACACGACCAACCCCGATACCGCGACCGGCGACGGCATTGCGGCCGCCTGGCGCGCGGGCTGCCGCGTCGCCAATCTGGAATTCATACAGTTCCACCCCACCTGCCTCTACCACCCGCATGCCAAGTCGTTCCTGATCAGCGAAGCCGTGCGCGGCGAAGGCGGACAGTTGAAATTGCCGGCGGCGCTCGGCGGCCAGCGCTTCATGGATGCGCACGACGAGCGCGCCGAACTCGCGCCGCGCGACATCGTCGCGCGCGCCATCGACTTCGAGATGAAGAAGCACGGCCTGGACTGCGTCTACCTCGACATCTCGCACCAGAGCCCCGAATTCCTGCAGGCCCACTTTCCCAACATCCTGGCCAAATGCCTGGAGCTGGGCATAGACATCACGCGCGAGCCGATTCCCGTCGTGCCCGCGGCGCACTACACCTGCGGCGGCGTGCTCACCGACCTGGCCGGGCGCACCGATGTCGCGGGCCTGATGGCGATAGGCGAAGCCGCCTGCACGGGCCTGCACGGCGCCAACCGGCTGGCCAGCAACTCGCTGCTCGAATGCATGGTGTTCGCGCGCAGCGCCGCCGACGCGATCCGCGCCGCCGCGCCCGCCCAGGCCTGCGCCCTGCCCGGCTGGGACGACAGCCAGGTCACCGACGCCGACGAAGCCGTGGTGATCGCCCACAACTGGGACGAGCTGCGCCGCTTCATGTGGAACTATGTGGGCATAGTGCGCAGCAACAAGCGGCTGGAACGCGCGGCGCGGCGCATTGCCTTGCTCAGCGCCGAAATCGACGAGTTCTACGCGCGCTTTCATGTCTCGCGCGACCTGCTCGAGCTGCGCAACCTGGTGCAGGTGGCCGAACTCATCGTGCGCTCGGCGCAGATGCGCCACGAAAGCCGCGGCCTGCATTACAGCCGCGACTACCCCGCGCTGGCCGCGCCCAGCGCCCCGACCATCCTGGTGCCGCCGGCCACCCGCTGAGCGCGCCGCCCGTTTTTTACCGAGGAGACTTTCATGCCCCATCTTTACGTCGAATACAGCGCCAACCTGGCCGGCCTGCCCGAAAAGCAGCTGCTCACCGAACTCGTGACCACCGTCTGCGACCACCCGACCATCAACGACGAATTCGACGTCAAGGGCCGGATCGCCAAGACCCAGGACTACGTGATAGGCACCGTCGCCGGCGCGCGCGGCTTCATCCATGCCGAACTGCGTCTCATGGCGGGGCGCACGCCCGAAGTCAAGAAGGAGCTGTCGGACCGCATTGCCGAGGTGCTGCGCCGCCTCACGCCCCATCCCGAAGGCATGCTGGTCCAGGTCAGCGTGGAGATCGGCGACATGGACCGCGGCAGCTACCACAAGAGCAAGCTGTAAGCGCAGGACAAGCAGGCAGGGCCGAGGACTACAACGCCCGGCCCATCCACGGCACATAGTGTGAGGCTACCCCCCATAAGGAGCCCACGATGCCACGACAGCCTGCCAAGCCCACGCCCGCCAAAACCAGCGACACGGCCCCTCGCGGCCAGGGGGATGAACTCCAGCAGCAGGCCGGCAGCAGCCATCCCGTGCTGACCACCCAGCAGGGCATTGCCGTCCCCGACAACCAGAACTCGCTGCGCAGCACGCCGCGCGGGCCCACGCTGCTCGAAGACTTCATCCTGCGCGAGAAGATCACCCATTTCGACCATGAGCGCATTCCCGAGCGCGTGGTGCACGCGCGCGGCAGCGGCGCGCATGGCGTTTTCGAGCTCACGCATTCGCTTGCCGAGCACACCACCGCCAAGGTGCTGTCCGAGAAGGGCTTGCGCGTTCCGGTGTTCTGTCGCTTCTCCACCGTGGCCGGCGGCGCGGGCTCGGTCGACACGCCGCGCGACGTGCGCGGCTTTGCGGTCAAGTTCTATACGCCCGAAGGCAACTGGGACCTGGTGGGCAACAACATTCCGGTGTTCTTCATCCAGGACGCGATGAAGTTCCCCGACCTGGTCCATGCCGTCAAGATGGAGCCCGACCGCGCGTTCCCACAGGCCGCGAGCGCGCACGACACGTTCTGGGACTTCATCTCGCTGATGCCCGAATCCATGCACATGGTGATGTGGATCATGAGCGACCGCACGATTCCGCGCAGCCTGCGCATGATCGAAGGCTTTGGCGTGCACAGCTTCCGCCTGGTCAACGCCCAGGGCAAGAGCACCTTCGTCAAGTTCCACTGGCGCCCCGTGCTGGGACTGCAGTCGACCGTCTGGGACGAGGCCGTCAAGCTGCAGGCCGCCGACAACGACTTCCACCGCCGCGACCTGTTCGAGTCGATCACCGCGGGCAATTTCCCGGCCTGGGATCTGGCCGTGCAGCTGTTCAGCGAGGAAGAGGCCGATGCCTTCGACTTCGACCATCTCGATGCCACCAAGCTGGTGCCCGAGGAACTGGTGCCGCTGCAGGTCATAGGCCGCATGACGCTGGACCGCTGGCCCGACAACTTCTTTGCCGAGACCGAGCAGGTGGCTTTCTGCCCGGCCAATGTGCCGCCGGGCATCGATTTCTCCAACGACCCGTTGCTGCAGGGCCGGCTGTTCTCCTATCTCGACACCCAGCTCACACGCCTGGGCAGTCCGAACTTCACGCAGATTCCCATCAACGCGCCGCAGTGCCCGTTTGCCCACAACCAGCGCGACGGCCACATGCAGATGCAGCGCCCCAAGGGCCGCGTGGCCTACGAGCCGTCGAGCCTGCAGGCCGACAGCCCGCGCGCCAGCGCCGCCACCGGCATGCGCCACTTCGCCGAAGCGCCCGATGACGGCGTCAAGGGCCGGGTGCGCGCCGAGAGCTTTGCCGACCATTTCAGCCAGGCGCGCATGTTCTTCCAGAGCCAGAGCGCCATAGAGCAGGCGCACATGGCGTCGGCGCTGGTGTTCGAGCTGTCCAAGGTCGAGACGCCCGCAGTGCGCGAGGCCGTGGTCGGCCAGTTGCAGCACATCGACAAGGGCCTGGCCGAGCGCGTGGCCAAGGGGCTGGGCATGGCCAAGCTGCCCGCACCGCCGCCCGCGGCCCAGCCCGCCAAGGAAATGCCGGTCTCGCCCGCGCTGCGGCTGATCGACCGCATGAAGCCGACCCTGGTCGGCCGCTGCATAGGCCTGCTGGTGGCCGACGGCTCGGATGCGGAATCGATCGCCAAGATACGCAAGGCCGTGGAAAAGGCCGGAGCCACGCTCAAGCTGGTCGCGCCCAAGGTCCAGATCCAGCTCAGCGACGGCAGCACGCTGGCTGCCGACGGCCAGCTCGCGGGCACGCCTTCCGTGTTGTTCGATGCCGTGGCCTCGGTGATTCCGCTGGAACAGGGCTCGCTGCTGTCGCACGAGGCCGCGGCCGTCGACTGGTTCCGCGACGCCTTCGGCCACCTCAAGGCGATTGCCGCATGCAAGGGCACGCGCCACATTCTTGCGGCCGGCGGCGTCGAACCCGACGCTGGCGTGTTCACTCCCGAGCAGATCGCGGAGTTCCTCGAGGCCGCGCAGACCCGCCAGTGGGCACGCGAACCCAAGCTGCGCACGCTGGCCTGAGCGACCCGCCCCAGGCTGCAGCGGCCCTCCCGCGCGGGCCGCTGCACCGGCCGCGGATTGAAGTTACAGTCTGCGGCCTATGTCGACTCCCGATTCCCTCTCCTCCGTGTCGACCGCAGCCAGCGATCGCCAGCGCAAAATCCTGCTGGCGCTGAGCCTGCTGCTGATCGCCTGCAATCTGCGCCCGGTGTTCGGCAGCCTCTCGGTCGTTCTGCCCGAAATCATGCGCGACACCGGCCTGAGCGCCGCCGGTGCAAGCCTGCTGACCACGCTGCCGATTCTCTGCCTGGGCCTGTTTTCCGCGCCCACGCCCTGGCTGTCGCGGCGTTTCGGCGCCGAACGCGTGCTGCTGCTGGCGCTGCTGCTGATCGGCAGCGGCACCCTGCTGCGCGCCGCGGGCAGCCTGCCATTTCTCTTTGCCTCGTCCGTGCTGGCCGGCGCGGGCATCGCCATGGGCAATGTGCTGCTGCCCAGCCTGGTCAAGCGCCACTTCGCGCGGCATGCGGCGCTGATGACCGGCATGTACATCCTGGCAATCTGCATAGGCGCGACGATCGCCACCGCAGCGACCGTGCCGCTGGCCACCAACATGTTTGCCGGCGCCTGGCCCTATGCGCTTGCGGTCTGGGCCCTGCCCGCGCTGCTGGTGCTGGCGCTGTGGCTGCCGCAGGCGCTGCGCATGCACACCGAGCCCACCGATCCCGAGGCGCGCAGCGGCAGCCTGGGGCGCGACGCGCTGGCCTGGCAGGTCACGGCTTTCATGGGGCTGCAGTCGTCGCTGGCCTACATCGTCATCGGCTGGCTCGCTCCCATCCTGCGCGAGCGCGGGCTGGAAAGCGATCTCGCCGGCTATGTCGTGGCCATCTCCACGCTGTCGCAGCTTGTGACTTCGCTGGTCGTGCCTTCGATCGCCGCGCGTTGCCGCGACCAGCGCGCGCTGGCCGTGGGGCTCACGGCGCTGTCGTTCGCGGCGCTGATGGGCCTGATCCTCGCGCCGCTGGCCACGGTCTGGCTCTGGGCGCTGCTGCTGGGCTGCGGCCAGGGCGGCTTGTTTGCGCTGGCGCTGAGCCTGATCGTGATGCGCAGCGGCAATGCCCAGGTCACGGCCCAGCTGTCGGCCATGGCCCAGGGCTGGGGCTACATGCTCGCGGCCTGCGGGCCGCTGCTCACGGGGCTGCTGCACCAATGGACCGGCAGCTTCGCTTCGAGCATCTGGTTGATCGCGCTGCTTTCGGCCGCCATGGCCTGGAGCGGCTGGGGCGCGGGCCGCAATCTGCTGGTCCGGCCCGCGGCCGGCGCGCGATGAGCTCCGGCGCCGGGCGGGCGCTGTGCACGCGCTGCGCGCGCGCGCAGCGCAACT
The DNA here is from genome assembly GCF_036666375.1 of Comamonas sp. Classification (GTDB taxonomy): domain Bacteria; phylum Pseudomonadota; class Gammaproteobacteria; order Burkholderiales; family Burkholderiaceae_C; genus Comamonas. Next base: position 38,610 of record NZ_JAVWWA010000002.1, on the reverse strand, counting down.
GCATCTGCGCGCTGGCCCAGCGCGTGGACTGCGCAGCCGAAGTGCTGATACTGCAGCACCCGCTGGAAGTGCACGAAGCCAAGGGCACGGCGCGGCTGCTGCATCTTTGCCTGGCGCGCAGCCGGCTGGAAATCGGCGAACAGTTCGACGCGCAGCAGCTGCAAGACTGGCTGCAGCAGGACTGGCAGGGCGACGCCGGCGCGCCCGCGCCGCGCAGCGTTCTGCTCTACCCCGAGTCCGCGCCTGACCCTGCCCTGCCGCTGGCGCCCGCGCCGGCGCTGCCCGCCGAGTGGCTGCAGGCACCCGCGCGACTGCGTCTGGTGGTGATTGACGGCACCTGGCGCAAGAGCCGCAAGATGCTTTACCGCAATCCGTTGCTGCAGCAGCTGCCTCGCCTGGCGCTGCACGAGCTGCCCGCATCGCGCTATGCGATACGCCGCGCGCACCGGCCCGGCCAGCTGTCGACGCTGGAAGCCACGGCCTGCGCGCTGGCGCAGCTCGAACCGCACAATCAAGAGTTGGACCGGCTGCTGCAGGCCATGGACGCACTGGTGCGGCGCGAGCAGCAGTGGCGGCCTCAGGGCTGAGGCGCCGACTCCAGTTCGGCCGCGAGCCAGCCACGCAGGCTGTTGAGAAAGGCCCAGGCCTCGACGCGCGGCACATCGTCCAGATGCAGCACGCCTTCGCGCACGCGCCCGGCGCGCAAGGCCACGGCGCGGCCCACGCCGGGCAGCAGGCCGCAGGCCAGTGGCGGAGTGATCCAGCGGCCATCGATCAGCGCCGCGATATTGCCGCGCGTGCATTCGGTGATTTCGCGCTGCTCGTTGAACAGCAGCGTGTCGAAGACCAGCGGATCGGACGGCGTGAACGCCTCGTAATGCGCACGCCGCGTGGTCTTGTAGCGCACGAACTGGCCATGGGCCCAGCGGTCTTGCAGCGGCGCCGCGGCCAGCTGCAGGCGCACCGGCGCGGGCGTGGACGCGCAGGCAAAGGCCTCGGCCACGGCCTCGCCCTGCGCGTCCAGCTGCAGCCGCACGCGCCATAGCCCGCTCGGATGCGCGGCGGCGACAGCCGCGAGGCTTTGCGCCACGCGTCCGGACCAGGGATAGGCGAAATGCGCGGCCGCATCCTGCAGGCGCTGCAGGTGCTCGGGCAGATGGCGCCACACGCCGTCTTCCAGCGCCAGCGTCTCGAGCAGCGCGAACGGCGCGCTCGCGCGCTCGACGAAGGCGCTCTTGTGCAGCCATTCGCGCCACTCGCCGTCGGCCTGCGCGCCCGATGTGATGCCGCTGCCTATGCCGCAGACCGCTTCGCTGCCGCGCAGCACCACCGTGCGGATAGGCACATTGAACGTGGCATGCATGCGGCCCGCGCCCGTGGGCCGCAGCACGCCCAGCGCGCCGCAGTAGACGCCGCGTGCATGGGGTTCGAGCGCATGGATCATCTGCATCGCCGCAACCTTGGGCGCGCCCGTGATCGAGCCGCAGGGAAACAGCGCGGAGAACACATCGGTCAGCCGCGTGCCGGAACGCGTCACGGCCTGCACGTCGGAAGTCATCTGCCAGACGCTGGGCAGGGCCTGGGTATGGAACAGCCGCGGCACCTTGACGCTGAACGGCTGGGCAATGCGCGACAGGTCGTTGCGCAGCAGGTCGACCACCATCACGTTCTCGGCGCGCTCCTTGGGCGCGCTGCGCAAGGCTTGGGCCAGCGCCGCATCCTGTTCGGGCGTGTCGCCGCGCGGCGCCGTGCCTTTCATGGGCCGCGCGAGAATGCGCTCGCCGTCCCAGTCGAAGAACAGCTCGGGCGATACCGACAGCACCTGCTCCTCGCCGGTGTCCAGACAGGCCGCGTAGCCGCCGGGCTGGGCGCGCAGCAGCGCGTCGAACAAGGCTTGGGGCCTGCCCTGCAACAGCTCGCCGCGCAGCGGCGCCGTGTAGTTGACCTGATAGAAAGCGCCGCCCGCTATGGCCTCGTGGATCTGCGCCATCGCCACGTCGAAATCCGCGCGCGTGAGCGTACTGCGCCATTCCACGCGCGCCGCGTCGCTGGCTTGCGGCAGCGCCGCGTCGCCATCGTCCCAGGGCAAGGCCTCGGAATAGGCCGCGAACCAGGCCAGCGGGCCGTCGGCCGCATGGGTGACCAGCGCCGGATCGAAGGCCGCAGCGGCTTCGTAGCGCACAAAGCCCAGGCACCAGGCGCCGGCGCGCGCCGCGGTTTCGGCCGCGTCGAGCACGGCGCGCACCTCGCCCGGCGCGCGCGCGATCCAGACGCTGTGCGGCGTGCCGAAACGCATGCGCAGGCGCGCTTCAGCGGCACCGGCCGCGCCCTGCGGCAGGGTGAAATCAATCCGAGTGTCCATGGTCCAAAGCGCTTTCCACGCCCGCAAAGCCGGCGCGGGCCGCCATCAAACCGGCATTATCCCGCCAGGACTCAGGCGGCGCCGAGATGCGGCACCAAGCCCGCAATGGGCGCACCGCTCCTGAGCGCCGCGGTGAATGCCAGCATGCGGTCTATGGGCTGGCGCGCGCGCGGAATCAACGCCGGATCGACATGGATCGCGTTGCGGCCGGTCTCGAGCACATCGGCAACCCCGGCCAGGCCGTTCATTGCCATCCACGGGCAGTGGGCGCAGCTCTTGCAGGTGGCGCTGTTGCCCGCCGTCGGCGCCTCGATGAAGCGCTTGTGCGGAAACAGCGTGCGCAGCTTGTGCAGCATGCCGTTGTCGGTGGCAACGATGAACTCGCTGGCGTCCATGTCGCGCGCGGCGTTCAGGATGCCCGAAGTCGAGCCCACGGCATCGGCCAGCGCCACCACATCGGCCGGGCTTTCGGGATGCACCAGCACCTTGGCGCCCGGATGCTCGCGCTTGAGCGCTTCGAGCTCGAAGGCCTTGAATTCGTCATGCACGATGCAGGCGCCGTTCCACATCACCATGTCGGCGCCGGTCTCGCGCTGGATATAGCCACCCAGATGGCGGTCGGGCGCCCAGAGGATCTTCTGGCCGTCGGCCTGGAGAGCGCGCACGATATCGAGCGCGCAGCTCGAGGTCACGACCCAGTCGGCGCGCGCCTTCACCGCGGCGCTGGTGTTCGCATAGACCACGACCGTGCGGTCGGGATGCTGGTCGCAGAAGGCGCTGAAGTCGTCGACGGGGCAGCCCAGGTCCAGCGAGCAGGTGGCATCGAGATCGGGCATCAGCACGGTCTTGTGCGGCGACAGGATCTTGGACGTCTCGCCCATGAACTTCACGCCCGACACCACCAGCGTCTGCGCCGCATGGTCGCGGCCGAAGCGCGCCATTTCCAGCGAGTCGCTGACCAGGCCGCCGGTTTCCTCGGCCAGATCCTGCAGGTCGGGGTGCACGTAGAAATGCGACACCATGACCGCGTTCTTCTCCTTGAGCAGCGCACGGATGCGGTCCTTGAGCGCCGCGCGCTCGACCGGGCCGGGCTCTGCCGGCACGCGCGCCCAGGCATGGCGCGTGGCGCAGACGCCCGCGTCGCTCAGCGGCTGCTCGTACTCCACGTCCATGCGTGCATCGGCGATGGCAATCATATTTCCTCCATGCGCATAGAGAAGTCGGTGGCGCGCACATCCTTGGTCAGGCCGCCGATAGAAATGCGGTCTACGCCGGTCTCGGCCAGCGTGCGCAGGCCTTCAAGCGTCACCCCGCCCGAAATCTCCAGCACCGCGCGCCCGGCGTTGATCTCCACGGCCGTGCGCAGCATGTCGAGCGGCATATTGTCGAGCAGCACCATCTTCGCACCCGCATCGAGCGCCTCGTGCAGCTCGTCGAGGTTCTCCACCTCGATCTCGATGAATGCGGCCGTGCTGGCCACGGCCTGGGCCGCGCCCAGCACGGCGGCGATGCCGCCGGCGGCCGCAATGTGATTTTCCTTGATCAGCACGGCGTCATGCAGGCCTATGCGGTGGTTGCTGCCGCCGCCGCTGTGCACCGCGTACTTCTGCGCCAGGCGCAGGCCAGGCAGCGTCTTGCGCGTGTCGACAATCTTCGCGCGCGTGCCGTCCACTGCGGCCACATACTCGGCGGTCTTGGTCGCCACGCCCGACAGCAGCTGCAGGAAGTTCAGCGCCGTGCGCTCGGCCGACAGCAGCGCGCGCGCCTGGCCTTCGGCTTCGAACACCAGCGCGTTGGCCGCCAGACGCTGGCCTTCGTGCGCATGCCAGGTGATCATCACACCCGGATCGAGCGCACGCAGCGCTTCCTCGACCCAGGGTCCGCCGCACAGAACGGCGCTTTCACGCACGATCACGCGCGCCCGCGCGCGGCGTGCCGGATCTATCAGTGCAGCCGTCAGGTCGCCTGCGCCCACATCTTCTTGCAGCGCCAGCGCCACATCGTGGCGGGCCAGTGCGCGGATGGCCTCTTTGTCGGTCCAGTCATTCATGGGCCCGAAGTCTAGACGCATAGCGTGCGCCGCGAACAGGAATTTGTGACCAATTCCAAGCCCGTGGGCAGGCCGCAACGTTGCCCGCCGTCAACCGGTGGCTGAAAGCCGCCGCGCCAGCGCCGCCGCCTCGTCCTGCAAGGCCTGCAGCAGCGGCTGCACTTCGGGCAGCGCGGGCCGGTGCAGCGGCAGCAATGCCTGCACGCGAAACGGAATCGAGAACGCCAGCGGGCGCCACAGCAGCCGCTCGCTGGCGCAGGCCAGGGCCGTGAGCGGATTGACGATGGCCAGGCCCAGCCCCTGCTCGACCATGGCGCAGACCGCCACCGCATTGTGCGTCTGCACGCGCAGATCGCGCGCCACCCCCGCCTGCGCGAACACCGCGTCGATCTGGCGCCGGTAGGGATCGTCGGCCGAGAGGCTCACGAACGGCTGGCCGGCGAAATCCTGGGCGTGCAGCACGGCGCGCGCCGCCAGCGCATGGCCCGCGGGCAGCACGCAGACTTCGTCGAGCGCCAGCAGCGGCAAGGCCTGGGTGCCCGCGGGCGCGGTTTCATGCTCGCTCAGGCCCAGGTCGAAGCGCTGCGCCGCCATCCATTCCTCGAGCAACGGCGACTCCTGCGGCGTGACCGCGAGCCTGGCCTGCGGATAGTGCGCCAGCAGCCGGGCAGCGGCGCCGGGCAGCAGCGCATGGCTCAGCGCCGGCAGGCACAGCACGCTGATCTGCGCGTCCTCGGCCCGGCCCAGCGCCAGCGCCTTGTCGACCACGCGTTCCAGCCCCTGCCACGAGCGCTGGACTTCGTCCCACAGCGCCAGCGCGCGCGCGTTGGGCCGCAGCCGCCCCTGGCTGCGCCCGAACAGCGCATAGCCCAGCAACTGCTCCAGGCGCGCGAGCTCGCGGCTCACCGTGGGCTGGGAACTCGCGAGCAACGCGGCCGCGCCCGTGGCGCTGCCCGTGGTCATGACGGCGCGAAAGACTTCGATATGGCGGTGGGTGATGCGGGAAGTCATCGCCAAAGCATATCGAAAATGAATGACATGGGAAAAACAAAGCATTGGACGGCATGCACAGACGCGCGCATGATGGCGGCCATTTCGCGGGCAAGCTGCCCTGCGCCCCTCCCTCTTTTTGCCTCTGGCCGCACTGCAATGACCTGCCCTTTCACTTCCGCCCAACTGTGGTCGCTGGCCGACCAATTCGGCACGCCGCTGTGGGTCTATGACGCCGCGACCATACGCGCGCGCATTGCCGAGCTGTCGCGCTTCGACACCATCCGCTTCGCGCAGAAGGCCTGCTCCAACATCCACATCCTCAAGCTGATGCGCGAACAGGGCGTGAAGGTCGACGCGGTCTCGCGCGGCGAGATCGAGCGCGCGCTGGCCGCGGGCTTCCAGCCCGGCGGCGCCCACGCCGAAATCGTCTTCACGGCCGACGTGATGGACGAAGCCACGCTGGCCACCGTGGTCGCGCACCAGGTGCCCGTGAACGCCGGCTCTATCGACATGCTGCACCAGCTGGCCGCGGCCTCGCCCGGCCATGCGGTCTGGCTGCGCATCAACCCCGGTTTCGGCCACGGCCACAGCAACAAGACCAATACCGGCGGCGAGCACAGCAAGCACGGCATCTGGCACACCGACCTGCACGAAGCGCTGGCCGCGATCCGCAGCGGCGGCCTGCACCTGGCCGGGCTGCACATGCACATCGGCTCGGGCGTGGACTACGGCCATCTGTCGGAAGTCTGCGGCGCCATGGTCCAGCTGGTGCAGACCACCAAGGACGCGGGCCATGACCTCGAAGCGATCTCGGCCGGCGGCGGCCTGTCGATTCCCTACCGCGCAGGCGAGCCGGTGATAGACACCGCCCACTACCACGGCCTGTGGGACGCGGCGCGCAAGCAGGCCGAAGCCATCGTCGGGCATGCGCTGGGCCTGGAAATCGAGCCCGGCCGCTTCCTGGTCGCCGAATCGGGCGTGCTGCTGGGCACGGTGCGCGCCACCAAGAACGCGGGCAACAACCACTTCGTGCTGGTCGACACGGGTTTCAATGAACTGATGCGCCCGTCGATGTACGGCAGCTTCCATGCCATGCACATCGAGCGCCGCGACGGCGTGAGCCTGCCGGCGCGCGACAGCGTGGTGGCCGGCCCGCTGTGCGAGTCGGGCGACGTGTTCACCCAGGGCGACGGCGGCGTGGTGCTGCCGCGTTCGCTTGCCGGCGCGACCGTGGGTGACCTGCTGGTGATCCACGACACCGGCGCCTATGGCGCGTCGATGTCAAGCAACTACAACACGCGTCCCCTGGCCGCCGAAGTGCTGGTCGACGGCGAACGCGTGCAGCTCATTCGCCGCCGGCAGACGGTGGAGCAGTTGCTGGCGCTGGAATTGGGGCTTTGAGCGGCACGCGCTGAAACGCCCTTAGACCGGCTCAGGAGGACCCGCATGGAGAGGTTCGATGCGGCCTGCTCTCGAGCAGGCCCTCAGGCTACTCTTCCCTGGGATCCCTGGCCATCAATGACTTGACGGCTTCGCTCACATGCAGCCGGCCGTCGAGCAAGGCCACCACGGTTTCCGTGATCGGCATGTCCACGCCCACGAGCTGCGCGCGCTGCAGCACGGTGCGCGCGCTGTACACGCCTTCGGCCACATGGCCCAGCGATTGCACGGCCTCGTCCAGCGTCTTGCCTTCGGCCAGCAGCAGGCCGACCTTGCGGTTGCGCGACAGGTCGCCGGTGGCCGTGAGCACCAGGTCGCCCAGGCCCGACAGGCCCATGAAGGTCTTTTCGGTCGCGCCCAGCGCCAGACCCAGACGTGTCATTTCCGCCAGGCCGCGCGTGATGAGGGCCGCGCGCGCGTTGAGGCCCAGCTGCAGGCCGTCGCACAGGCCGGTGGCGATGGCCAGCACGTTCTTCACCGCGCCGCCGACTTCGACACCGACGATGTCGGTGCTCGCATAGACGCGCACATGGCTGCTGTGGAAAGCCGCAACCAGCGCTTCGCTGACCTGCGCATGGCTGCTGGCCGCGACCAGCGCCGTGGGCTGCTGGCGCGCGACTTCGAGCGCAAAGCTCGGACCGCTGAAAACACCGGCGCGCAGTTGGGGCGCGACGGCCGCGCAGACTTCGTGCGCCATCAGGCCGGCGGCGCCGGATTGGGACGCGGCCTCGAAGCCCTTGCTGAGCCAGGCGACGGGCGCGCGGCTTTGCGCCAGGCGCTGCAGCCATTCGCGCAGCGCCGCCATCGGCGTGGCGACAATGATCAATTCTGCCTGGGCTGCGGCGGCCGTGATGTCGCCATCGATGACCGTGAGACCGGGGGGGAAGGCGATGCCCGCGAGATAGCGCGTGTTTTCGCGCGCCGCGCGCATCGCCTGGGCCTGGGCCGCGTCGCGTGCCCAGAGCCGGACCGCATGGCCCGCGGGATGCGCGGCCGCGCTCATGGCCAGCGCCGTGCCCCAGGCTCCGGCGCCGATGACGAGAATATTCATGGCTTGAATCCGCATGGACCGGCGCGAGGGCGGCGCGGCGCGGCCGCGCGCCCTCGGTGGCGACTTATTGCAGTGCGGGGTTGGCGTCAGCGCCCTGGGCAGCGGCCTGGGCCTGCTGCTGCTCGTACATCGCCTGGAAGTTGATTTCGGCGAGGTGCACGGGCGGGAAACCGGCGCGCGTCACGACGTCGGCGACGTTGCCGCGCAGGTAGGGATAGATGATCTGCGGGCAGGCGATGCCGATGACGGCGCCCATCTGGTCTTCGGGAATGTTGCGGATCTCGAAGATGCCGGCTTGCTTGGCTTCGACCAGGAACACGGTCTTGTCCTGGATCTTGGTCTGCACGGTCGCGGTCACGGCGACTTCGTACACGCCTTCGGCCACGGGGGTGGCTTCGACACCCAGCTGGATGTCGACGCTGGGCTGCTCTTGTTCCAGCAGGATTGCGGGCGAGTTGGGCTGCTCAAGCGACAAATCCTTGAGGTAAACGCGCTGAATCTGGAATACGGGATTTTCTTGGTCGGCCATGGCGTCGGTCTTTCTCACTTAAACGAACCGGAATCAAAACAAAGCCCGCCCGGGAGACGCTCCCGCAGCAGGCACTTGGGAAAAGCATTATGCAGCCGCGGACAGTGCCGCGGCCAATCTGCGCCGGCGATCAGGCCGCGAGCAGGGGCTGCAGGCCACCCTGCGCGTCGAGCGCGATCAGGTCGTCGCAGCCACCCACATGGGTCTCGCCGATGAAGATCTGCGGCACCGTGCGCCGGCCCGTGGTCTTCATCATGACGTCACGCGCGGCCGGATCCATGTCGATGCGGATCTCGTCGATCTGCTCCACGCCCTTGGACTTCAGAATCTGCTTTGCACGAATGCAGTAAGGGCAGACAGCGGTGGTGTACATCTTCACAGCTTGCATCGGAGTTCTTTCTTCTAAGGGGGACAAGACCCACAGATGGGGTCGGTTCAGCCTTTTTCAATCGGCAGGTTGGCTTCGCGCCAGGATTTCATGCCGCCGGCCAGCGCCTGGGCGCGGGGATAGCCGAGCTTGCGGGCAATGCCTTCGGCGCGCTGAGCGCGCGGTCCCTTGGCGCAGACCAGGATCACCGGCAAGGCCTTGTTCTTCACGATGCTGGGCAGGCGCTCCTGCAGCTCGCCCAGGGGCACGTTGCGCGAACCGTTGACATGGCCCGCGGCATATTCCTCGGGCTCGCAGACATCGATCACCACAGCCTTCTCGCGGTTGATCAGTTGCACCGCATTCGCGGCCGAAAGCGTTCCGCCCGTGCCGCCCTTGAGCATGGGAGCGAGCAGCATGGCGCCGGAAACCAGCGCCAGCAAAATTAAATACCAGTTATCGATGATGAAATTCACGTCATTCCTTGGGTTGGCAAACCGGTCAATTTTAGAATGGCAGTCTTTGACCTCCGGTCATCTCCTGCTTTGTCGTCTTAAGGGACCCCATGTTCAAGCTCGTTCTGATACGCCACGGTGAATCCACCTGGAACCTCGAAAACCGCTTCACCGGCTGGACCGATGTGGATTTGACCCCCACCGGCGTGGAACAGGCGAAGAACGCCGGCCGTCTCCTCAAGGCCGAAGGCTATGACTTCGACGTGGCCTATACCAGCGTGCTCAAGCGCGCCACGCGCACTCTCTGGCACACGCTGGATGAAATGGACCGCACCTGGCTGCCCGTGGTCCACAGCTGGCGCCTCAACGAACGCCATTATGGCGGCCTGCAAGGCCTCAACAAGGCCGACATGGCCAAGCAATACGGCGACGCGCAGGTGCTGCAATGGCGCCGCAGCTACGACATTCCGCCGCCGGCGCTCGAGCCCACGGACGAACGCAGCGAGCGCGGCGATGTGCGCTACGCCAAGCTGCAGCCCGAGCAGATTCCGCTGACCGAATGCCTCAAGGACACCGTGGCCCGCGTCATTCCATTCTGGAACGAAGCGATGGCGCCCGCCATCCTGGCCGGCAAGCGCGTCGTGGTCGCCGCACATGGCAACTCGATCCGCGCCCTGATCAAATATCTGGACAACATCTCCGACGACGAAATCGTCGGCGTCAACGTGCCCAACGGTATTCCGCTGGTGTACGAGCTCGACGACAACCTCAAGCCGCTGCGCAAATACTATCTGGGCGACGCCGAAGCCGCTGCCAAGGCGGCTGCGGCCGTGGCGGCGCAAGGAAAAGCCTGAGCTTAGCCGGCACGGCCTTCCACAAGACGGCACAATAGAGCACCGGTGCGTCGCGCGCCGGTGTCTCAAGGCTGCCCCGGTCAACCGCGTGGGGCAGACACCTGTCAGGTGTATATTGAAGCGGTAAAGGTGTTTTATGGGCCAAAAACTCAAAATTGCTGGATGGGTCTCCGCGGGCGTTCTTGCCGGTGCATTGACCACGGTGTCCCTGCAGACCATGGCCCGTGGCGCCATGTCTCCCCTGCCACTGGAAGAAATCCAGCAGTTGTCGGCGGTGTTCGGTCTGATCAAGACCGACTACGTCGAGCCTGTGGATGACAAGAAGCTGATCACCGATGCCATCTCCGGCATGGTGGCCAGCCTTGATCCGCACTCCCAGTATTTCGACAAGAAATCCTTCAAGGAATTCAAGGAAGGCACTTCCGGGCGTTTCGTCGGCGTTGGCATAGAGATCACGCAGGAAGACGGCCTGATCAAGGTGGTTTCACCCATCGAAGGCTCGCCCGCATTCCGCGCCGGCCTCAAGACCAACGACTTGATCACCAAGATCGACGACACCGCCGTCAAGGGCCTGTCGCTCAACGATGCGGTCAAGCGCATGCGCGGCGAACCCAATACCAAGGTGCTGCTGACCATCCTGCGCAAGGACGAAAGCCGCAGCTTCCCGGTCACGATCACGCGCGAGGAAATCAAGACCCAGTCCGTCAAGGGCAAGGTCATCGAGCCAGGCTACGCCTGGATTCGCCTGAGCCAGTTCCAGGAACGCACCGTCGACGACTTCGTGCGCAAGGTCGAGGAAATCTACGCCAAGGATCCCGGACTCAAGGGCCTGGTGCTCGACCTGCGCAATGATCCGGGCGGCTTGCTCGATGCCGCCGTCGCGATCTCGGCGGCTTTCCTGCCCGACGGCGCGACCGTGGTCTCGACCAACGGCCAGCTCGAGGAAAGCAAGGCGATCTACAAGGCCGCGCCCGAGTTCTACCTGCGCCGCGGCCAGGGTGATCCGCTGCAACGCCTGCCCGCGGCTCTGAAAAAAGTGCCCGTGGTGGTGCTGGTCAACGAAGGCTCGGCTTCCGCCAGCGAAATCGTTGCCGGCGCGCTGCAGGACCACAAGCGCGCCACCGTGCTCGGCAGTCAGACCTTCGGCAAGGGCTCGGTGCAGACCGTGCGTCCGCTGGGTCCGGACACCGGCATCAAGCTGACCACGGCGCGCTACTACACGCCCAGCGGCAAATCGATACAGGCCAAGGGCATCGTGCCCGATGTGATGGTCGACGAAACCGCCGAAGGCGACATGTTTGCCGCCTTGCGCATGCGCGAAGCCGACCTCGACAAGCATCTGGGCAGCGGCCAGGGCGACGAAAAAGCCGCCGAAGCCGCGCGCGAAAAGGCGCGCGAGGAAGCCCGCAAGCGCCTCGAAGCCGAAACCAAGAAGCCCGCGGCCGACCGCAAGCTGCCCGAATACGGCACGGCCGATGACTTCCGCCTGCAGCAGGCCTTGCGCCAGCTCAAGGGCCAGACCGTGGTCGTCAGCAAGACGCTGACCGAGCGCGAGATCGAAAAGAAAGAAGAGTAAGCCGCCCGCTGTCCCCCGGGCAGACTGAGCGCAACGGCCGGGCCCACAGCCCGGCCTTTTTCATGGACTATCCACATTCCATCGCCATGACTGATGACCAGCTGCTGCGCTATTCGCGGCACATCCTGCTTGACGAGATCGGCATCGAAGGCCAGGAGCGCATTCTTGCGGCCCATGCCGTGATCATTGGCGCCGGCGGCCTGGGCTCGCCCGCGGCCCTGTTCCTCGGCGCCGCGGGCGTGGGCCGGATCACCGTGATCGACGACGACACCGTGGATCTGACCAACCTGCAGCGCCAGATTGCGCACACTACCGAGCGCGTGGGCAGCCCCAAGGTCGAGTCGATACGCGCTGCGGTGCACGCCATCAACCCCGAAGTGCGCATCACGGCGCTGCAGCAGCGCGCGGATGCCGAGCTGCTCGACCGCCTGCTGCCGACTGCGACCGTGGTGCTCGACTGCTGCGACAACTACCGCACGCGCCATCTCGTCAACGCCGCCTGCGTGCGCCACCGCATTCCTCTGGTGGCCGCGGCGGCGCTGCGCTTCGATGCGCAGCTGATGGTCGTGGACCCGCGCGACGAGCAGGCGCCCTGCTACGCCTGCGTGTTCCCACCCGAAGCCCATTTCGAGGAAGAGCAGTGTTCGACCATGGGCGTGTTCGCGCCGCTGGTCGGCACCATGGGCAGCCTGCAGGCCGCGCAGGCGCTGCAGCTGATCGCAGGCTGCGGCCAGCCGGCCACGGGCCGGTTGATCATGTTCGACATCCGGCGCATGGATTGGTCGAGCATGCATGTCACCAAGATGACCCATTGCCCGGTTTGTGGTAACCATTCGTAGGAATCGGCCTACTTTTGCAGCACGCAGTCGCTGGCAAAATGTCCCGATGGACGTCCAAGCGAAACGTGGGCTGCCACGCCTGTCGCAGAGTCCCGAAGCTGCGGCAGCCGCCTATTACCTGGACACCACCGTGAAATTGCGTACGTATATTGTTGAAGACAATGCCACCATCCGAGAGAATCTGATTGCCACGCTCGAAGAGCTGGCCGAGATCGAGTCCGTAGGCATCGCCGAAACAGAATTCGAAGGCACTGACTGGCTTACGCGCCACACTGGGCAGTGGGATGTGGCGATTCTTGACCTGTTCCTGCGCCAGGGAAGCGGTCTGGGCGTGCTGGCCGCCTGCAGCAAACGCCTTGCGCACCAGAAGATCGTGGTGCTCAGCAACTACGCGACGCCCGACGTGCGCACGCGCTGTGCACAACTGGGCGTCGACGCAGTGTTCGACAAATCCAACGAGATCGACGCGCTGGTCGACTATTGTGTCGAGCTCAGCGCCCAACACAAAGCCAACAAACTCAATCAATCAGCCGGTTCTTGAGCGCGTAGTAGGTCAGATCGCTGTTCGACGACAGCGCCATCTTCTCCATCAGCCGCGTGCGGTAGGTGCTCACGGTCTTGACGCTCAGCGACAGCGACTTGGCGATGTCGCCTGCGGTCTCGCCGCGTGCCAGCTTCAGAAACACCTGGAACTCGCGCTCCGACAGCTGCTCGTGCGCAGGCGCATCGTCCTTGCGGTTGAGCTGCTGGGCCAGCAGATCGGCCACGGCCGGCGTCAGATAACGCCGCCCCAGAGCGATCGTGCGAATCGCTTCGGCAATCTCCTGCGGATCACATTCCTTGTTGAGATAGCCGCTCGCACCCTGACGAATCAGGTTGATCGCGTAATGCTCTTCGGGATAGCCGCTGAGAATCAGGATCCCCATTTCAGGCGCCTTGGCGCGCAGCATGGCCAGTGCATCCAGCCCGCTTTGGCCGGGCATGGAGAGGTCCATGAGCAACACATCAATTTCCTGCTCGCGCACCAGATCGATGGCTTCGCGGCCGTTGGCGGCCTCGCCCACCACCCGTAAATCTACATGTTCCGACAAAAATTGGCGCAGGCCGGAACGAACGATAGCGTGGTCATCCACAATGCCTATCTTGATCATTGAAGTCTTTCTCCCTAAGACGGGCGACTGCCCTTCAGTTACCACAAGTGAACACTTAGTTACGACACACCTGTTGAAAATCCGGTGTGTCGACGTGTCTTGATTATGCAGAATATCTCGCTGAAACTCCTCAGCAGGAGGAACAACATGCGTTGGTCACAATTACGCAGGCTCGCAATCAGCTTGCCGCTCGCCATTTTGGCGGCAGTTTTGCTCGTCGGAATCAATGAGGCAGGATACAAGCGCTCACGCGACGCGCTGGACAACCTGTCACACATTCACAACGCTCGCACATCGCTGAGCATGTTGCTGCAGAACATGCTCGATGCCGAGACCGGCATGCGCGGCTACCTGCTCACCAACGACGAGCGCTACCTCGAACCCTACGAAAAAGCCGTGGCGTCGGTGAACGGCAACCTCGACAACCTGCGCAACATCTTCATGACGTCGCGCCCCGACCTCGACTCCTTCGCGCCGCTGTCGCGCCAGGTCGCACGCAAGCTGTCGGAAATGGAGCTGAGCCTGCGCCTGTACCGTCAGGGCAACGAGGAGGCCTGGCGCTTCGTGCTGTTCACCGACCTGGGCAAGGAGAACATGGATGCCATCCGCGCCTACAGCCGGACCTTGATGGAAAGCACCACCGAGCGCAGTCGCATCAGCCAGGCGGACATCGAACAATCGCTGCTGCTGTCGCGCATAGGCATTGCTACCGTGACCGTCATCGGGCTGCTGGCGTTCTACATGTACCTGCGCCAGGCCCACAGCCTGCAGGCATCGAACGAACGCGAGCAGGCGCTGCAGCATGACGAACGCCTGCGCCTCGAGGAGCTGGTGCGCGAACGCACGTCCACGCTGACCGAGCTCGCCAACCACCTGCAACAGGTGCGCGAAGACGAGCGCGGCCATCTGGCGCGCGAACTCCACGACGAGCTGGGCGCGTTGCTGACCGCGGCCAAGCTCGATGTCGCGCGCCTGAAGTCGCGCATAGACATGAGTTCGCCGGAAATTTCCGAGCGCGTCCAGCATCTGATCGAAGCCCTCAACAGCGGCATTGCGCTCAAGCGCCGCATCATCGAAGACCTGCGCCCTTCATCGCTTGCCAACCTGGGGCTGATCACCTCGCTGGAAATCCTCACGCGTGAATTCGCCAACCGCAGCAACATCGAAGTCGAGGCCAACCTCGAACCGGTGGTGCTGTCGGAAACCACCCAGCTCACGGTCTACCGCATCGTTCAGGAATCGCTGACCAACATCGGCAAGTACGCCAAGGCCAGCCATGCGGTGGTCACGGTGCACAACTACCCCACCTACGTCGCGGTGCAGATCCAGGACGACGGCGAAGGCTTCGACACCGCCACGGTGCGCCTCAACTCGCACGGTCTGGCCGGCATGCGCCACCGGGTCGAAGCCGCTGGCGGGCGTCTGACCGTGTCCTCCGAGGTGGGCAAGGGCACGACCATTTCAGCGGTGATCCCGCTCACTTCGGCGACACCCGGCATCGCCTGAACTCCTGCGCCAGGCTGGGGCCTGGCAGCGCGGCGCGGCGCTGTAGGAGCAGGACCACTCAGGCAACCACCATAAGCCTGACGAGGTCGCCCGTTGGACACTGGCAGCGCGGCACCGGTCCGACTCCTACAGTAGTTGTTACAGCAACGCCTGCAGCAAGCAATCTTTCAAGCTTGCCGGTGCGGGCTTCTAAGGAGAATTGCATGTTGCATTACGCCGTCGTTTTTCTGGTCATCGCCCTGATTGCAGCCATCTTCGGCTTTGGCGGTATCGCCGCAGGCGCAGTGGGCATTGCCAAGATCCTGTTCTACATCTTCGTGATCATGGCCGTCGTCACGTTTGTGCTGAGCCTGTTGAAAAAACGCTGAGCCTGACCCCACGCCGCCGCGACCGAAATTTATTAGGAGGAATCCATGAGCTCGAATACCCCTGCAGACAACACCCAAAAAGCCGCTGATGCCACCAAGGATCTGGTGAACCACGCCGCCGAAGCCGCCAAGGAAGGCGTCAACGCCACGCGCAAGGTCGCCTCCGACGCCGTCGACAAGGCCCAGGAAGGCCTTGAAGCCGCTCAAAAGCAAATCAATCCGGTGATCGACGACCTCGCGGCACGTGCCCAGGACCTCGCCAACCGCAGCATCCATTTCTGTGCCGACAGCTCCGAGCGTGCGCGCCGCCAGCTCCAGTGCGCAGCCGAAGCCACCAACCGTTATGTGGTCGATCAGCCCGCAAAATCGTTGATGCTCGCAGCTGCCGCCGGCGCCGCCGTCGCCACCGCCCTGCTGTGGGGCTCGCGTTCACGGCATTGAGCCGGCGCGACCTTCCTTTGTTCTCCAAGGCCATGACGCCTGTCCCATTCTAAAAACGTATTTATCCACCTCTAAGGAAGACACCATGAAATTCACCCGCGCCATTGCTTTCGCTGTCGTTACCGGTGCCACTCTTGTGGCCGCGACTGGCTGTTCCGTTTTCCGTGACCAGCAGTCCGTTGGCTCCTACGTGGATGACGCCGGCATCACCACCGCAGTCAAGGCCAAGATGGCCGAAGACAAGTCGGTGGCGGCCAGCTCGATCAGCGTTGAAACGCTCAACGGCACGGTGCAGCTGTCCGGCTTTGCCAAGTCGCAGACCGAAAAGAGCCGTGCGGAACAAATCGCACGCTCGACCAATCACGTGCGTGAAGTGCGCAACAGCATCGTGGTTCGCCCCTGAGCTGCGGGGCCTGGCAACAGGTCCCACATCGCCCTACAAAAAGGGCCGGAAGCGATTCCGGCCCTTTTTGTCGTTAGAGTAGGCCCATGCAGGTATTCAATTGCGACCAATGCGGTCATCTGGTTTTTTTCGACAGCGTTCAGTGCCTGCACTGCGGTGCGGCGCTTGCTTTCCTGCCGCAATCGCTTGAAATGGTGGCGATGAAGCCGCTGGACGGCGGCTGGTGGCAGCGCGCCTTGCCTGCAGGCAGCAAAGCCGAGATCTATCGCTTCTGCCGCAACCGCACGCTGTACGACAGCTGCAACTTCACGGTGTCCGGCGGCGATGCCCATGCGCAGTGCGTGTCGTGCCGCCAGACACGCTGGCTGCCCGATCTGTCGGACCCGTCCAACCTGCGGCGCTGGAAACAGATAGAAGCCGCCAAGCGCCATCTCTATTACTGTCTCGCGCGCCTGGGACTGCAGCCGGTGCGCGGCGAGCGTGCACCGCAATACGATCTGCTCGAGGAAGTTCCGGGCCAGCCGCCCGTGATGACCGGGCATGCGAGCGGCACCATCACGCTCAACGTCGCCGAGGCCGATGACGAGGAACGCGCGCGCCGGCGCCTGGCACTGAACGAACCCTATCGCACGCTGATCGGCCATCTGCGCCATGAGTGCGGGCATTTCTTCTGGGACCTGCTGGTACGCGACACCGAGCATCTGGAAGGCTTTCGCGCGCTGTTCGGCGACGAACGCGAGGACTACGACCAGGCCCTGCAGAACTATTACGCCAAGCAGGACAAGCTGATAGGCTGGCAGGAGAAGTTCATCAGCAGCTACGCCCAGTCCCACCCCTGGGAAGACTGGGCCGAGACCTGGGCGCACTATCTGCACATGGTCGACCTGCTGGAAACGGCTGCCGCCTACCAGACCCATGTGACCGTGCCCGACCCGGCCCAGCCCCATGACCAGCTGGTGCAGGACCCGTTTGGTCCGACCCAGCCCGACTTCAACGCCATGCTCAAGCAATGGGTGCCGCTGACCCTGCTGCTCAACAGCCTCAATCGCAGCCTGGGCCACCAGGACGCCTACCCGTTTGCGCTCTCCGCGGGCGCACGCCGCAAGCTGCTGTGGGTGCACGAACTGCTGCAGCAGCACCGGCTGCGGCGACAGCCGGCGGCGCCCCTGTCATCCGTTGAATGACGGCCGGTCAGCCGCCCGCGGGTCCGGCGACTTTCTGGCGCAGGCGCGCGTAGACATCGGCCGAGACAAATTTATCGACTTCACCGCCCAGCGTCGCGATTTCGCGCACGAAGGTGCTGCTGATGAACTGGAACTTGTCGCTGGGCGTGAGAAACACGGTTTCCACTTCGGGCATCAGCGTGCGGTTCATTCCCGCAAGCTGGAATTCGTAGTCGAAGTCGGTCACCGCGCGCAGCCCGCGCACCATGGCCTTGCCGCCGCGCTGCACGACGAAATCACGCAGCAGGCCGGAAAAACTCTCGACTTCAACCTGGGGATAGGGGCTGACTGCCTCGCGCACCATGGCGATGCGCTCCTCGAGGCTGAACATCGTTTTCTTGTGGTGCCCTGCGGCCACGGCGACGATCACCCGGCCGAAAAGCTGGGTCGCGCGGCGTACCACATCCTCATGGCCCAGGGTGATCGGATCGAAAGTGCCGGGATAGACGGCAAGCACGTTTTCGGCCATGGCGTGGAAGTCTCCAAAGTAGCAAGAGGGCGGCGCTGCACCGTGAGGGTGCAGGCCTTGGCGCATTATGCCCAAGCGCCGGCACGCTGCGCGGCAGCTCAGTCCGCGGCCGGTGGCGCCTCTTCGGCAGCAGCGGCAACCGCTGCCACGATGGGCGCCTTGCGCAGCAGATGCGCATGCACCGCACCGGCCTTGAGGAAGCGCTGGCGCACCAGGCCCAGCGGCGCGAGCGCAGCGTCGTCCCACTCCGTGGGGCCCTCGAGATAGATCCAGCCGTCATCGCTGACCGCACTGCGCGCGGCGCGCAGCGCCGACGGAAACAGCGCGCTGTCGGTGAACGGCGGATCGATCAGCACCAGATCCAGGCTGTCCGCCGTGACCTGCTGCAAGATGCTCAGGCCGTCGCCGCGCTGCACCTTGACCGCCGTAGCCCCGAGGCGCTGCTGCAGGGACCGCAGCTGCGCGACCAGACCGGCATCGAGCTCGACCATGATCACGTCCTTGGCACCGCGCGATGCGGCCTCGAAACCGAGCACGCCCGTGCCCGCGAAGGCATCCATGCAGCGCCAGCCCGTGAGATCCTGGCCCAGCCAGTTGAACAGCGTTTCGCGCACGCGGTCGGGCGTGGGCCGCAGGCCGGGGCGCTGGGCCACGGACAGCCGCGTGCGCCGCCACTGGCCGCCGATGATGCGGATCTCACCCGAGCCGCCGGTCGTGCCGGCCTTGGCCGCGGCCGCGGCCTTGGCGGCCTTCAGGGCCTTGCCCTTGAGCGGCGCGGGCGCCTCGACGACTTCGGGCAGATCGCGCGTGCGCACGCGCGTCTTGTGTTCGAGTGCCTTGATCGCATCGGCCACGGCCATGGATTGCACATCGATATGAATACGTGAACGGCTCATTGTTTGCTTCCTCCCACCACCACAGTCACCATGCGATCGGGCTGGAGCATGCGGGCCATCGCGGCACGCACCTCATCGGCGGTCAGAGCCTCGACGCGTTTTGTCCAATGCTCGAGATAGTCGAGCGGTAAATCGTTCCAGGCGATGTTCGCGACGTTCGACAGCAGCTTGCGGTTGCTGTCGATGCGCAGCGCGAAGCCGCCGACCAGGTTGTCCTTGGCTGCGCGCAGCTCGGCCGCTGTCGGGCCCTTGGCGACGAACTCGGCCAGCACCTGCTGCGAGACCTTGACGGCCTCGGGCGCCTGGTCGGAGCGGGTCTGCAGGCCGATCTGGAACGCGCCTGCATGCAGTCCGGGCGCGAAGCCGCTGTAGACGCTGTAGCTCAGGCCGCGCTTTTCACGCACCTGCTCCATCAGCCGCGAGGTGAAGCCACCGCCGCCCAGGATATGGTTGCCGACCATCACGGCCAGGAAGTCGGGATTGCGCCGCGTGATGCCGGGCTGGCCGATCAGCACATGGGCCTGGGCCGAAGCAAACGGAATATCGATGGTGCGCGCAGCGCTGAGCGCCGGCACATCGGGCAGCGCGGGCGGCTGCGGGCAGGCCGAACCAGGCCGGGCGGCGGCGTCATGGGCCTGCAGCGGCGCGAGCAACTGGGTGACCAGCGCATCGGCCTGGGCGCGATCGAGCGCGCCGACGATGCTCACACGCGCGCCGCAGGCATTGATCAGCTTGCGGTGAAACGCCTGCATGGCGCTCACATCGATGCGCGCCAGCGTGGCTTCGGACGTCTGCTGGCCATAGGGGTGGCCGCCGTAAACGGCCGCGGAAAAGGCCTTGGCGGCGACGGTCGCGGGTCGGGTATCGGCTTCCTTGAGCGCGGCGCTCCAGCGCGCGCGGTCGCGCTGCCAGATGTCCTGCGGCCAGCTGGGCTCGGCGATCTGGCGCGCGGCCAGGCGCGTGGCCTTGGCCAGCAGATCGGGCTCGGTCAGCGAGCGCAGCACATAGCTGAAGCCGTCGTCGTCGGCCGCGGCACCGAAGTTCGCGCCCAGGTCCGCCCAGGCTTCGCCCAGCGCGTTCTCGTCCTGGGCCGGTGCGTCGCCGCTGGCCAGAACGCCCTTGGAGGCCATCAACGCCACGGCCGAGGCCAGGCCGGCCTGATCGGCGGGGTCACGGCGGTTGCCGGCGTCGAATGCCACCTGCACGTCGACCATGGGAATGCCCGGGCTGTCGACCAGCCAGACCTTGGCACCGCTGGGCTGGGTCCAATGCTGGATAGGCAGCAGCGCCCAGGCCGGCTGGGCGGCGAACAGGCCGCCGGTGAGGGCCAGCAGCAGGCTGGCGGTGCGTGTGGGAAATGCTTTCATGCGTTCACTCCGAAGCTGGCTCAATGCAGGGGCTGCTCGGAGGCAGACTCGGGACGGCGGGGCTTGGCCGGATCAAGGGGCTGGGGGTCCAGCGTGGCAATGGTCAGCTGGTCGTCGCCGAAATAGCGCGCGGCGACATCCTGGACCTGGGCCGAAGTGATCTGTTTCAGCTGCTGCAGCAGGCGCTCCTCGGCATCGACCGGCATTCCCATGCTCCAGTAGCTGCCCAGCGTCTGCGCCTGGCTGAACACCGAATCGCGCTCGTAGACCGTGCCCGCAATCCACTGCGTCTTCACGCGTGCCAGCTCGGTGGCGTCCACGCCTTCGCGCGCCACGCGCTGCACTTCGGCGCGCAGCGCGGCCTCGACTTCGGCCACCGTCTTGCCCGCCGCGGGAATTCCCGTCAGCATGAACATGCTCGGGCCGCGGCCCAGCAACGACGCCGAACTGCCGGCCGAATCGGCGACGCGCTGCGGGCCCTGTTCCAGCGCGCGCTCCAGGCGCGCACCGCTGTAGCCGCTGAGCACTTCCGACAGCATCATCAGCGCCAGTGCATCCCTGTCCTGGGGACCGATGTTCTCGAGCCGCGAAATGCCAGGCACCTTGAAGCCCAGCGTGACGAAAGCCTGTTCGGCCGGCAGCTTGAGCGCCACGCGGCGCAGGCCCTTTTGCTCGGGCTCGACCTGGGGCTTGCGCGCCGGAGTGGCCTTGGCGGGAATGCTGCCGTAGTACTTCTCGGCCAGGCGCCTGACCTTGGCGACATCGACGTCGCCGGCCACGACGACCACCGCGTTGGACGGCACATACCATTTGCGGAAGAATGCGCGCGCGTCGTCGGGTGTCATCGCTTCCAGGTCGCTCATCCAGCCGACCACGGGCCGGCGATAGGGCGACGCCGTATAGGCCGTCGCATAGAGCTGCTCGAACAGCGCGGCGCGCGGCTGGTCGTCGGTGCGCATGCGGCGCTCTTCCTTGACCACTTCGAGTTCCTTGCGGAACTCCTCGTCGGGCCACTGGTTGTGCGCAAAACGGTCCGATTCGAGGCGCATCACATCTTCGAGGCGCTGCGACGGAATCTGCTGGTAATAGCCGGTGTAATCGCGGCTGGTGAACGCGTTGTCGCGCCCGCCCAGCGCCGCGACGCGGCGCGAGAACTCGCCCGCGGCCAGGGCTTTGGAGCCCTTGAACATCATGTGCTCGAGCACATGGGCCACGCCCGAAGTGCCGTCGACTTCGTCCATCGAGCCCACGCGCACCCAGACCATGTGCACTGCCGTGGGCGCGCGCCGATCGGGTTGAACAATCAGCTGCATGCCGTTGGCCAGCGTGAACTGCTGCGCCTTGGTGACGGCGGCCGCATCGGCTTTTGCAGGGGGTTTTTGCGGGCTCGCAGGCGGCAAATTTTGCGCCCCGGCGCTCAGGCAGGCCACGAGGCCCAGGAGGGTAAGAGCACGTTTCATAGAATGCTCAGATTCTACGAACCCGCCAATGTTCAGTTTTTTCAAAAAAAAGCCCCTTCCTTCCGCCGTACCACCCGCCGATGAGCTGGTGAGTACGCCCGCGTCCGCGCCTATTGAGCACGAGCATGTTCCGGAAATTGTTCCGGACATTATCCCGGAGTCTGCGGCGAGCGCGCCGGATACGGGCACCGCGCGAAGTCCGCAGCTGATTTCCGCGGCACCGGCCGAGCCGGCGCCCGGAGCCATGGGCCGCCTGCGCCAGATGTTCGGCGCGGCCAAGCCCGTACCGGCCGAGGCGCCGGTCGCTGCTCCGCCAGTTGTTGTCACCGCGCCAGCCGCTGCGCCACCGCTGGCGGCCAAGGCGCAGGCTGCGGCTGTCCCCGCCCCTGACGCGGCGCAGCGCGCCAGCTGGCTGGGCCGGCTCAAGGCCGGACTGCGCAAGACCGGCAACAATATTTCGACGGTGTTCACGGGCACCAAGATCGACGAGGCGCTGTACGAAGAGCTCGAAGATGCGCTGCTGATGGCCGACACCGGCGTCAAGGCCACGCAGCATCTGCTCGCCGACCTCAAGCGCCGCGTCAAGGAAACCAAGGCCACCGAGCCGTCGGCCGTCAAGGAGCTGCTCGCGCAGTCGCTTGCCGACCTGCTGCAGCCGCTGGAGAAGCCGCTGGTCATAGGCCAGTTCACCCCCACGGTGATCATGGTCGCGGGCGTCAACGGCGCGGGCAAGACCACGTCCATAGGCAAGCTGACCAAGCACCTGGCCGACGAAGGCGCGAGCGTGCTGCTGGCCGCGGCCGACACCTACCGCGCGGCCGCACGCGAGCAGTTGGGCGTCTGGGCGACGCGCAATACCGTAGAGATCGTGAGCCAGCAAGGCGGCGACCCCGCAGCCGTGAGCTTCGACGCCGTGACCGCGGGCAAGGCGCGCAAGAAGGATGTGGTGCTGGTCGATACCGCGGGCCGACTGCCTACGCAGCTGCACCTGATGGAAGAACTCAAGAAGATTCGCCGCGTGGTCACCAAGGCGGACGCCACGGCGCCGCACGAAGTGCTGCTGGTGATCGATGGCAACACCGGCCAGAACGCGCTCGCCCAGGTGCGCTCGTTTGACGACGCGCTGCAGCTGACCGGCCTGATCGTGACCAAGCTCGACGGCACGGCCAAGGGCGGCGTGCTCGCCGCGATTGCCCAGGAACGCCCCATTCCCGTGTATTTCATCGGCGTGGGCGAGAAGCTCGAGGATCTGGAAACGTTCAATGCCAAGGAATTCGCCCAGGCATTGCTGAGCTGAGCGCTTCGGTGGTCGCAATGCAGGTCGCGCCATCCTGATTGGTATTGCCTGTTCCCATGCCGGTCGGCAAGATCGACCGGCCTGCGTGCCATCCTGACAAACGGTAGCAATGGACGATTGAACGGCAACTGCCCTGACTCGGATACATGTAGTATCAGACGTCACTATTTATTCCATTTAATCCCTGTGATCCCTCCCCGGAGCCAACAAGGTTTCTCGCTCGTCGAGATTCTCGTGTGCATTGCAGTTCTGTGCTTCGGCATGCTGGGTCTTGTGGGCCTGCAAGTCGCCGCCTTGCAGGCCAATCGCGAAGCACGCCTGCAGTCTGCCGCCGTGCGTCTGGCGGAGGAAATGGCAGAAATGATGCGCGGCAACAAGGCGCAGGCCATTGCCTTGACCAATAATCCGTATCTCGTCGATGTCAGCAGCACATCGACGCTGACCGCAACCAAGTGCGGCCTGCCCGGAGGAACCGGCACCTGCGACTCGATTGAGCTCGTCGCCAAGCGCGATGTCTATGAGTGGCTGACGCGCGCCGTGACGGGCGTCAAGGACTCCTCGGGTGCATTGTTGACGCCGCCCGAGCTTCCCGGCGCGAGAGTCGTCATCTGCCAGGACAATGCTCCCTACGATTCAGCCGGGCTGCCGCAGTGGAGCTGCAGCGGCACGGGGGGAACCTTGATGCTGAAGATTGGCTGGACCCGCAGCAACACGCTGCGCGGCGCGACCGGCACGGACGCCACCAATGTGACTGCCGCAAATACCGGTGCCTTCGACAAGGCACTGCGCCCCGCAGTCACTTTCCCCATCACGCCAGGAAGTATCAATGAGCCCTGAAAACTCTTCGCGTCGCCGCGCGATGCAGCGCGGCATGACGCTGGTCGAGCTATTGGTCGCTCTACTGCTGGGCAGCCTGATCGTCCTGGCGGCGGTGGCTGCACTGACGGTGTCGCGGCAAGGCTTTCTCGCCGTCGATGCTTCCGCACAGCTGCGCGACAATGCCCGCTTCGCCACCAGCATCATTCGCCGCCTGGCGACGCAGGCTGCATATTTGGATTTCAAGCATGCAAGCACCACAGCCGGAGCGGCATTCAAGGTCGGGGAGTCAACGACGGCCGCGATCGAGCCGAGCATCAAAGGATTCAACGATGCCGCCTACGATGTCCAGTTGATCAACGGCACGACCAACGCGGTCACGACGACCGGCCTCAACAACAGCGACATGCTGGTGGTGCGCTATCAGATGGGAACGGTCACCAAGACCGACGGCAGTGAAGGTCCGGACCAGACCATGATCGATTGCAGCGGCGCCACTTCCACGGCGACCGCGGCGACCATGTCCGAGCGCATGGTCAGCGTGTTCTACGTCGCGCAGGACCAGGGTGAACCCACACTGATGTGCGCCTGGCTCGACGGCAGCACCTGGAAGCAGCAGCCGCTGGTGCCCGGCGTGGAGAGCCTGCAGTTGCTTTATGGCGTTGACGGCGTCACCGCCGGGGCTGCGCCCAGCGCGGCCACCGACTCGATTCCCGAGCGCTACCTTCGCGCAGATCAACTGGTGACCAGCAGCTTGACCGACACCAATGCCAACTGGGATCGCGTTCGCTCCATACGCGTAGGCATGGTCATGCGTGGCCCGCCTGGTTCCTCGTCCAATGGAACGGTTGCCGCACAGTATCCACTGGGGCCGCAAGGCCTGATGAATTCCGCCGACGACCCGGGCAGCACATTTGCCGCAAAGACCGACGGCAGACTGCGCCAGACGGTCTCATTCACGATCCACCTGCGCAATGCAGCGATCACCCGCCAGGACGCCACCTGATGCGCGCCAAACGCTTTTCTTTTCTGCCTGCCACCGCCCCGCGGCCCGACCAGCGCGGCGTGTCGCTGATCGTGGTCATGATGCTGCTGGCCATCATCGCCATTCTGGGCATGGGAGCCATACAGATTTCTATGATGAGCGAACGCGGCGCGCGCAACGAACGCGACGTGCAGATCGCATGGCAAGGCTCAGAGGCCGGCCTCATGGATGCCGAATACGACATTCGCGGCCCTGGGACCGCGACACGCAAGAACCTGTTCACGAAGAACGATTCTTCGGCATTTGCAATCGGCAGCTGCGGAACCACCGGAACCGGCAAGGGACTGTGCGATCCTGCAACGGTGACGGGCAAGCCCCTGTGGCTCAGTGTGGATCTGGCAGCCGATAGCCCTGCCGCAGCGGTCTATGGCGACTTCACAGGACGCGCGTTCAAGTCGGGCAGCAGCGGGCTGCAGCCGGTCAAAAAGCCGCGCTACATCATTGAAGTGCTGCCGGACAGGAATTCTTTCGGCGACGCCAGCGGGCGGGTGGACAAGAAATTCGTGTACCGCGTGACATCGATGGGTTTCGGGCCTCGGGAAGACATCCAGGTCGTGACGCAAATACTTTTCCGCAAAGAATGATCCCGGAGTGACCATGAAACTATTGCCTCGTGTGCGCCTGGCTCGATGGGCGCTTGCAATTGTCGCCCCCCTGTCAATAGGTTACGCGGTTCATTCACTGAGCCAAAGCAGTCCGCCGAACATCACTGCGATCGCGCTGAGCGCTGACCCGCTGTATGCGCAGGGTTCGGGCCAGAAGCCCACGCTGACGCTGGCCATATCGGTCGAGCATCCTACCGTGGGCGCAGCCTACCGCGGCACCTATGCTCCGGCCACCTCCTACCAGGGCTACTTCGATCCGTTGAGTTGCTACACCTACGACAAAGCGTCCACGACCAAGCATTTCACGCGGTCCGCGGCCTCCGATGCCGCAACCCACAGCTGCAGCGGAGCAGGATTCAGCGGCAACTTCCTCAACTGGGCTGCAGCCTCGTCCATCGACATCATGCGCCTGGGCCTCACGGGCGGCGACCGGATCGAGGATTCCGAGTCCTCGACCATCCTGCAGCGCGCAGTAATTCCCAGCAACTTCTACGACGATGGTTCCTACTTTCCGCGCAAGAATCTCTCCAACGCCGTCGCGCGGCAGGCGCTGCCTGCCGAGTTCTTCACGAGCGGCGATACGAATACCGTGCGGATCAGCAACTGCCTGAATCGAATTCACATCTTCAGCAACGGTACGGCAGCGACCAAAGCGGGAGCCGATGCCTGCAATGACTCCGCCGCCGTGATGGGTCCGATACTCCAGCGCGAGACCAACTCGAACATGCCGAACGGCTACACGCAATGCGCCGCGGAAAACGCCACCTGCACGTTCACAGGAACGGCGGAAGTCATCTACGGCAGCGGCAAGAAGTGGCATCGCCGCCTGGTCACCAACGGCATCGCATGCAACAACAGCCAGTGGGGCGAGGACCCGGCGTCAGGCGCGGGCAAAAGCTGCCACTACAAGCCCACAAACACGGCGCTATCCACCCCCATGAAGACCATAGGGGGGGAAGAAGCGCTCTACGTTCGGGTGAAGGCCTGCAGTACATCGGGCGGCGCCCTGACCGACTCGCGCGCCTCCGTGTGCCAGCGCTACCCCAACGGCAACTACAAGCCCGTGGGCAACATGCAGAAGTACAGCGACCGCATCCGCCTCGCGGCTTTCGGCTACCTGATGGACAACGGCGACCAGCGCTACGGCGGGGTGCTGCGCGCGCCCATGACCTATGTCGGACCCAAGACCTACGACGCCAACGGTGACCCTTCGGTGGATCTGAACCCGAACCGCGAATGGAACCCTGACAATGGCGTTTTCATTGCCAATCCGCGGGATGCCACGGAGGGCATCAGCGGGGTGATGAATTACCTGAACACCTTTGGACGCACGGGCACGCCCGGTACCTACAAGGGCAACGATCCGGTGAGCGAGCTGTATTACGAAAGCCTGCGTTATCTGCAGGGCCTGGCGCCAACGCCGCAAGCGGTTTCCGGTCTCACTGCCAATGATGCCAGGCGTGCGGGATTTCCCGTGTACGCGAGCTGGACCGACCCGTTCGACGGTGGCTCCAGCGACAAGAACTACGCCTGCCTGCGCAACAGCGTCCTGCTGATCGGCGATGTGAACACCCACGCCGACCGCTCCATCCCCGGCAACTCGATCATCTCGAATTCCGACTTCGATCGAACCGCCGAAGTCAGCCTGGCGAACAACGTTCCGAACTTCAAGGACTGGACTCGTGTCGTGGGCGGCTTCGAGGCGGACCAAGCGATCAGATACCTTGACGGCCGTGGCGACTCGCAGGTCACCAGCAACACCACAACGATCAAGAACACCGGCCTGGCCGACCTGGACAACCTCAGCATAGGCTCTGGCGGCAAGTCGTCGTATTACATGGCCGGCATGGCCTACTGGGCGCATACGCATGACATCCGCGGCAGGGACTGGACGGAGACAGCCAAGCGCCGCCCCGGCATGCGAGTGACCACCTACGTGGTGGACGTGAACGAAAACAGCGCCAACAACGATGCCACGGCCCGCCGGCGGACCCACTTCTTCCTTGCGGCCAAGTACGGCGGCTTCAACGATGTGACCGGCACCGGCAACCCGTATGAGTCGTCGAACGACGCCCGCAACTGGGAGAAGGAAACCGATCCGGGCGAGGCCAAGACCTATTTCCTGGTCAGCGATGCAGACAAGTTCCTGCGCTCGCTGGACGACATCTTCTTCGCCGCGGCCAAGGCCAGCAATACGATTTCCTCGCCGGCAGCGTCCACCAACACCTTGTCCACCACGGACGGGTATTACTACACCGCCAGCTTCAATACGGAACGCTGGTCCGGGGACATCAAGCGCAACACCATCAAGGTCAGCGACAACGGCGATGTGAAGGTGGGCGACGCGGCATCGGCGGTCTCCGCCGCGGCGCGTCTCGACGCACTCACCGACACGCAAACCAGCGGACGCAAGATCGTTGTCGGGCTAGAAAGCGCGGCCAGCTCGGGCGGCTCGGCAGCCCTGTTCACCTGGAGCACGATAGGCGACACGCTCAAGGCCCACCTGAACAAGGCCTCGCCCACCGCCACGGCCGACAACGACGGTCAGAACCGCCTCAACTTCCTGCGCGGCTATCGCTCACAGGAAGCCGTCACCTTCCGCCAGCGCAATTCCCGCCTGGGCGACATCGTCAATTCCGCAGCGGCCTACTCCGCCGCGCCCACCACGCGCTACAACACGGCGGCCTATCGCACGTTCTACGATACCAACAAGAACCGCACAAAAGCCGTTTTTGTCGGCGCCAACGACGGCATGCTGCATGCATTCAACTCCACCACCATGGACGAGCTGTTCGCATACATCCCCAGCTGGATGGCTCCCAAGCTCTCGCAGCTGACCAACACCAATTACAACTCCTCCGGCCACACCAGCTACGTCGATGCGCCGCCCGCAGTGGCCGAAGCCCAAGTAGGCAGCGACTGGAAAACCGTGCTGGTGTCGGGCACCGGCGGCGGCGGGCAAGGCGTCTTCGCTTTGGACGTGACCAATCCGAGCGACTTTGCGGCCGACAAGGTCCTTTGGGAATTCACGGACCAGAACGATCTAGACATGGGCAACGTGGTGAGCCAACCGCGCATCGTGAAGCTGCGCACCAGCGCTCCCGGCGCCGCCACGGCCACCTACAAATGGTTTGCAGCGGTAGCCAGCGGCGTCAACAATTACGTCAATGATGGCACTGGCCGCTACAGCACCACCGGCAAGCCTGCGCTCTTCCTGCTGGATCTGTCGAAGGCATCAGGCACCGACTGGTCGCTGGGCACCAACTACTTCAAGGTGAGCCTGCCCATCAGCAACGTGGAGGCAACCGGCACGCAGGAAGTAAATGCGTCCGGAACCGGCACCGGTGTCGGCAAGGCCACCGGTCTGGTGAACTTCGATTTCACCAACGACCAGGCGGATGCCGTCGAATTCTTCTATATGGGCGACCTCCACGGCCAGTTCTGGAAGCTCGACATGGCCAAGGCCAACTTCTCGAGCGCCACCGAAACCAACTGGAACCTGCTGAGACTGACGTCCTATAAGAACAGTGACGGCACCAATCCGCTGCCCATGTACATCGCGAAAGACAGCAGCAACAAGGTCCAGCCCATCACCATGGTACCCACCATTGCGTTTGGGCCCTCCAACACTTACATCCTGGCATTTGGCACCGGCAAATATCTCGAAGCCAAGGACAACATGGTCGGCTCCAATACCCAGACACAGTCTTTCTACGTGCTGTATGACAGCGGCAACGCCGCATCGAAAGACGTCGAACCCGACACGGACGGCACAGCGCGCTTCAACGGCCGCGCGCGCCTGAAGGCCGGCTCGATCACGAACAGTGCAATCAGCGTGGAGTCGTTCTACTGGAATCGCCCGCGGGACAGCAACTCCACCGACAAGAAAGCAGGCTGGTATATCGACTATCCCAAGAGCGGCAGCCTGGGCGGTGAAAAACAGATCGGCGCCGCAGCGCTGTTCGGGCAGACCGTGCGCTTCACCAGCCTGCTGCCGCCAAGTGCGTCCACGGATGCCTGCGGAGGTGGATCGAGCTATTCATACGAAGCCAATCTGGCCAGCGGCCTGGGTACCGTCACGACCATGTCCAGTGGTGCGCAGGGCTCGCCGATGTTCTTCTATACGAACTCTTCGCTCTCGAACAGTGACTCCACCGGAGCGCGCGTCAAGACAGACAAAGGGGTATTCGTGCATCCCGACGCCACCGCCACTTCAGGCGTGAGCGTCTCCGAGCCAAAAACCGCCACATCGCAGGTCGGTCGCCTGAGCTGGCGCCAACTGAACAACTACCGCGAACTGAAAGACAAGACCTGGAATTGAACATGACCAAGCACAAACGGCGCATTGAAGGCTTTACGCTCATCGAATTGATGATCACGGTTGCCATAGTCTCCATTCTGGCAACCATAGCCTACCCGTCCTACGCGGAGTACATGCGAAAGACTCGCCGCGCCGAAGGCCGCACGGCGATGATGGAACTGCTGCAGCAGCAGGAGCGGTACATGACGCAGAACAATACTTACCTGGCCATCGCCACGGCAGGCGACAGCGCCGTAGCCTTCAAGACCTTCTCGGGGGACTCCCGCGGCAGTGCCGCGTACTGGCTTGGTGCGCGTGCCTGCCCCAGCCAGACCATCAACAATTGCGTTCAGGTGTTCGGCGTGCCCAAGTACTACACCGACCCGTCCATCACGGAACTCACCGTTACCAGCACGGGCGTGAAGAGCTGCACCGGCAACAACACGAGTGTCTGCTGGAAATGACGCCATTTGCCCCGCACGCCTCATCGACCACCAGAACAGGCGGACGGGGCTTCACGCTGATCGAGCTGCTGGTGACCATTTCGCTGCTGGTCATCATCATGGCCATTGCCGCACCCAGTTTCATGGGATATCTGCGCAATGCAGAACTGAGCGGCATCAGCAACAGCTTCCTGGCGGCCCTGAACGCGGCCCGCACCGAAGCAATGAAGCGCAACATGTTCGCTCTGGTGACGCCGAAGAACAACGACAATGACTGGGCAAAGGGCTGGGTGGTGTTTGTCGATACCGACAATGACATGACCTTCGACAGCACCAAGGACATCCTGGTGATGCAACAGGAGGCGCCCCCGCCCTACATCACGCTTTCGGGCAACAACAGCACGGCGGCCAATCCGAGCTATGTGCGATATGACGGCTCGGGCTTTTCGCGTCCCGCGAGCGGCGACCTGCCCAACACCACGTTGACCATAGCTCGCAGCGATGCAAGCACCGACTACCGCCAGATCCGACGTATCAAGATCGCTGTCACCGGGAGGGCCAAGATCTGCACTCCCAAGGCGTCGGATGATGCCAATTGCCTTTCCACGGACTGAGGATATGGACAGGCCTTTCTCCCGTCGCACGCTCTGGTGCCGGAGCCGCTAGCACTTGCACGCCTGGACTGAGCACCGGTTCGACGCCCTGAGGGCATTGCCCCGCAGGGTTGGCACAAGTTGTCAATGGTTAAGGAACTTCTGCCTTAGCACTCTCTCCAATAGACTGCTAATATGAAGATATGGAAGAAAGGACTTCAATGACCTCCACATCCGCAAACATTGCGACGACCACTTTGGCGCCCACCAACCCTTGGGCACTGGTGCCTCCACTGGGCAACCTGGACGCCTATATCACGGCAGTCAATCGTCTTCCCATGCTCACGCTGGAAGAAGAGCAGGATTACGCGCGTCGCCTCAAGAATGACAGCGACCTGGACGCGGCCGGCCGACTGGTGATGTCGCACCTGCGCCTGGTGGTGGCCATTTCGCGCCAGTACCTGGGTTACGGCCTGCCGCATGGCGACCTGATCCAGGAAGGCAACGTGGGCCTGATGAAAGCCGTCAAGCGCTTCGACCCCGAACAGGGCGTGCGCCTGGTGAGCTATGCCATGCACTGGATCAAGGCCGAGATCCACGAATACATCCTGAAGAACTGGCGCATGGTCAAGCTGGCCACGACCAAGGCGCAGCGCAAGCTGTTCTTCAACCTGCGCTCGATGAAGCAAGGGCTCAAGGCCGACGCCGCCGCGCTCGACGAGAGCACGCACCGCGACACGCTGAGCCCGCACGAGATCGACACCGTCGCGCAAAAGCTCAACGTCAAGCGCGAAGAAGTCATCGAAATGGAGACCCGGATGTCGGGCGGCGACGTGCTGCTCGATCCCTCTCCTTCCGATGACGGCGAGAACGCCTTCGGCCCCATCGCCTACCTGGCCGATGGTTCGCATGAACCCACGGCGATGATCGAGTCGCGCCAGCGCGACGCACTGGCCACCGACGGCATCAGCCTGGCGCTGGGCGGCCTGGACGAGCGCAGCCGGCGCATCGTCGAGGAGCGCTGGCTCAAGGTCAACGACGACGGCTCGGGCGGCATGACGCTGCACGAACTCGCTGCGGTCTACGGCGTCAGCGCCGAGCGCATTCGCCAGATCGAATCGGCGGCGATGAAGAAAATGAAGAAGACGCTGGCCGAATACGCCTGAGTCTCCCGGCAGGGATAATCGGCGCACCGCCTTTGCAGGCGGTGCGCTTTTTTCATGGCGCGCCGATTGCCAAAGACACTCCATTCCAATAATGATCCGAGGAGCCCGCATGATTTCCAGATTGAACCGCCGCACGCTGCTGGCCTCGGCGGCCTGTGCCGCGGCTGCCGCCTGCGCCCCTGCCCTGGCAGCCGATCCAGCCCAATGGCCCACGCGCCCGGTCAAACTGATCGTCGGCTTTCCGGGCGGCTCGTCGCCCGACCTGGTCGCGCGTACGCTGGCCGAGCCGCTGGCCAAGATGCTGGGCCAGCCGGTCGTGGTCGAGAACAAGGTGGGCGCGGGCGGCAACATCGGCGCCGACGCCGTCGCCCATGCCACCGACGACCATACGCTGGGGCTGATGATCAACGGCAACATGACCATCGCCAAGCTGATCAACCCCAAGGCGACCTATGACCCGCTCAAGGACCTGCAGCCCGTGAGCCTGATCGCCACCGCGCCGCTGGCGCTGGCCGCATCGGCCCAGGCACCGGGCAGCACGGCCGCCGAGTTCTTCGCCGCGGCGCGCGCCAGCGGCGACAAGTGGAGCTACGGCAGCCCGGGAATAGGCACGGTCGCGCATATCGGCATGGAGCTGCTCAAGGCGCGCGCCGGCATTGCACCGGTGCATGTGCCCTACCCCGGCAACCCGCAGGTGATCAACGCCATCATCGGCGAACAGGTGCAGCTCGCGCTGCTGCCGCCCGCCATGGCCGCAGCCCAGGCGCGTGCGGGCAAGCTGCGCGTGATAGGCGTGACCTCGACCAGCCGCTCGTCGCTGGTGCCCGAGTACCCCAGCCTGTCGGAAGCCGGCATTGCCAACTATCAGATGGAAATCTGGAATGCAGTCGCCGCGCCGCGCTCCATGCCCCGGCCCATCGTCGAGCGCCTGGGCACGCTGCTGAGCGAAATAGCACGCCACCCCGACATCCGCGCCAAGCTGTTCGCCCAGGGCTGGCAGGTTGCGGGAACCTCGTCAGAAGGCCTGGCCAACCGCATACGCACCGACGCCAAGGTCATGGGCGACATCATCCGCAGCCAGAAGATCACTGCGCAATGATCTGATCAGGCCTTCTCCGCCAGCAGCAGGCGTACATCGGCTGCCAGGACCTGGGGGCCCACGCCGTAGCGCTCGTAGACGCGCAGGCGCCCCGCGGGGTCATAGACATAGCTGCCGGCCGAGTGGTCCAGCGTATAGCTTTCCGGCGTAGGGCCTTCGACCTTCTTGTAGAAGATCTTGAAATCCTTGGCAATTGCCGCGGTCTGCTCCGGCGTGCCGCGCAGCGCGACAAAGCTGGGATCGAAGCTCTCCATGTAGGCCTTGAGCATCTCGGGCTTGTCGCGCTCGGGGTCCAGCGTGACAAAGATGCCCTGCAGGCGCTCGCCATCGGCGCCCAGCAGCTTCTTGACTTCGGCCAGCTCCTGCAGCGAAGTCGGGCAGACATCGGGGCATTGGGTATAGCCGAAGAACACCACCACGGCCTTGCCCGCGAAGTCCTTGAGGCTGCGCTGCTGACCCGAAGCATCGGGCAGCGTGAAATCGCGCGCGTACTCCGCGCCCGTCACATCCACTCCCTGGAAACTGGCCTTGGGTTCGCGACCGCAGCCCGCGAGCAGGCCTGCGGCCCCCGTGCCCAGCGCCGAGGCCAGCAACAACTTCAATACACGTCGTTTATCCATAGTCGTTCAAAAAATATAGTGGTCCGCCAATAGTGCGGCGAACAGAAGACTCAGGTGTATCAGCGAAAACCGGAAGGTCTTGCGCGCCAGGGCGTCGGAGTAGCTGCGCCACAGCCGATAGGCATACGCACAGAACCCCAGGCCCAGCACCACGGCCACCGCCAGATAGAGCCAGGAACTCATGCCGAAGACGAACGGCAGGAGGCATCCGGCAAACAATACCAGCGTATAGAGAAACACCTGCAAACGGGTGAATTCATTGCCATGCGTCACCGGCAGCATGGGCAGGCCGGCCTGGCGATAGTCTTCCACACGGTACAGCGCCAGCGCCCAGAAATGCGGTGGTGTCCAGAGGAAGATGATCAGGAACAGGATCAGCGACTCGGGCGTGACCTGGCCGGTCATCGCGGCCCAGCCCAGCACCGGCGGCATCGCGCCCGAGGCCCCGCCGATCACGATGTTCTGCGGCGTCAGCGGCTTGAGGATCAGTGTGTAGACCACGGCATAACCGACGAAGGTGGCGAGCGTGAGCCACATGGTCAGCGGGTTGACCCAGACATAGAGAACTGCCGAGCCGGCCGCGCACAGCAGTGTGGAAAACGCCAAGGCCTGGCCGTCCGACAACTGACCCTTGGCCGTGGGCCGCCAGGCCGTGCGCTTCATCTTGGCGTCTATGCCTTTTTCGACCAGGCAGTTGAACGCCGCGGCCGCGCCCGCGACCAGCCAGATGCCCGCGCAGGCCACGGCCATCAGCACCAGTTGCTGCGCTGCCGGCCAGCCGGGAATGGCCAGCACCATGCCGATCAGCGCGCAAAAGACGATCAATTGCACCACGCGCGGCTTGGTCAGCGCGTAGAACTGCGCAAAGCGCGACGGGGCGGAAACGGTGGCGGCGAGGCTCATGCGGAAACTCGAGAAGAAAGGGACGGCATTTCAGCGGGAAGGGGCGACGGTATCGGGGCGCCCCGCCTTATCCCAGGAGGCGGCCGCGCGCATCAGCCGGTCGAGGTCGCGCTTGGCCTTCGCGGCGCTCGCTTTGTCGAGCGATGCGGGCATGCGCATCATCCAGTTGCCCATGGGATCGACCAGATACAGATGGTCTTCGATGCGCTGGCCCGGCGCCGGCTCCAGCCAGCCGGCAAGGGCCTGCGGATCGACGCGCAGCACCTGGCCCTGGGCCATCGCGGGCGCGAGCGCCGCGGGCGGCTGGACCGCATCGTTGATCAGCCAGACCCAGTCGAGCCTGTCCTTTTCGCGGCCCAGGCTCTCGCGCAACTGGCGCTGCAGGTAAAGGTGTTGCTCGCAGGCCGAATTGCACTTCCCGCCCGCGACATTGACCAGCAGCCACTGGCCCTTGAGCGAAGCCAGCGGCACGGTGTCGCCGGTCAGCGTGCGCGCATTGATATCGGGCAGCGTGCGCTGCGGCTGTATCAATTCGCCGAAGTTGCGCCGGCCTTCGGGCCGAACCACGTAATAGGTGAAGTAGGAGGCGATGACCGGCGCCGCGCAGACCAGCAGCACGGCAATCATCTGCCAGCGCCCGGAACGCGTGCGCTGGGCCTGCATCGCCTCGCCCGCCGCAGGCAGGCCGTGCACGCTCAGGCCCAGCGGCTCGGCCGCGGCGCGCTCAGGCGCCGGGTTGCTGGCGTGGGCGAATGAAGCGTCGGAAGAGTTGAAACCAGACATAGAGAACCGCCATCAGGAGACTGATACCAAACCATTGAAATGCATAGCCGTAGTGCTTGTCCACCCCGGCATCGATGCGCGGCCAGTCGCGCTGCAGGCCTTCGCTGTCGGCGCCCGTCTGCACCACGCTCATGGCGAGCAAAGGCAGGCCGGTTTGCGCGCGAAACCGGGCCACATCAAGATTCTGTCGGATAGGCGACGTTTCGGAAACAGGGTCTGCACCGGGTGCCATTTCGTACAGCCGCGCGGGCGCCAGTGCAAGCCTGCCGGCGACTGCCACCGGGCCCGCGGGCGTATCGACAGGAGCGAGCGCCGTGCGGTCCTGGAAATTGCGCGCTATCCAGCCGCGCTGCACCAGCACCACCGCGGGCGTGGGCCCATCAAGGGCCAATGGCGTCAACACGAAAAAGCCCGGACGGCCATGCATCTGCCGGTTGTCGAGGTAGATCGTATGGGAGCCGAGCCAGCGGCCCTGCAGCGCCACGGGGCGGTGGACCAGGTCTGCGGCCGGCGTCTGTTGCAATGCCTGCTGCAGTGCCGCAGCGCCCAGCGGCGGCTGTTCGCCCCGTGCCTCGATGGCCGCGGCCAGCGCCTGCTTTTGTGCCGCGCGGTCCAGCTGCCAGCAGCCGAGCGCGGCCGTGGCGCCGATTCCCACCGCCGCTGCCAAGGTGATCACCCAGAAGCGCATGCCTGCTGGCGAACCCTCTGGCCTTGTGCTTTTACTCACCGGATAATGATCTCCATGAAAATCTTCATCGCCTTGGCCTTTCTGGGCATTCTCGCCAGCCTGGGCAGCGCCTTGTTCTTCATGATGCGCCGCCCGCCCGATGGCGTAGAGGATAACCGCAGGCGCAGCCAGCATATGGCGCGCGCGCTGGCGCTGCGCGTGGGCTTGTCGGTGCTGCTGTTCCTGTGCCTGCTGATCAGCTGGAAGCTGGGGTATATCCAGCCTACCGGGCTGCCGGTGGGACGCTGAAGCGGCGAAGCCGGCGCAAGGCCGGCTCTCGCACCGTGGTGGCCCAGGCCACCGCCTCACCGATTACATCCAGTAGACCAGCACGTACAAGCCCAGCCAGACCACGTCCACGAAGTGCCAGTACCAGGCTGCGCCTTCGAAGCCGAAATGCTTGTCGGCCGTGAAGTGGCCTTTTTGCAGCCGCAGCGTGATGAAGAACAGCATCAGCATGCCGACGAACACGTGGAAGCCGTGGAAGCCCGTGAGCATGTAGAAGGTCGAGCCGAAGATGCCCGACGACAGCTTGAGGTTCAGGTCGGTGTAAAGGTGGAAGTACTCATAGCCCTGCACGCACAGGAAGATGAAGCCCAGCACCACGGTGGCCCACATGAAGGCAATCGTGCGGCCGCGATGGTTCTCGCGCAGCGCGTGGTGGGCAATGGTCAGCGTCACGCCCGAAGTCAGCAGCAGCGCGGTGTTGATGGTCGGCAGCCAGAACGGACCCACGGTCTGGAACGGCTCCACCGTGCCCGCGGGCGAGGCCGTGGCACCGGCGGCCATGCTGGGCCAGATGGCCTTGAAGTCGGGCCAGAGCAAGGCGTTCTCTATGCCGCCGAGCGCCGGCACCGAATGCGCGCGGCCCCACCACAGCGCGGTGAAGAACGCGCCGAACAGCATCACTTCCGAGAAGATGAACCAGCTCATGCTCCAGCGGAACGACAGATCGATCTTGCGGCCGTAGAGCCCGCTCTCGCTTTCATGAATGGCGTCGCGGAACCACTGGTAAAGCACTACCAGCCACCAGGCCAGGCCGAAGAACAGGCTCCATTTGCCCCATTCGTGGCCGTTGATCCACTGCCCCGCGCCGAGGATCACGAAGAACAGGCCCGCGGCCGCCATGATCGGATGGCGCGATTCACCGGGCACGTAGTAGTAGGGCGTTGCGCCTTGGGTAGTTCCACTCATTTCCTGCTCCTGACTCTCTAGGTCCTTGCGTCCGTCTGTAGCTTGGCGCTCAGACGATCCAGTTCACAATCAAGATCAAGCCTGCGACCAATAGAAAAATGGCCACCAGCCCCCCCACCACCACCTGCAGCGGAGTGATGCTTTCAACGTCTTTCTGGTACTCGCTGCCCTTGCGCACCCCCAGCAAAGCCCACAGCATGGTGCGCGCGGTGCGCAGCGGCGAGGCTTTTTTCTGCGGTTGGTTCATAGCACGGGCTCCTTGGCACCGGGCGCCGCGGCCTGCTGCTTGAGACCGCCTGCGGGCGCGGGCGGCGTCTTGCCGCCGACTTCGAAGAAGGTGTACGACAGCGTGATGGTCGTGACGTCCTTGGAAATCTTCGGGTCGATCACGAAGGCCACAGGCCATTCCTTTTTCTCG
Source organism: Comamonas sp. (assembly GCF_036666375.1). Classification (GTDB taxonomy): domain Bacteria; phylum Pseudomonadota; class Gammaproteobacteria; order Burkholderiales; family Burkholderiaceae_C; genus Comamonas. The sequence goes on along the minus strand of NZ_JAVWWA010000002.1, from coordinate 801 downwards.
CCCGGCTCCAGCGTGTACTGGTTGAAGCAGAAGCACTCGAGCTTGATGAAATGCGCGGCCGCCTGGTGCGGCGCATAGCTGGGAATCGCCTGCGCGGCCATGCGGCGGTTCTGCACGTTCTGGAACTCGTACTCGACCACCGTGAGCTCGCCCGGATGCACCTGCACCGAACGCTGGCGCGGCTTGAAGTCCCAGGGGCCGCGCGCGTTGGCGTCGAACTCGACGGTGATCGTGCGGCTCATGTCAACCTGGGAGTTGGCCGGCAGTTTGGCATTCGGGCCGATCTGGCCGTTGCCCGGCACCTGGCGCTCGGAAATCGCCAGGATGTTGATTCCCAGCGCTTCGCAGACATGCTTGTAGATGGGAATCAGCGCATAGCCGAAGGCGAACATGCCGACGGCAATCACCGCCAGCTTGCCGACCATCTTCGTGTTTTCCTGGCGCATTCCCACGGCGTTCCTTTTACTGCGCACCCAGCCACAGCATCTTGGCCACGAAGCCCGCCAGGAAGACGGCGGCGATCGAGGCCAGGATCAGTGCGAGGCGCAGATTGCTTTTACGTTGATCAGGTGACATTACCAATTTCCCCATTTATCCATGATGCTCTTGTTCCGCTCGCAGACCCTTGAATCGGCAAGGCCCAGCTCAGGGGCACCGAGCAAGGGCCGCCCCGCAGCGAGGGTGCCGTCCCCCTCCACCGAAGGATGAGAGGGGGAAGCGGCGCAGCCGCTCAGGGGGTGCTTCATTTCATCCAATCACGCGGGTTGCAGTCGCATCCAGCTTGGGCGGGTTCTCGAAGGT
>NZ_JAVWWA010000001.1:43972-104089 GCF_036666375.1 Comamonas sp. | reverse complement strand
GTGCCCTGGGCATCGGTGGCGTCGACGCGCGCGCCGCGGGCAATCAGCAATTGCATGATGTCCAGCCGGTTGAACATGGCGGCGAACATCAGCGGCGTGCGGCCGTCGGGCGAAGGGCTGTCGACGCCGGCGCCGTGCGCGAGCAGCAGTTCGGCCATCGCCAGATCGCCCTTGAAGGCCACGCCGGCCAGCGGCGTCTGGCCGCGCAGATTGGCCAGCGCCGCATCGGCGCCGTGCCGCAGCAGCAAGGCCGCAGCGTCGGCGTGGCCATGGTAGCTCGCCAGCATCAGCAGGCTGTCGCCCTTGGCGTTGCGCAGATCGGGCGGCAGGCCCGCGGCCAGCCATTGCGCGAGGCTGACGTCATCGCCCTGGCGCGCAGCATCGAACACCTTGTCGGCAAAGGCCAGGGTTGCATCATCGAGGCCTTGAGGCGCGGCGGAGGTGGGTGTTTCTTGCGTCATGGAAGCCAGTGTAGACAGGCCTGCGCCGCCGCGGGTTTGTAAATCCGGATGGCACGGATTGCCAAACTTCATCACGCCGGCAGGCGCGCCATCGCCATCGCCGCGGCCGCGGTGCGCGTTTCCACGCCCAGCTTGGCAAAGATGCGTTCCAGGTGCTTCTTCACCGTGGCCGGGCTGCAGCCGACGATGTCGGCGATGTCGCGGTTGATCTTGCCCTGGGCCAGCCAGTAGAGCACTTCGGCTTCCTTGGCGGTGATGCCAAAGCCCTGGCGCAGCGTCTCGCGCGCCGCTAGGTCAGACTCCTCGCGCATCACCAGCAGCAACTCACCCTCCTCGGCTTCGGGCGACGGCGGGTGCAGGCGCAGCACCAAGGGGCCCGAGCCCGTATCGAAGGTCCAGCGCGGCGGCTCCAGCTGCAGCGCCAGCGTGGGCTGCTGGCGCTGAATCCAGGCGGTGATGTCATCGGGCAGCACGGCGCGCAGGCCGTCAATTCCCAGGTGGCGGCGCAGCAGTTCGCGCGCCAGCGGCGTCTGCCACAGCACGCGGCCGTCGGCAATGCGCACCGTGAGGCTGGCATAGCCGAACGCGTCCAGCGCGCTGCGCGCCTGCACGGCCTGCTGCTGCTGGGCGCGCGCGCGCCGCGCCGTGCCCAGGTGCACGCCCATGCGCGCCAGCACTTCGGCCGGCTTGATCGGCTTGGTCACATAGTCGACGCCGCCGGCCGCCAGCGCGGCAATCAGATGCTCGGTCTCGGTCAGGCCGGTCATGAAGACAATGGGAATCGGCGCCGTGTTCGCATCCGCCTTGAGGCGGCGCGCGACTTCGAAGCCGTCCATGCCGGGCATCATTGCGTCCAGCAGCACGATGTCGGGCAGCGCCTGGGCGGCGCGCGCCAGCGCGGCTTCGCCGCTGGTCGCGACCAGCACGATATAGCCCGCGGCGTCGAGCGCGTCATGCAGCATTGCCAGGTTGTCGGGCACATCGTCGACGATCAGCACCAGGTTGGCGTCACGGGTGAGCGAGGGGGAAAGATCCATCATCAAGCCTTGTCATTCAATTGCGCGGCCATGGCCTCGAACTGGAACTGCTGCGCCTGCGCGCGCAGCCGCTGCCACAGCGCGGCGGCCTGCGGATGGTCCTGGGCCAGCTGGGCCAGCGCCTGTTCGACGCCGCGCATATAGCCCCATTCCAGCGCCTGGCGCAGCGCCGCGAGCGCGGCCTCGGGCACGCCCTCCAGGCCGGCATCGGCCGGCTGCACGCGCGCCGCAGGCAAGGCAGTCGCCGCCGGCGGGGCGCTGCGCCACACGAGTTCAAGCCGGTCCTCCAGCCACTGCAGCAGCTCGCTGTGGCGCACCGGCTTGACCAGGAAGTCCTGCGGCGTGATGCCCACGTCATTGGGCATTTCGCGATCGAAGGCATTGGCCGAGACGATGGCGCACGCGACTTCGCCCAGCGGCAGCTGCCGCAGCTGGCGCAGGCATTCCCAGCCGTCCATTCCGGGCATCGCCAGGTCCATGAAGATCGCCTGCGGCCGGTAGCCCGCGGCCAGCAGCGCCAGCGCCTCCTGGCCGTTGGCCGCGTGCTGCACCGCGAAGCCCAGCGGCACCAGCAGCTGGGCCAGCAGCTCGCGGTCGGCTTCCTCGTTGTCGACCACCAGCAGCCGGCGCGTCGCGCCCACGTAGCCCACGGGCCGGGGAACGGCGGGCAGCTGGGCCGGGCCGCGTTCGAGCGAGGGCAGGAACAGGCGGATATGAAAGGCCGCGCCCTGGCCCGGCTGGCTGCTGACGCTCAGCGCCCCGCCCATCAGCTCGGTCAGCATCTTGGCCATGGTCAGGCCCAGGCCCGCGCCGGCGCTGGACTGCGCGCCCGAGCCGCGCGCAAACGGCTCGAACACCTGGGCCTGCTCGGCCTCGCTCAGGCCCGGCCCGGTATCGATCACCGACACATAGGCCATCTGCCGGCTGTGGCGCACGCGCAGGGTGACGCTGCCGCGCGCGGTGAACTTGATCGCATTGCCCAGCAGGTTGAACAGGATCTGCCGCAGGCGCTTTTCATCGGTGCGCACCCATTCGGGCAGCGTGCCCTCGGGCTCGTAGTGGAAGACCAGCCCCTTGGCCGCGGCCTGCAGTTCGAACATGCCGGCCATCTCCCGCAGGCCGGCGGCAAACTGCATGGGCTGGACCTGCAGCGCGAGCTTGCCCGACTCGATGCGCGCGATGTCCAGCGTGCCTTCGATCAACGACAGCAGATGTTCGCCGCCGCGGCGTATCACGGCCACGGCCTGGCGCCGGTGGGGCGGCACGTCGGCGTCCTCGCCCATCAGCTGGGCATAGCCCAGGATGCTGTTGAGCGGCGTGCGCAGTTCGTGGCTGATGGCGCTGATGTAGCGGCTCTTGGCCTGGTTGGCGAGATCGGCCGCGCGGCGCGCGTCCTCGGCCACGGTGCGCGCATCTTCGGCTGCGCGCCGCGCCTGCTGCAGCTGGCCATCGGTCGCGCGGTGCAGCGCGATCTCGCGCACCAGCAGTCCGGTCTGGCGATTCGACTCCTGCTGCGCGACCTTGCGGCTGTGCTGGGCCAGCACCAGCCACCAGGCCACGACGCCCGAGATCAGCAGCAGGCCCACGCCCACCTTGAGCAACACCGTCTGCAGCACGGCTTCGGCGCCGGGCAGCGCATTGGCCGGCAGGCTGCGCGCATGCGTCTGCAGCTCCAGCAGATAAAGCAGCCCTATCACCGCGGCCAGCGTGGGCACGATCAGCAGCATCAGCAGCACGAAGTGCAGCAGGCCCTTGTCGAGCAGCCGCCACATGCTGGCCGGCAGCAGCCGGCGCGCGGCCGCGCGCCACTGCACGGCCAGATGCGCCTGGGGCCGGCACAGATCGCCGCAGCGCGCGTCCAGCGTGCAGCACAGCGAGCAGATGCCGCCCTGGTAGGCGGGGCAATGCACCATGTCGGGCGCTTCGTATTCGCGCTCGCAGACCACGCAGCGCTGCAGCCGCGGCGGGCCGGCGCAGGCCGGCGCCTCCATGGCCGGCGCCGCCGTCGGCACCAGGTAGTAGCGCCCGCGCGTCCACCAGGCAATCAGCGGCGAAGCGACGAGCGCCACCAGCATGGCAATCACCGCGGAGAACGCCTGCGCCAGCGGCCCGAACGCGCCCAGGTGCGCGGCCACCGACAGCAGCGACGACAAGGCCATTGCGCCCACGCCCACGGGATTGATGTCGTAGAGCCGCGCGCGCTTGAACTCTATGCCGCGCGGCGACCAGCCCAGCGGCTTGTTGATGACCAGATCGGCAACCACGGCCATGATCCAGGCAATCGCCAGGTTCGAATACAGGCCCAGCACCTCGCCCAGCGCGCGAAACACGTTCATCTCCATCAGCATGAAGGCAATCAGCGTGTTGAACACCACCCACACCACGCGCCCCGGGTGGCTGTGGGTCACGCGCGAGAAGAAATTGCTCCAGGCCAGCGAGCCGGCATAGGCATTGGTCACATTGATCTTGAGCTGCGACAGCACGACGAACAGCGCCGTTGCCGCCACCGCCCAGCCGTAGTCGGGAAATACATAGTTGTAGGCCGCGAGGTACATCTGGTTAGGATCGACGGCGTGGTCGGGCGGAACCGCCTGCGAGATGGCCAGATAGGCCAGCAGCGCGCCGCCCAGCATCTTGGCCACGCCCAGCAGCACCCAACCCGGCCCGCCCAGCATCACCGCCCCCCACCAGCGCCAGCGGTTGCTGGCGTTGCGCACCGGCATGAAGCGCAGGTAGTCGGCCTGCTCGCCCATCTGCGTGATCAGCGCAATGCCCACGGTCAGACCCGCACCAAAAAGAGGCAGACTAAAGCCTGCCAGCTGGCCTTCGCGCTGCTGGCTTGCACCCGGATAGTGCAGCACTTCGGAAAACACCCCAGGCTGGTGCATCAGCACAAAGGCAAACGGCACGATCAGCATCAGCAGCCACAGCGGCTGGGTCCACACCTGCAGCCGGCTGATCGCCGACACCCCGTGCGTGACCAGCGGAATCACCACCAGCGCGCAGATTAGATAGCCCCAGCGCGGCGGTATGTCGAGCGCGAGTTCCAGCGCATAGGCCATCACGGCGGCCTCGAGCGCGAAGAAGATGAAGGTGAAGCTCGCGTAGATCAGCGAGGTGATGCTCGAGCCTATATAGCCAAAGCCCGCGCCGCGCGTCAGCAGATCCATGTCTACGCCGTGGCGCGCCGCGTAGACGCTGATCGGCAGCCCGGCGGCAAAGATGATCAGCCCGGTGCAGACAATCGCCCAGAACGCATTGATGAAACCGTACTGCACCAGCAGCGTCGCGCCCACGGCCTCGAGCACCAGGAACGAGGCCGCGCCAAACGCGGTATGCGCCACGCCCCACTCCGACCAGCGGCGCCCGCGCTGCGGCGTGTAGCGCAGCGCATAGTCCTCCAGCGTCTCGGTCGCCACCCAGCGGTTGTAGTCGCGCCGCACCTTGACCACGCGCTGCTGCGCGGGCACGCCCGCGGCATCGGACGGCATGCAATGTGGTTCAGAAGGGGCTTGAATCATGGCAACAGGACTGCGTGCAGCTTCTGTGCCATGTTGCAGCATGGCACGCACCTTGCTGCAAACCAGCCATCTGCATCGCCTTGCGGGCCCGCGCCCGCCACGACGCCATGGAACTCACTCCTCGCGAAAAAGACAAGCTGCTTCTGTTCACCGCGGCCCTGGTGGCCGAGCGCCGCAAGGCGCGCGGGCTCAAGCTCAACTACCCCGAAGCCATGGCGCTGATCAGCGCGGCGGTGATGGAAGGCGCGCGCGACGGCAAGACCGTGGCCCAGCTGATGAGCGAAGGCCGCACGGTGCTCACGCGCGCCGATGTCATGGACGGCATTGCCGAAATGATTCCCGACATCCAGGTCGAAGCCACGTTTCCCGACGGCACCAAGCTGGTCACGGTGCACGACCCGATTGTCTAAACCCCTTTTCAAGCCTTTGACATGCAAGCCAAACCCCTGATTGCCGCCGCTGCAGCGGCCCTCGCCGCACTGCCCATTGCCGCCCTGGCCCACCCGGCCGCGGGCGGCGCCCACAGCCACGGCCTGCTCGACACCGCCGCCCACGCCCTGGCCCACCCGTTCACCGGCGCCGATCACCTCGCGGCCATGGTCGCCGTCGGTGCCTGGAGCGCGCTCACGGTGCGCCCGGCCTGGCGCGCGCCCGCGGCGTTTGTCGCGCTGCTCGTGGCCGGCGCGCTCGCGGGCTTTGCCGGCCTGCAGCTGCCCGGGGTCGAGCCCATGATCGCGGCCTCGGTGCTGGTGCTGGGCCTGCTGCTGGCGCTGCAAAGGAAGATGCCCTGGGGCGCGGCGGCGACGCTGGCCGGCGTGTTCGCGTTCTTCCACGGCGCGGCCCACGGCTATGAGCTTGCGGGCGACACCGGCCTCACGGCCGTCGCGGCGCTGGCCGGCATTGCGCTGGGCTCTGGCCTGCTGCATATCGCCGGCATGCTGCTGGGCCGCATGGTGCTGCAGCGCCACCGCCTGCTCACGGCGCTGGGCGGCGCGGCCACGGCCGCGCTCGGTGTGTTCATGCTGACCCGCCTGGCCTGAGGAGAAAAGCCATGGTGCCCGGTGAACTGATTCTCGACGCGGGCGAACACGCCCTCAATACAGGCCGCCGCTGCACCACGCTGCTGGTGCGCAACGCCAGCGACCGGCCCATTCAGGTCGGCTCGCACTACCACTTTGCCGAAACCAATGCCGGCCTGGAGTTCGATCGCGCCGCGGCCCATGGCATGCGGCTGAACATCGCCAGCGGCATGGCCGTGCGCTTCGAGCCGGGCCAGCAGCGCACGGTGGAACTTGTCGACTTCGCGGGCGATCGCCTGGTCTACGGCTTTCGCGGCCTGGTCCAGGGCGCGCTCGACCAACAGCCTGGAGACCTTTGAACATGGCCACGATGGAACGCCGCGCCTATGCGGAAACCTTTGGGCCCACGACGGGCGACCGCGTGCGCCTGGCCGACACCGACCTGCTGCTGGAAGTCGAGCGCGACTACACGCTGGCCGCGGGCAGCTACGGCGAGGAAGTCAAGTTCGGCGGCGGCAAGACGATTCGCGACGGCATGGCGCAAAGCCAGAAAAGCCGCGCGGAAGGCGCGATGGACACGGTGCTGACCAATGCGCTGATCGTCGACCACTGGGGCATCGTCAAGGCCGACATCGGCCTGAAGAACGGCCGCATTGTCGCCATCGGCAAGGCCGGCAATCCCGACACCCAGCCCGGCGTGGACATCATCATCGGCCCGGGAACGGAAATCATCAGCTGCGAAGGCTGCATCGTGACGGCCGGCGGCGTGGACACGCATATCCACTTCATCGCTCCCCAGCAGATCGAGGAAGCGCTGACCAGCGGCATCACCACCATGATAGGCGGCGGCACGGGCCCGGCCACGGGCACGTTTGCCACCACCTGCACACCCGGCCCCTGGCACATGGAACGCATGCTGCAGGCTGCCGATGCCTTTCCCATGAACCTCGGATTTCTGGGCAAGGGCAACACCAGCCTGCCCGCCGGCCTGCACGAGCAGATCGATGCCGGCGCCATTGGCCTCAAGCTGCACGAGGACTGGGGCAGCACGCCGGCGGCCATCGACAATTGCCTGAATGTCGCCGAACTCACCGACACGCAGGTCGCGATCCACACCGACACGCTCAATGAAAGCGGCTTTGTCGAGGACACCGTCGCCGCCTTCAAGGGCCGCACCATCCACACCTTCCACACCGAAGGCGCGGGCGGCGGCCATGCGCCCGACATCCTGAAAGTCGTGGGCCTGCAGAACGTGCTGCCCAGCTCGACCAACCCGACCCGGCCCTACACCATCAACACGCTGGACGAGCATGTCGACATGCTGATGGTCTGCCACCACCTCGACCCGTCGATTGCCGAAGACCTGGCGTTTGCCGAAAGCCGCATCCGCAAGGAAACCATTGCCGCCGAGGACATACTGCACGACCTGGGCGCGATCAGCATGTTCAGCTCCGACAGCCAGGCCATGGGCCGCGTCGGCGAAGTGATTCTGCGCACCTGGCAGACCGCGCACAAGATGAAGCTGCAGCGCGGCGCCCTGCCCGGCGACAGCGCGCGCCACGACAACTTCCGCATCAAGCGCTACATCGCCAAATACACGATCAACCCGGCAATCGCCCACGGCATCAGCCACGAAGTCGGCAGTCTCGAAGTCGGCAAATGGGCCGACATCGTGATCTGGAAGCCGGCGTTCTTCGGCGTCAAGCCGGCGCTCATTCTCAAGGGCGGCAGCATTGCGATGGCGGCGATGGGCGACCCCAACGCCTCGATTCCCACGCCCCAGCCCGTGCATTACCGGCCCATGTTCGCGTCGTTTGGCGGTGCGCTGGCCCGGTCGTCGCTGACCTTTGTCTCGCAGGCCGGTCTTGCCAACGGCATAGGCGAGCGTTTCAAACTCGCCAAGACGCTGTCAGCGGTGAAGAACATCCGCGGCATAGGCAAGCGCCACATGCTGCTCAACGACTACGCGCCGGCCATGGAAGTCGACCCGCAGACCTACAGCGTGCGCGCCGACGGCCAGCTGCTCACCTGCGAGCCCGCAGTCTCGCTGCCGATGGCGCAGCGCTATTTCCTGTTCTGAGGAGAATCGCCTTGGCGCTGCGTCCACCAGGCCAGCCAGTCGTCGGTGTCTATCACCGCCCGCCCCTGCACGCCCGCGGGCTGGGCAACATAGATCAGCACCGGCATGGGCTGGGGCGGGCCGCCGTCCAGCGGCAGCAGCTGCACATCGACAATGTGCTTGGCATATTCGCCGATATCGACCGGCCAGATCTCCTCGACCCGGTCGAGTTCGCGCTCCAGCGCGGGATTGAGCTCGTAGACCTCGGCCAGCACCTTGTAGCTGCCGTCCAGCACCAGGCCAGGGTAGGGTCCGAGGTCATGCAGCTGCCCCGGCAGCCGGCAATGCCCGAGCCAGCGCACATCGGCCTGCCAGCGCCGGATATCGTTGCTGCCGCCGCGGCGCAGGGTGCCGTAGACGGCGACCTGCCGGCAGCCGCAGGGGATATGGGGAGTAGGATTGAAATCAGTCGGGGCCGTCATGCGTGCATGCTAAAACGTTTTCCACGCTGCGCTGCGAAACGCCCTTTGACAGGCTCAGGGCGAACGGTAGTGACGCAGTGGAGATTGCGCTTGGCGCAGCGTGTCGGTTTTAACCGTTCGTCCTGAGCCTGTCGAAGGATGAACGTGCCCGCTCAAGTGCTCCATTACCTCACCCCAGTTCACCAGACCCCATGCTCTCCATTCAAAAACTCATCCCCCAAGGCAAAGGCCTGGCCCGCGTGCTGCTGCAGCGCGCCACGACCATTGAACTCGACTGGGACGTGCGCCAGAAAAGCCGTTTCGCGGCCACCGACTCGCAAGGCCGGGAACTGGCCATCTTCCTGCCGCGCGGCCAGGCCGTGCGCGGCGGCGACGTGCTGATTGCCGAAGACGGCTCAATGGTGCGCGTCATTGCCGCGCCGCAGAAGGTGCTGCACATCACCACCTGCCCCGCGCATGGCACGCCGTTCGATCTGATGCGCGCCGCCTACCACCTGGGCAACCGCCATGTGCCTATCGAGCTGCAACCCGACCACCTGAAGATAGAACCCGACCATGTGCTGGCCGACATGCTGCGCAGCATGCACCTCACCGTGGTCGAGGCCGACATGGCGTTCGAGCCCGAAGGCGGCGCCTATGGCGGCCATGTGACCAACGACGGCCACAGCCACCATGCGCATGGCAATGCCCATAAGCATGACCACGGGCACAGCCACGATGATGAGCATGGTCATGTCCATGGCCCGGGTTGCAACCACGCGCATTGATTCACCAGACCATGGCCCTGCGTCTCCCCAGCCCCACCGCGCGTCCGCCCCTGCCCTGGCGCCGCCGCCAGGCCGCGGCCGCTGCCGAACAGGCCGCGCCCGCCGTCGCCCCGCACAGCCTGCTGCAGCTGATGTGGCTGGCCTCGCCGGCGCTGCCGATTGGCGGCTTTTCCTATTCGGAAGGGCTGGAGGCCGCGATCAGCAGCGGCTGGGTCGAGGGAGAAGCCGATGCCGCGCGCTGGATCGTGCAGCAGCTGCAGCTCACACAGGCGCGCGGCGACATGGCGGCCATTGCCCAAGCCCTGCCCGCCTGGGCCGCCGATGACCGCACTCGCCTGGCCGCGCTCAACGCCTGGGTGCGCCAGACACGTGAAAGCAGCGAGCTGCGCCTGCAGACCGAACAGATGGGACGCTCGCTGATTGCCTGGCTGCGCAACCAGCATGCGGGCGATGCGGCGCGCCTGGACGCCATAGAGTGGCTGGGCGCGCAGGACGCGAGCTACCCGCTGGCATTTGCGCTGGCCGCGCATTTCAGCGGCTCCTCGGCCCGCCCCGCACTGCTGGCCTATGCCTTTGGCTGGGCCGAGAACATGGTCCAGGCCGCGATCAAGGCCGTGCCGCTGGGCCAGAGCGCGGGCCAGCGCATCCTGGCCCAGCTTGCCGAACGGATTCCCGCCGCCGTAGACCAGGCGCTGGCCCTGCCCGACGCGCAGCGCCAGGCCTTTTCGCCCATGCTGGCCATTCTCTCGGCCCAGCATGAAAATCAATACTCACGACTGTTCCGCTCATGACTTCGCCACTTCACCATATCCCGAATCGCAGCAAGAAGCTGCCCCCGCTGCGCGTGGGCATAGGCGGGCCCGTGGGCTCGGGCAAGACCACACTGCTGGAAATGCTCTGCAAGGCGATGCGCGAACAATACGACCTGGTCGCGATCACCAACGACATCTACACCAAGGAAGACCAGCGCCTGCTCACCGTGAGCGGCGCCCTGCCCGCCGAGCGCATCATGGGCGTGGAAACCGGCGGCTGCCCGCACACCGCGATACGCGAGGACGCGTCGATCAACCTCGAAGCCATCGATCGCATGCTGGGCCAGTTTCCCGATGCCGACATCGTCTTCATCGAGTCGGGCGGCGACAACCTTGCGGCCACGTTCAGCCCCGAGCTGTCCGACCTGACGATCTACGTGATCGACGTCGCCGCGGGCGAGAAGATTCCGCGCAAGGGCGGCCCGGGCATCACCAAGAGCGACCTGTTCATCATCAACAAGACCGACCTGGCCCCGCATGTGGGCGCCAACCTCGAGGTGATGCGCGCCGACACCGAACGCATGCGCGCCTCGCCCAAGGGCCTCAAGCCTTTTGTCATGACCAACCTCAAGACCCAGGAAGGCCTGGCCCAGGTGATCGCCTTCATCGAAACCCAGGGCCTGCTCAAGGCCTGAGCCGCGCAATCTGTGTGTAAAATCACAGGCTTCGGAGGTTTGGGTGAGTGGTTTAAACCAGCAGTCTTGAAAACTGCCGACGGGTAACTGTCCGTGAGTTCGAATCTCACAGCCTCCGCCACCCCGCATTGGGGAAGGCATCAACCACGGCCTGCAGCATCGCGCCTGCCTCGGCCTGGGTCTGATCGTTCTGATCGAGACCCTCTATCACCTGCTCAATGAGCGCCACTTTGAGATCGTAGTCAGCGATCTTGCACAGCGCGATTCGCGTCGCGGTTGTGCAGTTGCGCCGTCCTGTGCGCCAGGAACTCACCTGCTGCTTTACGCCCATTTTCTTGGCGCGCCTGGTAGGGCTTCCTGCCGCTTTGATCGCTTGGTCGATCAGGCCTATCAACGCCATATGGCCTCCTAAAAGCCGCGGATGCAGACGATCTGCTGCCATGCGGCACCTGACAGCCTTCTGCCACACCCGTTTACAAAGCTCGACCCTGCAAAGAAAGTCGCGCAGAACTGCATCAGCTGCCATTTCAGAAATTCACTTGTAGGACAACAGGCATAGTTGCGATCGATAGTTGTTATTTTTAATAAAATAAATTCTAATAGTTAAAAACTAACACTCTAGGGTTTGGTTTTTTACTGATGCGCATTCCAAAACAGTCATGAATTAACAATTCCCTCTTGGATGCATCATCGATTTTATTGATATTTATTAAGGAGATGAGAATGCCCTGGCTATCACTTAAATCAAATCCATTTTGGAGTTTCTTTAAGCCTTCACCTTGGGATTTCATGACTCATATCGGCGATATACATCCAGGAACCTTATGGACAACTAATGAAAATGGATTTATAAGTCCGACTGACGGTCGATCGATAACAGCTGCAGAGCAAGCCTACTTGAACCAGTATAATTCCGAGAGAAAAGAACTCAATGATTCAAGCCGAAAAGCAGTCGATGCACTTATGCAGCGAATACTTCCATTAAGTGACGCATGCTACAAAGAACTGACTGATTTTAAAGCGCTGGCAATACAGTCAGATATCAGCTGGCTTCATGACCATCCTGCCGGAAGCGATTTCTACTCCGAAGGGGCAAATGGTGATGCCACTGGAGATTGGGCATTGAGTCGCTTGCAGCGCTATATGGAAGAAGCTGGTCTAGAGTTCGATCTTGCCGAAATACCAGAAAAAGTCGCCAATGGAATTACCACTCCTATCGTAATCGATTTGAATGGAGACGGGATAAAAACCACTTCCCTTCTTTCGAAGAAAACAGTGTTCTTCGATATAGATGGCGATGAGAAAAAGGATGAGACTGCATGGATATATGGCGACGATGCATTTCTGGCCGTCGACAGAAACGGAAATGGTGTTATCGATGGAATAAATGAACTATTTGGGGGGCGACATCGAGGGGCTGGTTTTGCAAAGTTAGCCGAATTCGACAGCAATGGCGATGGAGTCGTGGACAAGAACGATGAACGATATTCTGAGTTGCTGTTATGGCAAGACTTGAATATGAACGGAAGAACAGACATCAACGAACTTCGTACCGCCGAAGCGGCAGGACTGGAATCCATCAGCCTCAATTACGTCAGTCAAAACGTCTGTGAGAACGGAAATTTGCTGGGTGAAGTTTCATCGGCCATTGTAAATGGACAGAAAGTTGATGCTATTGATGTTTCTTTCCGCTTCAGAGAAATTACTGCTCCTGCCGTAGACAGCTTGGACCATGCGCCCATGGATTCCTTGATCTTATCCGTTTCCAACTTTAAAAGCGTTGCGACTACTGGATATCTCCCAGAATCCTTTGATGAGTTCATGATAGATTTTTCGCACTTGACCGATAAAAGCATAGACCCACAATTACCAAGCGCGCATTGGTTTTCAAACAATGAGTCTTCTGGTGAATTTTCACCCTCCTTTGAATATTTCCCAGTGAGTCAGGTTGACCTAGGAAAAACAGTTACCCCTTCTACAGCCATCTCTGTTTTCTTGCCGTCCCTAGACACTACGCACACGGGCCTTGCATTCACTGAACCCGCTATTACAATGAGTTGCTCAATAATGTAAGGACATCAGAATGCTCGGTGAATTATTTCCCTCTGAAATATTGCGCAATTATATCCAACATCTACCGACTTCAAGAAAAATCATAGCAACAGACATTTACACCGAGCATTCTCTATAGACAAGTAATTACATGCTGAAAATAAAACTGCTTCTTTCCGCCATGCTGCTTACTGGTTGCAACGGCTTCCACAACACAGCGAATGTTTATATTTTTCCATCCGAATATCGCACCGGAGATGTCAGATCGACCTTGGCTACGCCAGTGGTGGATGAGGTGGTACGGATTAATCCGAAAAATGTTCATATATCCATGTGTCACGAGACGCCGCCTGCAAAAATCATTCAGTTTGAAGTTGAGCTTCAAGCACGGATCAAGACAAATATTACGGGCGGCTTCTTTGATAAATGTCCTGAAATCTAAGCTATCTTCCTCGGATCGCAAGCTTTTGCCCGGGCCTGGCGGGCCATTCTTCTTCTAGTGCATAGGATCTTGGTACAGCTTGGGATGATCTGTCCTGAATCGGTTTGGCACTGACGCGTACTGCGCATCAATGACACTTCCTGACTTTTGACCTGCGGGTGCATTGGTTACCATTCCTTCAAACGTGTATGGAGGGGGCCGTGAACCACGCATTGCCGCAGCAGCGCCGACGACCACGCGTACGCATGCTCATGCTGGCCCTTGCCTGGCTGGCATCGGTGGCCGGTCTGGGGTCGTGGATGTCGCAACGCATCGTCGCCGCGGAGCTGGACGATCTGGCGGTCAGCGCCGAATACGAAGCCCGGACCACGGCGCGCATCATGGACCGGCTGTTCACCGAAATGGTCAGCGTGACCAATATGGTGGCGCGCCAGGCGTCGGTGATACAGCTGGCCGCGCGCTACCGCACCGATCCTCCCGGTGCCGCCGATCTCACGCGCCAACAGCGCGCGCAGCAGTTCATCCGGGACCCGCTGGTGCGCAAGGTCGGCGACTTCATGAATGCGCTGTCCGGCGATCTGCGCTATGCGCGCATTTACATGAACAACATGTCGGACGACACGGTGACGGCCAGCAACTGGGCCGATTCAGACAGCATCGTGGGCATGATCTACACAGGGCGGCCCTATCTCATGGACGCGCTGCGCGACGGCAACGGCCATTCGTTCGGCATCGCCAAGCTGAACAAGACGCCCTCCTACTTTGTCGCCAGCCGCATCGAGAATGACGAGAATGTGCCGCAAGGCTACGTCACGGTGAAGTTCGATGCCGCGGAAGTGGCGCGCTTTCTCGTGGGGCGCCACATCGCGCTGATCGTCGACAGCCAGGGGCGCGTGACCACGGCCTCGGCGGCGGCGTTCATGCTGCGCAATGCGGCGACGCTGCTGCCGCCCGATATCGCACGGTCTGCGGGCGCGCGCCCATCGCCGGACTCCGATGAGGAACTGGGCCGGCCGCTGGACGCGCAAGCGATGGCTGGTGCCGAACAAGCCGGCCAGTGGTGGATCGACGGCAAGCCCTATCTGCTGCGCAGCGAGGCGCTTTCCAACACGCAATATCAGTTGCTGACGCTCGCGCCGCTGGACCATCTCGCTGCGATGCGCACGCAGCACCTGTGGATCGCCGGACTGGTCGCAGCCGTGGGTCTGGCGTTCATTTTTCTGTGCAGCCACATGATCACGCAGATGCACACGCGCCGCAAGGACGAGCAACATGCGGCCAACTACGACGCCTTGACCAACCTGCCGAACCGGCGCCATGTGCTGGCCCAACTGCAGCGATTGTTCGCCATCGCTCAACGCACGCAGCAATGGGTCATGGTGGCCTTCATCGATCTCGATGGCTTCAAGGCGATCAACGACAGCCACGGGCATGAAGTCGGCGACCAGTTCCTCGTCGAGGTGGGCCAGTGCTTGTCCACAGGCCTGCGCAGCAGCGACATGCTGGGCCGGCTCGGCGGCGATGAGTTCGTGGTGATCGGCCTGGCGGCGCCGCCAGCAGCCCAAGATCCGGATGCCACCATCAAGGCCATGCGCAACAGACTGGCGCCGCTGCTGATCGGACGCTACTCATTCGACGAATGCAGTTTCGACTATGCGGGCGCGAGCTTCGGCATTGTCAGTGTCGATCCCGCAGCCAGCTCCCCGCAGATGGCTCTCAAGGCCGCCGACGAACGCATGTATGCGGACAAGCAGGCCCGGCGCGCGCAGCGTCAGCAGCCGGCTGGCGTGCACCAGCAGCCCACGCCAGCGCAGGCGCCCATGCAGGCAACGGCTTCTGCAGCCCTGACCCCTGGCCGCGCCTAGCGCGGCAGCTTCTTGCCCGGCTCCTCTTCCACCCTCGATTTCTCCTTGCGCTGGAACAGCCCTGCCGTCGAGTCCATGACTTCCGACGTCGCGTGCGAAATGCTGCGCCCCGCGCCCGTGACCATCGCTCCCGTGGCCGCCGTGGCACGTTTCGCGCCGCCGACCACCGAGCCGGCGGCCTTGCCCACCGCGCTGCCCGCGCCGGCCCACACCGACTTCACGATCTGGCCGCCCTTTTCCTGCGTGATCGCGCCCAGCAGCGCCAGCGCGGCCAGGGTCGCGCTGCGGCGCACGGCGGCGCGTTCGGGCCTGGCCAGCGGAGCGCAATAGCTCTTGGCGATCAGGCCCACGCGCAGGGTCAGAAAGGCGTTGGCCGAGCCGTTGGCAATGCTGTTGGCCAGCAGGTTGCCCACGCCTTGCAGCCCGGGCACCGCGGCCGCCAGCGAAGGCACGACCGAGTTCACCAGCGGGCCCGCGAGCTCGGCGAAATCGAGCTCTTCGAGGTGCGCGGCCACCAGCATCGCGCCGCCCACATTCGAATACAGATACCAGAGCTGGCGCGGCGAGGGCCGCAGGTTGTAGAGCGCGCCGATCTGCCATATCAGGCGCAGTTGCGTGCCCAGCACCACCAGTCCGTCCAGACGCCCGTTCTGCAGCAGCGCGGTGCTGACAAAGACATTGCTCGCCGTGCCGCGTATCAGGCCATCGGCCTGTGCGCTCAGTGCCAGCAAGGCGGCGGGAACATCACCGCCGGAAGCCAGCGCCGCGACGGCGCTGTCTGGATGCTGGGCCAGATGGCGTTGGAGCCAATCGGCGTAGTCGGCGTGTTCCTGCGCAGATGCGTCCACCGGCGGCTGCATGGCCTTGGGCAGGCGCAAAAGCAGTACCAGCGGATAAAGCACCAGAGCGCAGAACACTGCCAGCAGCGACCAGAAAACGGGCTGGCCCGCGCCCAGGTGGATGCGGTCGGCGGCGGCAGCCAGCTGCGTGAACGTGGCCACGACAGCGGCCACTGCGTACAGTACCGCCACGACCGACACCACGGCCAGGACTTTGATGAAGACTTTGTTCACGGCAGTGGAATCTTTGCAGCTTTGGCGATGCACGGTCAGCAGCACAACGGCTGACCCAGGCGACAAGCATAGCGGCTCCGGGAGGCATTGGGACAACAACCCCGGAGCCTCGCTCTGCCCCAACTTTACAAGTGAATGTAATTCGCTATTGACCCTCAATCACAAAATTCACCCGAGCAAGGGTGCGGGATTGCAGGGCGCCCGATCTTTCATTTCGCCTCAAGCACGACTGGCGTCTGCGGTGTCCAATAAGTCGTCCGATTGCGCCCGTTACGCTTTGAGTAATACATCGCCGCATCTGCCCGCTCGAGGCAGCGCTCGACCGACGAATCACGCTCGCCCATGGGGCACACGCCCAGGCTCACCGTGAATCGAATCGGCTCCTGCCCTTGCACGGCCACGGCAAGATGCGCCACCGTCTCGCGCAGGGTTTCCGCCCGCCGGAACGCGGCTTGTTGGTCGACATCGGTGAGCAATACGGCGAATTCCTCGCCCCCCAGGCGTCCCAGCATATCGTCCTTGCGCAGTTCCTTGGACAACGCAATCACCAGGTGCTTGAGCACTTCGTCACCGACGGCATGGCCATAGGTATCGTTCACACGCTTGAAGTGGTCGATGTCCAGCATGATCAGGGCCGATGGCCGGCCCAGCCCCAGCCGCAAACGCTCCAGTTCGGACTCCATCCGGCCAATGAACGCCCGGCGATTGCGGGCGCCCGTCAGGGCGTCCGTGGAGGCCAGCGCCTCGAGTTGCGTCTCGCGCAGTTTGTAGTCCGAGACGTCATGGAAAACCCAGCAGCATCCGAGCAGGCCGCACTGCGTGCGCAGCGGCAGCTGTTCAATCTGTATGTGCCGGCCATCGGGCAATGCATGTATCACCCGTCCCTCGCCCGCGGCGCACGCGTTGGCGTTCTCCTGCGCATCCTGCGCCAAGGCCTGCGCCATCGCGGCGGGCAGATGGGGCAGCAGCACCTGCGTCGTCTTGCCAACCAGATCAGATGCGCCCAGCGCAAGATCAAACATCGCCACCAGCATCTTGTTGATGGCCACTATCGTCTGCCCACTGCCCTCTGTCACCAGGATGCCCGAGGGGAAGTGCTCAATGATGGCCTCCATGCGCTGTTGTGCCTGCTGAAGTTCTTTTTCCGCCTGGTGGCGCGCATCGATATCGAACAGCGTCCAGATCACGTTGCCGTCGGCATCTTCGGGATCCAGCAGGGTTGCCTGCATGTCAAACCAGCACAGGCGCCCGCCTGCGACCTGCAGCGCCCATTCAGTGCGCACGGTTCCCTGAAGCTGTAGGCATTCGTACACCGCAGCAAAGCGCTCGAAGCTATCGCCCGATGCGTGCAGCGCGCGGAAAGAGGAAAGCGGCGACTGCGCGCCCGCCGGAATGCCAAAGACTTTCGCGGCACGGCCATTGGCATAGACTATGTCCCTTTTGTGGCTGGCCACCAGTACCACGGCAGTGCCGCGCTCAAGCAGCGCGCGCACCATGTAGGCCTGCTCCACCCGTTCATGGATATCGGAATGCATTCCCATCACCCGCAAGGCCTGCCCACCTTGCGCGCGCTGGGTGACCTCTCCGCGCGACTCCATCCATCGCCACGTGCCATTGGCATGGCGCATGCGCATCTCCACGCGGAACGGCTCGCCATTCTCCAGGTGCCGCTTGAGCAGCGACTGCACGCGTGACTGATCCGCCGGATGCAGGCACTGCGAGAAATCGGCCAACGTGAATGCGCCCATGGACTGATCTGGCATGCCCAGCATTTCGTAGCACCGCGCGTCCCAGAGCACCACATCCTGAATGCAATCCCATTGCCACAGTCCATCGCGCGCCGCGCCAATGGTCAGCCGCAGCCGCTCCTCGCCGCGGCGCAGCGCTTCGCGCAGAATCTCGTCCTGCGTGACATCCAGGATATAGCCATGCCACAGCACCGAGCCGTCCTTGAACAGTTGCGGCCTGGCATGGCCCTGCAGCCAATGCGTGGCGCCATCGGGACATTTGACACGGTACTTGTGCGCCCAGGCGCTTCGGCCGCGCACCGCTGCGTCGATAGACTCCCGCAGCGCACGCAGATCCTCCTTGTGGATGCGCTGCGCCAAGCGCGCCAGCTTTTCGCGCGCACCCGGGCCATCAATGCAGTGCATGGCGTAGAAACCGGGATTGGTGAACGGCAGGACATGCCCTCCTGCGGAGTCCACGCGATACTGGAACAGACCTCCGGGCACCTCCTGCGACAGGTGCATGAACCTCTGCTCGGCTTGTATGCGCTGATCCTCCTGGCGCCAGCGCTGAAGTGCCAGCCATGCGGTCAGCAAGCCGCCGGCGAAGATCAGCAAGGTGCCTGCGCCATTGCGCCAAAGGCTTTGACTTATGGTGTCATTCAACGGACCGAAGGCGGCTTGACGATCCAGCCCGGCGCTCACCATGACGGGAAAGCCGCCCACCCGGGTCCAAGCGTACAGGCGCTGTATGCCGTCAACCTCGGACAGCGCTTCGTAGTGGCCTCCCGGGAGATCGGGGGCAAACAGCTCCATCCGCGCGGCGGGCAGCCCGCTCCCCAGCACCCGGTCTTGCTGTTGAGAGCGCGCCAGATAGGTTCCATCCTCGCGCAGCAGCAAGATCACGTCGCGCGGGTGATCAAAGATGGCCTGCAACTGCCGGGACAGATACTCCGGAGACAGCGACAGCACCAGCACGCCCGCGAATTGGCCCTGGCGTTGCAGGGCGCGACTGAGTTGAATGCTCCACTGCCGGGAAACGCGCCCCTGCACGGGACGCCCGATGAAGGTGCCCTGCGTCAAGCCTTTGAGATGCGCCTGGAAATGCTCGCGGTCGACGACCGAGATCGGCGAAGTGGAGCGTGCCGAGTCTTCCAGGCTGGAATACACCACATGTCCCTGCGCGTCCACCACGGACACCTGCACGATGGTTCCGGGTGGGTACGCCCCTTGAACGCTGGCCACGGCGCGTTCGAACGCCAGAGGATCGCCAGACTCAAAATCGCGGGCCATCTCTCCCAGGGAATAGTCCAGGCCCGAAAGCATGGCCCCGACATGCGCGGAGATAGCATGGGACATCTGGGTGACACGCAGCCACGTCTGCTCCTGCGTGTAACGCTGCATGTATCTGTGACTGGCCAGAAGCGTGGCCCAGTACACACCGGTAGCGAACACAAAGAAGCAAATGCCGATGATGATGGCCAGCGATGTTCTGGCACGCGAGCGAGAAGACTCGCCAGGAGGTGAATCAGTGAAGCGAAAAGACATGAACCGAATGAGAAAAGCGAAAAAACCTGCGATGCAAGCCACCCACAGCCACGCACTCGGCGACCTGGCACTCCTAAGCGCAACAAACTAAACGGCCTGAACAAGGATAGAGCTCCCCCACCGGCAGAGACCGAGCATATCCGGACGCACGCGCTGCGCATGCTACACCTACAGACAGACACGGCACCGCCTTCGGCCATCGGGCGCCTGGACTCCGCTGGCAGGTGCCCTTCAGCTGGCCGAGTTTCTTGAGGGTTCTGGTGGCGTGGCAACTCCCGGGCTCTCAAACTCGACTCGCAGGAACACATACAACCTATTGGACCTTTGCACCCAGGCTGCGCGCAGGCGCCGGCTTGGCCGCCCAGCCGGTCCTGCGCCGCCCGCCAGCGGCCGCTGCGTCGGGCAGGCCCCTGGCACTTGGCAGCCTGCACTCACTGCAGGCGCAAAAGCACTTCCTGCAGTTCGTCCATCCCCACGGGCTTGACCAGGTGGGCATCGATGCCCGCCTCGCGCGAGCGCCGGCGGTCGTCCTGCTGGCCCCAGCCGCTGACGGCCACGAGGGTCGGGCAAGGCGTGTTCTCGGCGCGCACGCGACGCGCGAATTCAAAACCGTCCATGCCAGGCATGCCGATGTCGAGGAAGACCAGATGGGGCGCGAATTCCGCCGTGGCGACCAGGCCGTCCGCGCCGTCATACGCGGCGCGCGCATCCATGCCCATCAGTTCCAGCAGCATGCGCAGCCCTTCGGCCGCGTCGACGTTGTCGTCGACCACGAGCACGCGTTTGCGCTCCATCCCATCGGTCGCTTCGGTCGCGTAGCTCGCGTCGGGAGCCGGATCGGGCGCGGCGGCGGCCGGCGTGGCGTGCAGCGGCAGCCGCACCGTGAAGACGCTGCCCAGGCCGGGCCCTTCGCTGCGGGCGTCCACCTGGCCGCCCTGCATCTCCACCAGGCTGCGCACCAGCGTCAGGCCCACACCGATGCCGCCTTGCGCCAGATTGGACGTCTGCGGCGACTGGGCAAACAAATCGAAAATGCGCGGCAGCATGTCCTGCGCAATGCCCCGGCCGTTGTCTTCGACGACGATCAGCACATCGCTGCCATCTCGCCGCGCGCGCAGCGCGATGCGCCCGCACTGATCGGTGTACTTGGCAGCGTTGTTCAGCAGATTGGCGATGATCTGCGACAGCCGCACCGGGTCGGCATGCACGGTCAGGATCTCGTCCGGGAGATCGAGCGAAAAATGGTGCTGCCCGGCGTCGAGTTGCGGCCGGCTGGTCTCGAGCGCGCTGCGCAGCGCATCGCTCACGTTCACGGCTTCGGGCCGCAGCTCCACCTTGCCGCCCGCGATGCGCGAGACTTCGAGCAGATCGTCGACCAGGCGAACCATGTGGTCCACCTGCCTTTGCAGCAGCGGCACAAGGTGGGCCGCGGTCTGTGGGTCGCCCTGCGACAGCTGCAGCACCTGCAGGCCGCTGCGCACCGGCGCCAACGGGTTGCGCAGCTCATGCGCGAGAATTGCGAGGAACTCGTCCTTGCGCCGGTCCACTTCGCGCAACTGCGCCTCCTGGCGCTTGCGCTGCGAGACATCGTTGAACAGTACGGCCACCTGGCAGTCTTCGGGCGCTCCTATGCGAAACGCATAGACATCGTAGTGGCGCTGCAGCGCTTCGGCTGGCAGCTCGAAGCGCCGGGACTCGCCGGTCTTGGCGATATGGCCGTAGACCTCGAACCACCAGCGCTCATGCTCGGGCGCAATCGACAGCATGGAGCGGCCGACGGCGTCGCTGATGCCCGTGTGCCGCTCGAACGCCTGGTTGACTTCCAGGAAGGTGTAGTCGCGGCCGTTGCCGTCGGCGTCAAATTCCATGCGGATCACGCAGTAGCCTTCGTCGATGGAATCGAACAGCGTGTGGTAGCGCTGCTGGCTCACACGCAAGGCCTGCTCCGCGCATTTGCGCGAGCTGATGTCGCTGGCGGCGCCAAACCACTCGATCACTTCGCCGTTGTCGTCGAGCACGGGAACGGCGCGCGAATGCGTCCAGCCCAAGCGGCCGTCGACACGGATCACGCGGTGCTCGAGTTCGAACACGCCCTTGCGCTGCACCGCGTCGCGCACCGCCAGCGAGACCACGGCCTGGTCTTCCCGCGGGATGTACAGATCGAGCCAGCGGTCCGTGGGCGCCTCGGTGTCGCGCAGGAATTCCTGGCCTTTGAGATGGCGCATTTCGGCCCAGTCGGGACCCATGCGGTAGACCACATCCGAGGTCGCACCGAGAAAGCTGCGAAAACGCTCCTCGCTCTGCGCCACGGCCTGCTGTATCGCATGCCGCTCCAGATAGTCGCCCATCTGGTGGGCAAGCAGCTTGAGCAGACGGAATTCGACCTCGCCGGGCGGCTGCTCGCAGGGGTAGAACATCGCCAGCATGCCCAGCAGCACGCCGGCGCGATTGCGCAGCGGCAAGGCCACCACGGTCTGCCACCCGGCCTGGCGCGACAGCCCCAGCCAGGGCAGCGCAGCGGCCTGTTCGCCGCCCTGCGGCGCAGCGCCATCGAGGCCATGCGCGAGGAAATGCGTATCGTGCAGCGATGCCACCACCTCTTGGGCCCAATGCGCGGCCTGCGGCGTCTTCAGCAGCGCAGCGGCAGGCGCGGCGAGATTGAAAGCCATGAACTCGGGATCTTCGGACGGCGGGCTGAAGACGTACAAGGCCGCTGCATGGGCATCCACCAGCTCACTTGCGGCTTCCAGCAGGCGCTTGAGGCACTCGGGCCGGTCCGTGGTCTGGCGTGCGCAAAAGCTTGCAACCTCATAGAACCGCGTGATGACTTCGAAGTCGCGCTCGGTGGCGCGCTGGCGTTTAGACATGAGGTTTCCTGAGGGGCATGGCGAAACGAAAATGGCAAGGCCGGGCAAAACAATCGGCGCAAAAAACAATTATCCATGCATGTCCGCCCGGAACGCACCGGCGGGTCAAGAAGCCATGGCGTCTCGAACCCCGCCGTGGGTGCGGCCTTCAGCTGCGCTTGCCCGGCCTGCGCAACAGATAGATATCCATGATCCAGCCATGCGCCTGGCGTGCCTGCGCGCGCCGGGCACTGATCTGCGCCGCGACCTGTGCGAGCCGGCCGCGCATCAACAGCTGCTGCGGCATGCCCAGATAGGCGCCCCACCATATTTCGACATCGGGCTCGCTCACCTGTTCATAGGAACGCTGGCCGTCGAGCATCACGACCAGCGTGTCGACGCCAGGCGGCCAGCCATGGTCGCGCAGCTGGCGGCCCGTGGTCACCAGAAACGGCGCGCCGATCTCGTTGAGCGCAATGCCATGCGCGCTGCACAGCAGCTGCATCGAGGTGATGCCAGGCACCACCTTCACCTGCTCGGACCGCAGGCCCAGGCGTGACGCGATGCGCAGCGTGCTGTCGTAGAGCGCCGGATCGCCCCAGACCAGCAGCGCCACGCGGCCCGCGCCCGAAGGCAGATGCGCCGCGAGGCTGGCCTGCCAGCGCCGCGCGATGGCGTCATGCCACTCATCGACCTGGTTGTCGTAATCGTCGCCGGTCTGGCGCCGCTGGGGCATGTCGAAATGCGCAATCCTGCCGCCGTCGACGCCGAGCTGCTGCAGCAGCGTCAGCCGCACCTGCGCCAGCTCGGCCTTGTTGTCTTCCTTGTGCGGCAGCAGCACCAGATCGGCGCCGCGAATGGCGTTTTCGGCTTCGCGCGTGAGGTGATCGGGGTTGCCGGTGCCTATGCCGACCAGAAACAGTTCCAGCATCAGCCGCCCTCGTGTCCCGCGGGAAAGCGCGGCTCGTCGCCGCGCGGACGGTAACGCCGGTCATAGTCGTTGGCGTAGAGCCGGCTCAGGCCGAAGCCTTCCTGGCTCAGCGTGCGGCCCACGAGAATCAAGGCGCTGCGCTGCAGCGCATTTGCCTGGGCGGCCGCGGCAAGCTCGGCCACGCGCGTGCGCACCACCAGCTCGTCGGGCCAGGATGCACGCCAGACGATGGCCGCCGGGCAGTCGGCGCCGTAGTGCGCAAGCAGCTCGCGCTGCACCTCCTCGGCCATGTGCACCGACAGGTGGATGGCCAGCACCGCACCCGTGGCCGCGAAGGCCGCGAGCGTCTCGCCGCTGGGCATGCTGGAGGCCCGGCCCGAGGTGCGCGTGAGCACCACCGTCTGGCACGATCCCGGCAGCGTCAGTTCGGCCTCGAGCGCCGCGGCCGCCGCGCTGAACGAGGGCACGCCGGGCGTGACCGTATAGGGAATGTCGTGCTCGCGCAGGCAGCGCAGCTGCTCGCCCATGGCCGACCAGATGCTCAGATCGCCGGAATGCAGGCGCGCCACGTCCTGGCCCTGGCCATGGGCGGCACGCATTTCGGCAACGATGTCTTCCAGTGACAGCGGCGCGGTGTTGACCAGGCGCGCGCCCGGCGGGCAATGCGCGAGCAGCTCGGCGGGCACCAGCGAGCCCGCGTACAGGCAGACCGGGCTGGCAGCCAGCAGATCGCGCCCGCGCACGGTGATGAGGTCGGCGGCGCCGGGACCGGCGCCTATGAAATGAACGGTCACAAAGGAACTCCTGTTTCCAAAATTCGGGAAGGCCAGTCGAGTCGTGCAACGGCCAGCGTGGCCTGCCGGTCCGCGGACACGACACGCCGCAGCACCAGCGTGATCTGCGGCGCCGGCGAGCCGGCCTGGCTGCGCGCCGCATGCAGCGCCAGCGCTTCGCTGACGCTGCCGGTGGCAAAGCGCTGCACGAGGCGCGGCGACAGCGACGGCGTGTCGATCCGCGCAATCGCGCTTTCTGGCCAGGCCTGCAATGCGGCATGCGGCACGGCCCCGGCGGCCCACGCATGGAACGCCGCCCAGGCCGGCGTCTGGCGCCTGGATTCAAGCAGCGCAAAGGTGCATAGGCCCGGCGCCGGCAGCGCGCAGGCCTGGGCCCAGCAATCGGCAAACGAGGCCTGCTGCGCCGCGGCGCGAAAACCCCAGCCCGCAAACCACGCTGTCATGGATTCCAGGCCCACTGCACCACGGGCCGCGCCGCATTCCACGACTGCATGCGGCCCAGCGGCTGGGCTTCGCTCCACTGCAGCTGCAGCAGCTGGCCGCCATGCACGCGGTGCAGGTCCATCAGCAGCGCCTGGGTTTCCAGCGCCACGGCATTGACCACCAGGCGCCAGGGCGCGCTCAGCCGCGCGCGCAGCGCATCGAACAGCGCGCGGTCGAAGCCGCCGCCGACAAACACCGCCTGCGGCGCAGGTCCCAGGGTGTCCAGCAGCGCCAGCGAATCGCCCTGCAGCACCTGCAGGTCCACCGCATAGCGCGCGGCGTTCTGGGCGATGCGCGCCGCGCGTTCGGCATGCTGCTCCACGCACAGCGCCTTGCCGCCCGCGAGGCACCATTCGACGGACACCGAACCCGAGCCCGCGCCCAGATCCCACAGCAACTCGCCCGTGCGCGGCGCAAGCAGCGCCAGCGTCAGCGCGCGCACCGGGCTCTTGGTGATCTGGCCGTCGTGCAGGAAAGCATCGATGCTGCGGCCCGGCACCTGCACGAAACCATTGCCGCCGCCGGCCTCGAAAGCCGCGGCCACGGGCGCGGCCACCGGCGTCTCGACCAGGCCCAGCGCAAGTTCCCCGGCTGTTCCCGCGCGGATACGCTGGGCCTCGCTGCCGGCCTGCGACACCAGCCACATGCGGCTCGCGCCCCAGCCGTGCTGCTGCAGCCAGGCCGCGATGGCCTGCGCCGCGGCGCCGTCGCGCAGCAGGCAGATGAAGCGCTGGCCCTCGGCCAGCAGCGGCGTCAGCTGTTCAAAGCTGCGCGCATGCAGGCCCAGGCAATGGATCTGCTCCTGCGACCAGCCCAGCTCACCCGCAATCCAGGAGAATGTCGACGGCTGCGGATGGTTGCGCCACTCGCCCACCTGCAGATGCCTGGCCAGCGACGCGCCCGCGCCGAAATGGAAAGGGTCGCCCGACACCAGCACGGCAACGCGCGTTTGCGCGCGCAGCCGCAGCACGGGCGCGACGCTGAACGGCACAGGCCACAATTGGCCGCGCGCGCCGACCTGGGCCAGTTCCAGGTGGCGCGGGCTGCCGAACACCACGCTGGCATCATCCAGATCCCGGCGGGCCGCGGCGCTCAAGGCGTCCAGTCCCGACGGGTGAATACCGATTATCGAAAGCCAGGGATTGGCCATGACACAGGTTCTCCTCTTAGGCGGCACGTTGGATGCACATGTTCTCGCGACGCAGCTGCAGGCCGCGGGCGTGGCTGCGACCTACTCGTACGCGGGCGTGACGCGCACGCGCCGCACGCCCCCCCTGCCCACACGCGTCGGCGGCTTTGGCGGCGTCCAAGGCCTGGTGCAGTATCTGCAGGCGCAGCGCATCAGCCATGTGATAGACGCCACCCACCCGTTTGCCGCGCAGATGAGCCGCAATGCCATCGATGCCTGCGCCGCGCTGGGGATTCCGCTGCTGGCCATGGAGCGCCCGGCCTGGCAGGCCCTGCCCGGCGACCAGTGGCTGCATGTGCCCGACATGGACGCCGCAGCCCGGGCGCTGACGCCGCAGATGCCACGCGTGTTTCTGGCCATAGGCCGCAAGCAGCTGGCGGCATTCGCGCCCCGGGCGGCAGACCACCATTTCGTGCTGCGCGTGATCGACCAGACCGATGAAGCCTTGCCGCTGCCCGCGACCAGCTGCGAACTGCTGATCGCGCGCGGGCCGTTTGCGCTCGACGACGAGCGCGCGCTGCTGCAGCGCCATGCCATCGACTGCATCGTCAGCAAGAACGCCGGCGGCGCCGATACCTACGCCAAGATCGAGGCGGCACGCGAACGGGGCCTGCCGGTCATCATGGTGGACCGTCCCCTGCTGCCCGCACGCCTGCGCTGCGAAATGCCGCAGCAGGCGATGCAGTGGCTGACCAGCCAGCGTTGACGCTTCACGCATGGTGGTAGCTGCGCGGCGTATAGACATGCGGTCCCACCCGGCGCGTCAGGCGGTTGCCGACAATCACCACGGTGCGCATGTCGGCCATCTCGGGCGTGGCCGCGGCCAGCGCCACCACCTTGAGCGTCTCGTCGGGCCGGCTCACGTTGCGCGCAAAGCAGATCAGGCGCTCGGGCTCGCATTCATCTTTCAACGCCTGCAGCGCGCGGCTGAAGCCTTCGGGCCGTGATTTCGAGCAGGGGTTGTAGAACGCCATGGCGAAATCCGCCTGCGCGGCCAGACGAATGCGCCGCTCTATCACCGCCGCCGGCTTGAGGTTGTCCGAAAGATTGATGCAGCAGAAATCATGGCCCAGCGGCGCGCCCAGGCGTGCGGCCGCGGCCAGCATGGCCGTGATGCCGGGCTGGACTTCGACTTCGACCGCAGCCCAGCGCCGCTGCTGATCGGGCGTCGCCCCTTCCAGCACTTCAAAGACGGCGCTGGCCATGGCAAACACGCCGGGATCGCCCGAAGACAGCATCAGCACCTGGCGGCCCTGGGCGGCGAGATCGAGCGCCGCGCGCGCGCGCTCGAGTTCCTCGCGGTTGTCGCTGGCATGCAGCTGCAGATGGCCCAGGCCCTGCAGGCGTTCGACATACGGAAAATAGCCAAACGCATCGGTGGCCGCGGCAATGCTGGCGCGCACCTGGTCGGTGATGAGCGCGTCGTCGCCCGGGCCCAGGCCCACGATGCGCAGGCTGGCGCGCGCGGCTGCAGAATGGTTCATCTGGCGTGCCTCACATGTCGTTGGCCGGGCGCCGGCCCTGGCCGTGCACGATCACGATGGAGAAATACGGACAGCGCTCGGGCGCTTCGGCCAGGCGCATGACCTGCTGGTCGGCCATGGTGCCGTTGATCACCAGCCAGGCCTGGTCCAGCTTGCCCTGCTCGGTCAGCAGCGCGCGTATGCGGCCCAGATGCCGGCCGACCTTCATGATCACCAGCGCGTCCGAGCGCGCCATGTGTTCGCGCAGCGGCGCGTCGGGCAAGGTGCCGGGCAGCACGCTGAGCACATCGTCGCCCCAGGTGATGGGAATGCCGGTCGCATGCCAGCAGCCGACCATGCCCGGAATGCCGGCCAGCACTTCGACCGGCACTTCGCCCGCCTGGCGCAGGCGCACGTACAGGTGCATGAACGAGCCGTAGAGGAACGGATCGCCCTCGCACAGCACGATCACGTCCTCGCTGCGCGTCATTTCCGTCAGCCGCGACTGCCAGTCGAGATAGAAGTCCGACAGTTGGGCGATATAGCGCGGGTCGTTGTGCGGAATCTCGGTGGTCAGCGGGTACTCCATGGGGTACTCGGTGACTTCGGCGTGCAGCATGCCGTCGACCAGCTGGCGCGCCTTGCCCGGATGGCCGCGCTTGCGGAAGTAGGCCACATGGCGCGCATTGCGCAGCAGGCGGTCGGCCTTGACACTCATCATTTCGGGGTCGCCCGGGCCCAGCCCGACGCAGACGATCTTTCCGCGGTTCATGGCAGCCCCTTCACTCGACCGGCGTGGCCAGCGCGTTCACGGCGGCAACGGTGATTGCCGAGCCGCCCAGGCGGCCCTGCACGATGGCAAACGGAATCCGGCCCCAGGCGCGCAGCGCGTCCTTGGACTCGGCCGCGCCCACGAAGCCCACCGGACAGCCGATGATGGCCGCGGGCCGCGGACAGCCCGGGTCTTCGAGCATGTTGAGCAGATGGAACAAGGCCGTGGGCGCATTGCCGATCGCGACCACGGCGCCTTCGAGATGCTCGCGCCAGAGTTCGAGCGCCGCGGCGCTGCGCGTATTGCCCATTTCGGCGGCCAGGCCCACGACGCGCGGGTCCTGCAGCGTGCAGATCACGGCGTTGTCGGCCGGCAGGCGCTTGCGCGTGATGCCTTCGCTGACCATGCGCGCGTCGCACAGAACGGGCGCGCCGCGCAGCAGCGCGGCCTCGGCGGCGGCGGCGAAATCGGGCGAGAAATGGATATGCGCGGCCAGCTCCACCATGCCCGCGGCATGGATCATGCGGCAGGCCACGCGCTCCTCCAGCGGCGTGAAGCGCGCCAGATCGGCCTCGCGGCGAATGATGCTGAACGACTGGCGGTAGATCTCGTCACCGCGCATCTCATAGGTATAGGTCATGTAATAGTTTTTTTAGGTTTGCCGGCGCGTCGGTGGACGCCGGCCAGGAAATCGGGGTGCGCGAATCGCTGCGCTGGTCGGCGCGGCCCAGGTCCAGCCGCGGCGCACCGCCAGCGTCCAGGCGCGCGACGATCACGGCGGTCGCATCCGCCGACAGCGCGCAGCACTTGGCGCAGCCGCTGACATGAAGGTGGGTTTCTGGCGGCACCTGGGCGGCCAGCGCCAGCGCCAGGGTCTGCGCCGGCGCGTGGCCCTGGGCGCAGCGCGGCGCGCCGGTGCAGGCCGAGACGCGCAGGCGCACATCGTCGGCCTGGGTGATCCAATGCGCGGCATCGAGCGGCGCGGCAGGCGCCATCGCGTCCCAGGGCAGCAGCAGCGAACGCCAGGGTGTGACGCGGATCTCGGCGTCCGCAGGCAACTGCGCCGCCAGTTCCGACATTTCCGCCGCGGCTATGCGGCCCAGCGGCGCGGCGATGACGCGGCCATGGCCTGAATGCAGGCCAGGTGCCAGCGCTGCGCAGAAACCTGCGCCCGCCGCGCGCCAAGGCGCCATCTGCAATGCAGGCAGCGGCGGCGTACGGTGCGCGAGCAGAGCGCGCAAACGCGTAGGTGCGGGCGCCAGCGCCATGCGTTCGGCGGCAAACCACGCCGCGATCTCGACCGCGGCATCCACGGCCTGTTCGGCCTGCGCAAAGCAATACCAGGGCGTGGAATCTGCCAGCGCCAGCCCATAGCCCCGGTCCGCGCTGACCCACAGCTGCAGGTCCGCTCCCGTGGCCTGCATGCGCCGCGCCGGGTCGTCGACCAGCAGCCCGAACTTGCCGGGCAGCGCGGCCAGTCCCTGGCGCGCCAGCGCCTGCGGGCTCAGGCGCTGCACCGCCGCCAGCGACAGCGCCCGGGCCAGTGCATGCGTCGCGTCACCTGCGGCATACAGCGGCGTGCAATGCACGGCCGGCGCGAGATCGGCGTCGGCGTCTTCGGGCACCAGCCGCGCGGCAATCAGCCGGGCGCGCACCGTCTCCAGTTCGGATTCGCCCACGCCGCGCAGCTGCACATTGCCCAGCCGCGTCAACTCGATCTGGGGGTGGGCATGGGCCAGGGCCAGGTCCGCAAGCACGCGCCATTGCGCGGCGCTGAGCGCGGCGCAATGCGGGCGCACGCGCACCATCCAGCCGTCCTGGGCGCGCATGGGCTGCCAGGCGGTAGGGCACCAGCCCTGGACCTTGATGTCCGGCGTCATCGGGGCAAGGGCGCGGCCGCCAAAAGACAGACATGCAGCGGCGCGGCCAGGGAGCCCCTCGGGCACCGCCCCGCCCTTGCGGGCAGATCGCCAGATGCTTGCTGCATGCAAAATCAATCGTCAGTCTGGCCGCGTCCCGGGCCGGATGAATGAATCGTGCAGAGGGGTGAGAAATGCAAGGCGCGGCTGCACAGGCAGCCGTCCACCAAGCCCCATGCACTCCCGCTGCGGCCTTGTTCACAACAGGCCGGTCTCCGGACTCACAGAGTTCAGTCCAGCGGACTGAATTCCGCACACGCCTTCCCGCTTGCGCAGTGGCCGCCATCGGCGTGGGCGATGGCCTGTGTGCAGATACTCTGATTACCGTTGCGGGTGCAGTGCAGGGTTTGTGGAGGGTCCACGCACCTGCTTCCCGTTTCATTTCTGGCGTGCAATACGCCATGAAACACCTGTGATCGGGGCGAATCTTACGCTATGTGGCCATGCACCCGGACCAGCGCGTGATCGTCCCGGCGACCAGCCGGTGCATTGCGCTCAGCGCAAAAAGCGCTCGGCGAGCTGGCTCCAGAACGCGGCGCCATAAGGCAGGTTGACGTCGTTGAAGTCGTACCTGGGGTTGTGCAGGCCGCGCCCGCCTTCGGCCGGGCCGTTGCCTATGCGCACCAGCGCGCCCGGGCAGCGCTGCAGCATATAGGCGAAGTCCTCGCTGCCCATGAGGCGCGGAAACTCGCGGTCCACCGCATCGGCGCCGACCAGATCGGTCGCCACCTCGGCGGCCAGCGCCACCGCGTCGGCGTCGTTGACGACCACGGGATAGCCTTCGACATAGTCGATCTCGGCGCTGCAGCCATGGGCCTCGGCCACGCCCGTGATCAGCGCGCAGATGCGCTGCTTGAGCAGCGCGCGCATTTCGGGCGAGAACGAGCGCACGCTGATGCCGATCTCGGCGTGGTCCGGAATCACGTTGAGCGCGTCGCCGGCGCGCAGCCGGCCCACGGTCACGACGGCCGATTCGGCCGGATCGACATTGCGCGCCACCACAGTCTGCAGGCTCATGACGATGGCCGAGGCCGCGACCAGCGGATCGACCGCAAGGTGCGGCCGCGCCGCATGGCCACCGGTGCCGACGATCTTCACGAACACCCGGTCGCCCGCGGCCATGAAAGCGCCGCTGCGCAGCATGAAGCGCCCCTGCGGCATGCCAGGGTGGTTGTGCATCGCATAGACGGCGTCGCAGGCAAAGCGCTCGAACAGGCCGTCGTCGACCATGGCCTTGCCGCCGCTGTCGAAGCCGCGCTCCTCCGCGGGCTGGAAGATCAGGTGCAAGCTGCCGCTGAAACGCCGGTGGCGCGCCAGGTACTTGGCCGCGCCCAGCAGCATGGTCATGTGGCCGTCATGGCCGCAGGCATGCATGCGGCCCGGAACACAGCTCGCGTACTCGCTGCCGGTCGCTTCCTGGATGGGCAGCGCGTCCATGTCGGCGCGAATGCCGAGGCGGCGCTTGCCCTCGCCCAGGCGCAGCGTGCCGACCAGGCCGGTGCCGCCAATGCCGCGCGTGACTTCGTAGCCCCACTCCTGCAGCCTGGCCGCGATGAAGTCCGAAGTGCCATGCTCGGCAAACGCCAGCTCGGGGTTGCGGTGCAGATGGCGGCGTATCGCCACCAGCTCCTGCTCGTAGGGCAGGAAGTCGTAGATGCGCGGGTACTCGCCTGAGCGCTCGAGGGTGGCTGTCATTCGAGAACGATGTTGTTGGCCTTGGCGATGCGCTGGTAGAACTTGATGCGTTCGACGATCTCGGCCTGGTAGGCCTGGGGCGACACGTCTTCGGGCACCATCATTCCCTTGTCCACCCAGGTCGCGCGCGTCGCCGGGTCCTGCAGCACCTTGCGCGTGGCGCGGTACAGCCGCTCGATGATGGGCGCGGGCGTGTTCGCGGGCGCGGCCAGGCCGGTCCACGAGGTCAGGTTCAGATCGGGCAGCCTGAGTTCGGCGAACGTGGGCACGTCGGGCAGCTGCGACACGCGCTGCGGCGCGGCCACGGCCAGTGCGCGCAGCTTGCCGTTGCGGATGTTGGCCAGGTTCGACGACAGGTTGTTCCAGGTGAGCTGCACCTGGCCGGCCAGCAGATCACTGAGCGCCACGCCCGAGCCGCGGTAGGGAATATGCGTCATCGGCAGCTTGGCCTGGTTCTTCATCAGCTCCATGCTCAGGTGCGAGACCGAGCCCGTGCCGGCGCTCGCGTAGTTCAGCTTGGCCGGATTGGCCTGGGCGTACTTGACGAGTTCGGCAAACGTGCGCACCGGCAGATCGGCGTTGACCAGCAGCACATTGGCCAGGCGATCGATCAGCGTGATCGGCGCGAAATCCTTGACGGCGTCATACGGCAGATTGGGGTTGACGGCGGGGTTGACCACATGCGTGCTCTGCGAGGTGACGATCAGCGTATAGCCGTCGGGCTTGGCCTTGGCCACGTAGACCGAGCCCATGGCGCCGCCGGCGCCGCCCTTGTTGTCGACCAGCACCGGAACGCCCAGCTCGCGGCTCAGGCGGTCGGCGATCAGCCGGCCCGAATTGTCCACCGAGCCGCCGGGCGTGAACGGCACGACCAGCGTGATCGGCTTCGAAGGGTATGCGGCCTGGGCATGCGCAGCCGCCAGCGGTGCCAGGGTTCCGGCCGCGGCCAGGCTTACGAATTCGCGTCTGTTGAAGTGCATGTTTGCCTCGATGAAGAAGGCGCGATGTTACGAACGCCGGCCGGCGCCGACAAACGACAATTTCATCCGACGCGATGACATAATGTAATCACCCTCATCATGAAGATCCGCTCACCTTCCCTGGTCGAACTGCATGCGTTTCTGGCCGTCTGTCGCCAGGGCAGCTTTAGGCGCGCAGCCGAGGAGCTGTGCGTGACCCAGGCGGCCGTGAGCCGCGCCGTGCAGCGCCTCGAAGAGCATCTCGCGGGCGGCCGGCTGTTCGAGCGCCTGCCCGCGGGTGTGGCGCTGACGCCGCGCGGCGTGCAGCTGCGCAAGCTGACCGAGCGCCATGTGCTGGCCCTCGAATCGGCGGCCGAGACCATGGGGCAGCTGGCCCAGCCCCAGCGCGTGCGCCTGAGCGTGATTCCCACGCTGGCCATCCAGTGGCTGATGCCGCGCCTGCCGCTGTTCAACGAGCGCCACCCCGATGTGAACGTGGAGCTGCGCCAGTTCAAGCACGACGAGGACTTCACGCGCGACGACGTCGATCTGTGGATAGAAGTCAAGCGCCCGCGCCGGCGCTGGCCCGACCATATCCAAACGCGCTACCTGCTGGGCCGCGAACTGATTCCGGTGTGCACGCCGCGCTGGCGCAAGGAGTTTCGCGCGCCGCAGGACCTGCAGCGCGCGACCCTGCTGCACCACACCAACTTTCCCGACAACTGGGAGCGCTGGTTCACCAAGGCCGGCGCGCCCTGCAAGCCCGCGCTGGGCCCGGGCTTCGATCTCACCATGCACCTGATCGTCGCCGCCAAGGCCGGCATGGGCGTGGCCGTGGTGCCCGGCTGCCTGGTCGAGCGCGAGCTGCTGCAGGGCGAGCTGGTGATGCCGTTCGACATCGATGTGTCGTGCGGCCGCGGCTATTTTCTCTGCAGCAAGCGCGACACGCCGGCCTTCAGCGCGCGCGACAAGTTCGCCGACTGGCTTGCCGACCAGGCGCATGCGGGCGTGTCGGCCACGCACGCCGACTGAGTCCGGCCCCGGGCCGCCTGCTAAAGTCGCGCTCCATGACTTCCGTAGAACGCACCCAACAGGCGCTGCGCGCCATTGCCGATGCCGGCGCTGAAGGCGCCCGCATCTTCACCCAGGTCTATGACGCGCCGGCGCTGGCCGCCGCCGCCGCCGCCGATGCGCGCGCCGCGGCCGGCATCACGCTGGGCCCGCTCGATGGCCGCATCGTCTCGATCAAGGACTTGTTCGATGTTGCCGGCGAAGCGACCACGGCCGGCTCCCGGGTGCTGCGCGACGCGCCGCCCGCGGCCCGCGACGCGGTGATCGTCCAGCGCCTGCGCGCCGCCGGCGCGGTCATCATCGGCAAGACCAACATGACCGAGTTCGCTTTCTCGGGCATAGGCATCAATCCCCACTACGGCACGCCGGGCAATGCGCGCGATGCGACGCGCATTCCCGGTGGCTCCTCCGCGGGCGCGGGTGTCGCCGTGGCGCGCGGCATGTGCGAGATCGCCATCGGTTCGGACACCGGCGGCTCGGTGCGCATTCCCGCGGCGTTCAATGGCGTGACCGGCTTCAAGCCCACGCAGGCGCGCGTGAGCCGCGAAGGCGCGTTCCCGCTGTCGTTCTCGCTGGACACCGTGGGCCCGCTGGCGCGCAGCGTGAGCGACTGCGCCCAGGCCGACGCCGTGCTGTCGGGCCAGGCAGCGCAGCCGCTGGCCGCGCGCGCCGTCGCCGGACTGCGCGTGGGCCTGCCGCGCGGCCTGCTGTTCAGCCAGACCGATGCCCAGGTGCTGGCCGCATTCGAGGCGGGCGTCGCCGCGTTGCAAAGTACCCGGGCGCGCGTCAGCGATCTGGCGCTGGACGAACTGCTGGGCGCGCCGTTCCGGCTGCAGGAACAAGGCACGCTGATTGCCGCCGAAGCCGCGCATATCCATGGCGCGCTGCTCGCCGCGGGCCGCGAAAGCGAACTCGATGCGCTGGTGCTGTCGCGGTTGCGCCGCGGCGAAACCATTGCGGCCGCGCACTACGTCGGCGTGCAGCAGGCGCGCGCGCGGCTGCAGCCCCAGCTCGATGCCGCGATCGCCGATCTCGACATCCTGCTGCTGCCCACGGTGCCGGTGATCGCGCCGACGATAGCCAGCCTGGACGACGAAGACCTGTTCCACCGCACCAACATGCTGGTGCTGCGCAACCCTTCGGTGTTCAACTTCTACGACCTGCCCGCGGTCTCGCTGCCGCTGCCGCGCCAGTGTGGCGAAATGCCCGTGGGCTGGATGCTGGTGGGCAAGCGCAACGCCGACCGCGAGCTGCTGGCCGTGGCCGCGGCGCTCGAGCAGTTCCTGCAGACGCTGGGCTGAAAGGCGCGGCGCGCCGCCCTCAGCTTTCGACTGGCCGCAGGTTCTCTAACGCCTGGGTCAGATCGGCGATCAGGTCGCTAGGGTCTTCCAGGCCAATGTGCAGGCGCACCACCGGGCCGCGCGCGCTCCAGTCCGTGACGCTGCGCGCCTGGTCCATGTGGGCCGCGGTCACCAGGCTTTCATAGCCGCCCCAGGACGCGCCCAACCCGAACAGCTGCAGGCCGTCGATGAAGCGGTCCACCGCCGCGCTCGAGGTGCCGGGCAGCAGTTCGATCGACAGCAGGCCATTCGTTCCCTGGCAGTCGCGCAGCCACAGCGCATGGCCGGGATGCGAAGCCAGGGCCGGGCAGAACACCGTGCGCACCGCGGCCTGCGACTGCAGCCAGTGCGCGACCTGCAGCGCATGCGCCTCATGCATCTGCAGGCGCGCGGCCAGCGAACGCATGCCGCGCAGCACCAGCCAGGCGTCGTCGGGGCTGACGGTCATGCCGAAGGCATCGCAGCGCGCGGCCAGTGCCTCCCAGGCTGCGCGCGTCGTCGCCACCGTGCCCATCATCACATCGGAATGGCCCGACAGGTATTTGGTCGCGGCCATGACCGACACGTCGGCGCCCAGCGCCAGCGGCCGGTACTGGCAGCCCGAGCCCCAGGTGTTGTCCGCCACGACCAGCGCGCCATGCGCATGGGCCACGGCGGCCAGCGCCGGCAGATCGCACATCTCATAGACCAGCGAGCCCGGGCACTCGGCATACACCATGCGGGTGTTGGGCCGCAGTTTGGCCTGCAGATCGCTGCCGTCCGCGGCAAAGAAGCTGTACTCGATGCCATAGGGCTGCAGGAACTGCTGCGACAGATGGCGTACGGGCTGGTAGGCGCTGTCGGTCAGCAGCACATGGTCGCCGGGCTG
Organism: Comamonas sp.; assembly: GCF_036666375.1. Classification (GTDB taxonomy): domain Bacteria; phylum Pseudomonadota; class Gammaproteobacteria; order Burkholderiales; family Burkholderiaceae_C; genus Comamonas. The sequence goes on along the minus strand of NZ_JAVWWA010000001.1, from coordinate 68,259 downwards.
GAGGTAGCTCAGCAGCGTCATGCCTATGGCCGCCAGCCCGGTGGGCAGCAGCCGCGTGCGATAGGCGCCTTCAAGCTCGCTGACCGCGTCTTCCAGCGCGAACGTGGTGGGCGTGCCGCGTGCACCGTAGCTGAAGACCCGGTCATGGCCGCGCGCCGCGCGCATCTCGCGCTGGTGCTGCGTGTTGTCGAACGTCACGGTGCTGGCACGGACCAGCGGCGGATTGACCGCGCTGCCGCCCGTGTAGGCCGGGTTTCTGCCGGCTCTGAGCAGCCGGGTGCGCAGTCCTGGGTCCGGAAAAGAGTTGCTGTCGGTCGTCATGGTGTGCGTGAAAAAATGCAGCCGTGCCCGGCGCGCGCCGCGCGCCGGCCGGGCGGGCCGCGTTGCAGGTCAATCCACTTCAATCCACTTTGGCGCCGGACAGTTTGACGAGCTTGCTCCAGCGCTCCACATCCTGGCGCAGCTGCGCCGCGAACGCTTCGGGCGTGCTGGCCACGACTTCGCTGCCGCCTTCCACAATCATGCGCGTGACTTCGGGAGTGCGCAGCGTGCGCACGATGGTCTCATTCAGGTAGGCCACGCGTTCGGGCGAAGTGCCGGCCGGCGCGAAAAATCCATACCAGTCCTCGAAGTGGGTGTCGCGCAAGCCCATTTCCTCCAGCGTAGGCACCTTGGCGAACACGCCTATGCGCCGCGGACTGGTCACGGCCAGCGCGCGGATCTGCCCCGCCTGGATCATGCTGCCCACCGACGATGTCGAGGTGATCATCACATCGACCTGCTGGCCCAGCAGATCATTGAGTGCCGGGCCCGCGCCCTTGTAGGGCACATGGGTCATGGAGACGCCGTTTTCCTTGGCCAGCACCACGCCCACCAGATGCGACAGCGTTCCGTTGCCGGGCGTGGCGAAGGTGATCTTGCCCGGATCGCTCTTGGTGCGCGCGGCCAGGTCGGCAAAGCTCTTGATCGGCGAAGTCGCCGCGACCACGATGGCAATCGGCGCGGCATTGATCTGCGTGATAGGCACAAAGCTCTTGAGCGGATCGAAGCCCGGCGACTTGTACAGCGAAGGATTGACCGCCAGCAGCGACACCTGGCCCGTGAGCAAGGTATAGCCATCGGGCTTGGCCTCGGCCACCGCGCGCGCGCCGATGTTGCCGCCGGCCCCGCCGCGGTTCTCCACCACCGATGGCTGGCCCGTGGCGTCGGTCAGGCGCGCGGTCACCCAGCGCGTGCTGGCGTCATTGCCGCCGCCCGGAGGGAAAGGCGAAATGAAGCGTATGGGCTGGTCGGGAAAGCCGTTGCGCTTGGCCAGCGGCTCGGCCGCGGCCGGCGCCAGCGCGGCCAGCGCAGCCAGCCCTACGAAGGTGGCAGCCAGCACTCTTTTCAGGGATGCGGTGGGGTTCATGGTCTTGTCTCCTGGTGATGGTGGGTTTAAGCGTGTTCCGCCGCTGTCTGGGGCAGCTTGAAGGCGGAACGCTCGAGCGCGTCGAGCTGGGGCAGCAGGCCGGTTTCCCAGGCCAGGTACTGCCGCGCAGCTTCCTTGTTGCCGTCGTGCCGGTCGTGCACGAAGAACAGATAGTCGATGCATTGCGCATCCATGGGCTGGTCGGGCGTGGCTTGCAGCGGCAGTCCGGCCTGCTTCCAGGCCGCCATGCCGCCTTGCAGCAGCGCGGGCGGGCGCGGCAGTTCCAGCGCTGCCCATTGCGCCAGCGCCGGCTCGTCGGCGATCAGCACCACGGGGCGGGTCTCGGCGCGCAGATCGCGCGCCAGATGCGGGCGTATGGACCACTGCGCGCCGCGCACATGGCCGGCGCGGTAGGCCATGCTGGGGCGCAGGTCGACCAGCGCGACTTCGCCCTGCTCCAGGCGCTGCGCGAGTTCCCGGGCGCCGATCTCGGGCAATGCGGGCGGCTGCGGCGCGGCGCGCGGCGCCAGCGCCAGCCCGCTGTGCAGTCCGTGCTGCAGAACACTGGCGTCATGCCCCATCTGCCGCAGCCAGCTGGCCACGACGGGAGCGCGCACGCCATCGCTGTCGAACAGCACCAGCCGCGCGCCGCGCACACCCACGTACTGGTCGCCCGCCTGCATCAGCTGGCCGCCGGGCGTGTGCTGCGCGCCGGGCAGCGAGCCGGCCTCGAACTCCTCGGGCGTGCGCACGTCGCACAGGAACAGGCTGCGCTCGCCATCGGCGGCCCAGGCCTGCACCGTGGCCGCATCCACCTGGGGCACCTCGAAGCGTTCGGCGAGCTGGCGTGCCGCGGCCCGCAGCGCCGTGTCGCCGGAATCGGCGCCATAGCGGCGCGCGCCGCCATGCTCCAGCGTGTAATCCGCGAGATACCAGCCCTGCGTGCCGTTTTCCAGCGCGAACACCGGGTTGGGCAGGCCCAGATTGATCAGCGTCTGCGCGCCCATGATGGAGCGCGTGCGGCCCGCGCAGTTGATGACGATGGGCGTTTGCGCGTCGGGCACCAGGCTGCGAATGCGGTAGGCGAGTTCGCCGTTCGGGCAGCACAGCGCGCCGGGAATGTTCATCTTGTGGAACTCGCTCACAGGCCGGCCGTCGAGCACCACCAGCGGCTCGCCCGCGGCCTGCATGGCAGCGAGCTGCTGCGCCGTGATGCGCGGCGTGCCATAGGCATGCTCGACCAGCTCGCCGAAGGTCTTGGACGGCAGATTGACGCCCGCAAACAGCCGGTGGCCGGCCGCGGTCCAGGCGCGTGTTCCGCCGTCGAGCACGGCCACTTGGCTGTAGCCCAGCGCCGCCAGACGCGCCGCGGCACGCTCGGCCACGCCCTCGGCTTCGCCGCTGTCATAGACCACCGTGCGCACGCCCTGGCGCGGCACCAGGCGCGGCGCATCGACTTCGAGCCGGCTCAGGGGCAGCGGCGTGGCATAGAACAGATGGGCCTCGCCGTACTGGCCGTGTTCGCGCACGTCAAGCAGCGCGATCTCCCGGCCGTCATGCAGCCAGGACTTCAGAATGGGAGCGGTGACGTATTCAGTCATTGCGGTTTGGGGGAAATTTGGACAACACCGCTCCCGTGCGCCTTCGAGGCGCACCGGTGCAAATGCGGAAGATGGAAAGAGGGAAGCGGCTGCTCAGCGGCGCGTCTGCACGCCGATTCCCATGGTCTGGCAGGTGCCGGTCTCGAGGTCGTAGCTGGTGCGCGCAGTGAGCGTCTCCAGCGCCCGGCCGTACATGTGCAGATGGCGTATCACCTGATCGCCGCGGATCTCCACCGCGTGGATGTCTTCGGGCATCAGCGCAATGCCCTGGCCCGGAGCGACCACCACCAGATCGGTCTCGCGCAGCGTGCCCTGGCCCGCGACGCTGCCGTCATCGGTGCGCTCGTAGACGCGGTTGTGCTCCGTGCCCTCGACGGCCGCAATGCAGGCCCAGGTCGTGTGGTTGTGCGGCACGATGCGCTTTCCGGGGCGCATGACGTTGAGATACAGCGCATAGCTCTGGTCAGCGTCCTCGGCAATGAGGTAGCGGGCCTGGTGCTCGCCCGCTTCGGGCGCCGGGTAGTCGGCCTGCTGCCACAGCGCGGTCTGGCCGGCAAGCCCGTCGAGCGCCTGCAGCACCGTCTCCAGGCTCTGGCGGTTCACGGGCGCGGCGCCGATCGCGCTCTTCATCGTGTCAATGGCCTGGGTCACGGCCTGCTGGCGTTGTTCTGTCATCGTGTTCATGGAATGCCTCGTCAAATCGGTACAGTCCACTGTAGTCAAGCCCCGCCAAGGAAACAATCCATGTCTGCCCAACGAACACTTCAATAAAATTAAAGTATGGAGACACTTGATCTTGACCTGCTGCGCACCCTGACGACCATTGCCGCACAGAAAAGCTTTGCCGCGGCCGCGGTGCAGCTGGGGCGCACGCAGTCGGCCATCACCTTGCAGATGCAGCGGCTGGAAGAACGCATAGGCCACCCGCTGTTCGAGAAGCAGGGCCGGCAAAAGCAGCTGACCGAGCGCGGCCAGCGGCTGCTGGGCTATGCGCGCCACATGCTGGCCATCCACGACGAGGCCCTGCGCAACCTGCAGCAGCGCCAGGTGCAAGGCCTGGTGCGCATAGGCGCGCCGCACGACGCGGCCGACAACATGCTGCCGCCCGTGCTGCAGGAGATCGTGCTCAACTTTCCCGGCATGCAGGTTGCCGTCCATGTGGGGCGCAGCCCCTTTCTGATGGAATCACTCAAGCAGGGCGAGCTCGACCTGGCGATCTCCAACCGCGAGGATGCTGGCTACGAAGGCTTTGTGCTGCGCTCCAGCCCCACGGTCTGGCTCTGCGGCGCCAACTATGCGCACGACCCGGCCAAGCCGATACCGCTGGTGCTGGCCGACGGCCCCAGCATCTTCAGCCGCGTGGGCTGCGACGCGCTCGATGCGGCCGGCATCGCCTGGAGCAAACGCCACATGTGCACCAGTCTCGTCGGCATACGCGCCTCGCTGCGCGCCGGCCTGGGCGTGACCGCGCGCGGCGTGGAGCAGCTGGATCCTGGCCTGCGGGTGCTGGGCAAGGGCGACGGCATGCCGGCCCTGCCCGATCTGGTGTATCGACTCTACATCCGCAGCCATGTCGTCAATCCGATCACGCGCCAGGTGTTCGAGAACCTCAAGGCGCGCATGGACCAGCCCGGCGCCGCGCAGCCACCGATGATTGCCTGAGCGCGCTCAGCGGCCGGGCATCTCGAGCCGCAGCGCGCTGTCGCCGGGCTTGACCGTGATGGTGGCGCTGCGCAGATCGTCGGCCGCGGGCAGCGCCGCGCCGCTGGGCGACAGCCGCACGGCAATGCGCAGTGCCGCGAAATCCGTCATGGCGACGGCCGGGTTGAGCAGATGCTCCGCGCCCAGCGCAAACCGTGCAGGCAGCGGCCTGGCCGGCAGGCGCAGCACGGCAACCGGCTGGGGCTGGGCGTCGGCGCGCACGATCACGAACACCTTGGCTTCGCGCGGCAAGGGCATTGCCTGCACCGATGCCGGCCAGTGGATTTCGCCTGCCAGTTGGTTGGCCTGTGCGCTCGCCGCAGGCGGCTGCGGCAACCGGTCCAGCGTCTCGAGCTGCAGCAGGTCGTCCTGCACGCGCAGCGCGATGTCCGACCCGGGCTCGAGCAGCGCCAGCAGCGCGCGCCAATGGGTCGCGGCCAGCGCGAAATCGCCCTGGCGCACGGCCGCGCTGCCGGCCAAGGCCAGCGCCTTGTGCTGGCGCGGATCGAGGCGCAAGGCCTCCTCTATCGCCGCGCCGGCCTGGCCTTGCAGATCGCCGCCCTGGGCCGAGCCCAGCGCATCGGCCATGTCAGCCAGCAGGCGGGCCTCGAGCTCCCAGTCGGGTTCGCCCAAGCGCGCGCCGACGAGGGCCTGGGCATAGGCCCGGGCCGCGGCGTCGTAGCGCTCCAGCGTCTCGTACGAGCGCGCCAGCATCACCCAGCCCGGCACATTGCGCGGCTCGGCGCGCAGCCGCCGCGCCAGGCCTTCGACCATGGCCTCGACCTGGGCGTCGGCACCGCCATGGCCCACCTCATCGGCCTGCGCCAGCCGCGCCGCGGCCTGGGGATCGCCGACCTGCAGATAGAGCGCGAATGCCGCCACGGGCAGCAGCACGGCCAGGCCCAGGGCGCTGGCGCGCGGCAGCCACGGCCAGTGGCGCGCGCGTGGCTGCGCGGGACGGTGCTCGAGCTCGGCCAGCAGGCGGCGCTGGAGTTCGTCCCTGGCCTGGCCATGTTCCAGGTCGCTCAGGTGGCCGGCGCGCTGCTCGCGCGCCAGCTCCTCCCATTGCGCCTGATAGAGACGGCGCAGCACGGCGTCGCTGCGGATCTCGCCGGGGCCTGCATGTTCGCGCAGCAGCGGCGCCAGCAGCACCGCAAGGCTCAGCAATATCAGCGCCAGCGCGCCCAGCCAGAGCCAGTGCATCGGGGTCATGGGCGATTCTCCTCATCGGTCTGCTGCAGCCAGTCGTTGGCGCGCTCGCGCTCGGCCGGCGTCAGCGGCATGGCGCCGGCCGAGCGCTGCTTGAGCGTCCTGCGCAGCAGCGCCAGGCCCGCGAACACCGCCAGAAACGGGCCGCACCACAGCAGCCAGGTCGACGGCCGCCAGGGCGGCGTATAGCGCACGAAGCTGCCGTAGCGCTGCTCGAAGAAGGCCACCACTTCGGCGTCGCTGCGGCCCTGCGCGAGCTGCGCCTTGATCTCCTCGCGCATGTCCTTGGCGATGGGCGCCTGCGATTCGGCCACGGTCTGGTTCTGGCATACGACGCAGCGCAGCTTCGCGGCCAGCGCGCCTTCGCGCTGTTCCAGGCCTGCGTCGGCCCTGGCCTGCAGCGCCAGCGCGGCCCAGGCCATCAGCAACATGGTGTGGCGCATCTTCATTGCACGGCCTTCACGACAGGCAGCAGTTTCTGCTGCCAGACTTCGGCCGTCACCGGCCCCAGATGGCGGTAGCGCACGCGGCCCTGGCCATCGATCACGAAGGTCTCGGGAACGCCCTGTATGCCGAAGTCCATTCCCGTGCGGCCATCGGCATCGACCGCGGAGGCGACATAGGGATTGCCCGCGACGCGCAGCAAGGCCCTGGCCTTGTCGGGCTGGTCCTTGTAGTTCAGGCCATAGACCGGCACCTGGTCGCGGCGCGAGAACTCGACCAGCAGCGGCAGCTCCTGGCGGCAGGGCGCGCACCACGAGGCCCAGACATTGAGCAGCCACACCTGGCCGCGCAGCGCGGCCTGATCGAACGGCTGGCGCGGATCTTCCAGCAGGGGGCGCGCAATAACCGGCGCCGGCTGATCAAGCAGCGCGGTCTGCAGCGCGCGCGGATCGCGCTGCAGTCCCAGGCCCAGCATCACGGCCAGCGCGAGAAAGATCGCCAGAGGCAGGGCAAAGCGCATCAGGCCGGCCCTTCCTGCAGAGCAGCCGCAGCGCGCCGGGGCGCACGCTGGCGCGCGACGCGAAAGCGCGCGTCCATCAGGCTCAGGCCCGCGCCCAGCGCCATCATCAGGGTGCCCAGCCAGATCCAGTCCATGAACGGCTTGATCTGCAGGCGCACGCTCCAGCTGCGGCCGGCCTCATCGAGCGGCTCGCCAAGCGCGACAAACACATCGCGCGTCCAGCCGCTGTCGATGGCCGCCTGGCTCAGCCCCATGGTCTGCGCGCGAAAGACGCGCTTCTCGGGAAACATCAGCCATTCTTCATCGCCATGGCGCACGCTGAACTGCGCGCGCTGGGCATCGTAGTTCGGGCCGGCCGCGGGCGCCAGGCTGTCGAAGCGGAAGCGGTAGCCCGCCAGCTCCACGGTTTCGCCCTGGGCCACGCTGGTCTCGCGCTTGCTTTCCAGCCCGTCGGCCAGGCTCACCGCGAGCACGAAGATGCCCACGCCCGCATGCGCCATCAGCATGCCCCACCAGCCCCAGGGCTGGCGTGCCAGCCGCTGCCAGCCCTGCCCCTCGCGCCAGCCCGGCGCCAGGCGCTGCCAGGCATGGGCCAGCGTGCCGAACACGCACCACAAGCCCAGCGTCACGCCCAGCAGCGTGGCCGGCGAAATGCGCGGCCCCAGCCGGCCGTTGGACAGCACCAGCACCACGGCGCAGACCACGGTCCAGGCCAGCGCGGCGCGCAGCCGGCGCCAGATCTCGGCCCAGGTGCTGAGCTTCCAGCGCGCGACCGCACCCAGAGCCATCAGCGCCACGGCCGGCAGCACCAGCGGCAGGAACACGGCCTGGAAGTACGGCGGGCCCACGGAGATCTTCTCGTCGCGCAGCACGTCGAGCGCCAGCGGGTACAGCGTGCCTATCAGCACCGCGAGCGCTGCGGCGCTGAACAGCACGTTGTTGACCAGCAGCAGCGTCTCGCGCGACAGCAGGCCGAACTGGCCGCCGCCCTGGCCCAGCGCCGCGGCGCGCCAGGCAAACAGCCACAGCGAGGTGCCGACCACGGCGACGATGAAGCACAGGATGAACAGCCCGCGCCCCGGATCGACCGCGAACGCATGCACCGAAGTCAGCACGCCCGAGCGCACCAGAAACGTGCCCAGCAGGCACAGCGAGAACGCGCAGATCGCCAGCAGCGCCGACCAGCTGCGGAACGCGCCGCGCTGGTCGGTGACGATCAGCGAATGCAGCAGCGCCGTGCCCAGCAGCCAGGGCATGAAAGAGGCGTTTTCCACCGGGTCCCAGAACCACCAGCCGCCCCAGCCGAGCACGTAGTACGCCCAGGCGCTGCCCAGCAGAATGCCCAGCGTCAGAAAGCCCCAGGCGGCCAGCGTCCAGGAGCGCGACCAGCGCGCCCAGGCCGCGCCCAGCTCGCCCGAAATCAGCGCCGCCAGCGCAAACGCGAACGGCACGGCAAAGCCCACATAGCCCATGTAGAGCAGCGGCGGATGCACCACCATGCCCGGGTCCTGCAGCAGCGGGTTCAGGTCCTTGCCTTCGAGCGCGGCCGGCACCAGGCGCGTGAACGGGTTCGACAGGAACAGCAGGAACAGCAGCAGGCCCACGCTGATCCAGCCCAGCACCGCGAGCACGCGGGCGACAAATTCGGGCGGCAGCGCGCGGCTGCGCCAGGCCACCGCCAGCGTCCAGCAGGCGAGCATCACCTGCCACAGCAGCATCGAGCCTTCATGCCCGCCCCAGACGGCCGTGAGCTTGTAGACCATGGGCAGCTCGCTGTGCGAATTGGCCGCCACATAGAGCACCGAGAAGTCGCCGGCCCAGAAACACCAGGTGAGGATGGCAATCGACAGCAGCGACAGCAGGCAGTGCAGCGCCGCCGCCGGCCGCGCCAGCGCCACCCAGCTGCGAATGCCCAGCTGCGCGCCGGCCAGCGGCAGGCAGGCCAGCAGCGCCGCGACGATCAGCGACAGCACCATGGAGAAAACGCCCAGTTCAGCGATCATGGCCTGGCCTTTTCTTGCTTCGCATCTTCGAGCGCGTCCTTGAGCGCTTTGGCCGCTTCGGGCGGCATGTAGTTCTCATCATGCTTGGCCAGCACTTCGGTGGCGCGGAAGATTCCCGTGGGCAGCAGCAGGCCGGCGACGACCACGCCCTTGCCTTCGCGAAACAGATCGGGCAGCAGACCCTGGTACTGCACGGCCACGCGCTGCACCTGGTCGGTCACCACAAACTGCACCTGCACGCCGCCTCCTGCAGCGCCGCCGCGCTGCACCGAGCCGGCCTCGACCAGCCCGCCCAAGCGGAACGCCGCGCCCTGCGGCGCCTCGCCCGCATGCACCTGGCTGGGGCTGTAGAAGAACATCACATTGGCATCGAGCGCGCGCAGCACCAGGGTCACGGCCGTGGCGACCAGCACCACGCCCGCGAGCACCCAGAGCAGCCGCCGTTGGCGCGGTTTGATCACGGCATCTCCTCGTCGTGCACGGCGCAGCGCGCGCGCCGGCTGCGCCGCCACAGCAGCAGCACTTCGGCGACCAGCAAGGCCGCGCCCAGGCCATAGGCCAGCATCAGATAAAAGCCATGGTTTTGCATTACAGCTGCTCCTCCTGGGCGCGCTCGAGAATCAGGCAGCGGGTGCGCACCAGCGCCACCGCCAGCGCATAGGCCCAGCAGGCCAGCGCCATCAGCAGCATGCCCGCCAGCATGGTCTGGTTCATGCTGGGCGCGGCGTCCCAGCGTATGGTCGCGCCCTGGTGCAGCGTGCTCCACCACTGCACCGAGAAATAGATGATGGGAATGTTCACCACGCCGGCCAGCAGCACGATGGCGCCGGCGCTGTCGGCGCGCTGCGGGTCCTCTATGGCCGAGACCAGGCCCAGGTAGCCCAGGTAGAGGAACAGCAGGATCAGCTCCGAGGTCAGGCGCGCATCCCAGACCCACCACGCGCCCCAGGTCGGCTTGCCCCAGGCCGCCCCGGTCCACAGCGCGATCACGGTGAACAGCGCGCCCGTGGGCGCCAGCGCGCGCGCCAGCAGCGGCGACAGGCGCGTGCGGTACACCAGGCCCAGGCCCGCATGCAGCGCGGCAATCAGGTAGATGAACATCGACATCCAGGCCGCGGGCACATGCAGGAAGATGATGCGGTAGACCTCGCCCTGCTGGTGGTCGGTCGGGGCCAGCACCAGGCCCACCCACAGCCCGGCGGCGGCGAGCAGCAGCGCCAGCGCGGCAAACCAGGGCCAGGCGCGGCCGGCCCAGGCAAAGAACACCGGCGGCGAAGCCAGCTGGCGCCAGCGAAAGCCGGACTGCGCCGCCTGCGGCGCGCGCGAAGTTGCGGTCAAGAGCTTGTTCATATCATTCCAGCGCCAGGCGCAGCGCCTGTGCAATGGCCCAGGGCGTGGCCAGCAGCGCCAGGCACAGGCAGGCGCCCAGCAGGTTCAGCGCGGGCGCGGCGCTCAGGCCCAGGCTGGCCTGGGTCACGGCATGGCTGCCAAAAATCAGAATCGGAATGCTCAGCGGCAGCACCACCAGCGCCAGCAGCAGCTGGCCGCGCAGGCCCAGCGTCAGCGCCGCGCCCAGGGCCGCGAGCAGGCTCAAGCTGGGCGTGCCCAGCGCCAGCGCGGCCAGCAGCACCCCGACGGCATCGGCGGTCATGCCGTACTGCCAGCCCAGCACGGGAGCGGCCAGCAGCAGCGGCACGGCGGCGATCAGCCACTGGGCCGCGACTTTCATGCCGACCAGCAGCCACAGCGGCGTGGCCGCCAGCGCCCATTGCTCGAGCGAACCATCGGCCAGCTCGCCCTCGAACAGCTGATGCTGGCCCAGCAGCAGCGCCAGCAGCGCCGCGACCCAGACCACGCCCGGGGCGATCTGCCGCAGCAAGGCGCTGTCGGGCCCCAGCGCCAGCGGAAACAGGCTGCCGACCAGCACAAAGAACAGCAGCCCGCCCAGCGCCTGCGCGGGCCGGCGCTGGGCCAGCCGCATCTCGCGCACGAAGACGGCTTTCAGCATGCGGCCTCCGGCGCGCCGGCGCGCGGCAGGCGCGACAGGTCCAGCGTGCGCATGCCGCTCTCGGGCAGCGCCAGGCCGCGGTGGGTCGCCACAATGGCCAGCCCGCCGGCAGCGCAATGCGCCGCGAGTATTTCGGCAAGGCAGGCGCTGCCCTGGTCGTCGAGCGCATTGTCGGGCTCATCAAGCAGCCACAGCGGCCGGTCGCTGAGCACCACGCGTGCCAGGCCCAGGCGCCGGCGCTGGCCCTGCGACAGCCGCCCGTAAGGGCGTGCGCCCAGGTCCTGCAGGCCCAGCGTGGCAAGAGTCCGGGCGACATGCGCGGCATTCCAGGCCTGGCCTTGCAGCGCCAGCGCGAAGCGCAGGTTTTCCAGCGCCGTCAGCGCATCGTTCATGCTGGCCTGGTGACTCAGATAGGCCAGCTGCTGCTGGTAGGGCGCGGCGCTGGGCGCCAGGGTCTGGCCCGCCCAGGCCAGCCGGCCCGCGCGCCACGGCATCAGGCCCGCCAGGCTGCGCAGCAGCGTGCTCTTGCCCGCGCCGTTGCGCCCCTTGAGCACCAGCAGCTGGCCTGCGCCCAGCTCGAACGAAAGGTCGCGCAGCAGCACGCGGCCATTGCGCACGCAGCCCCAGCCGGACACCGCAAGAGACAAGTCAGCCCAGGCCGTGCGCTCCATGCAGTTACGGCTTGACGGCCGCGGCCGCCACGGGCTTGGGCACGTCCTGGCCCGGGCTGTCGGTGGGCGCCTGGCCCGGTGGAATATGCGGCAGCTTGTGGGCAATGCCCTTGTGGCAGTCGATGCAGGTCTTTTCCTTGTTGGCGAGATAGGTCGAATGCATGTTCTGCGCACGCAGGCTCTGGCGCGTCATGTCCATGGAGTCGTAGTTGTGGCAGTTGCGGCATTCGAGCGAATCATTGGCCTTGAAGCGCGCCCATTCATGCTGGGCGAGTTCCAGCCGCTTGGCCTGGAACTTCTCCGGCGTGTCGACGGTGCCGAAAATCTTGCCCCAGACCTCCTTGGAGGCCTGCATCTTGCGCGCCATCTTGTCGGTCCAGTTGTGCGGCACGTGGCAGTCCGAGCAGATCGCGCGCACGCCCGAGCGGTTGGTGTAGTGGATGGTGCTCTTGAGTTCGGCAAACACGTTGTCGCGCATCTCGTGGCAGCCCGTGCAGAACTTCTCGGTGTTGGTCAGCTCCATCGCGGTGTTGAACGCGCCCCAGAAAAGAATGCCGGCAATGAAGCCGCCTATGGTCAGGAAACCGAGACTGAAGTGCACGCTGGGGCGGCGCATGACCGCCCAGTAGCGCTTGATGAAATTCATCATGGTGGTGACCTTTTGCTGCCGGGGGCGGCGTCAGTTTTTCTTCTGGGGCTTGCCCGGCGCCTGGTTGCGCAGCGATTGCAGCAGCAGCGTGTCGACGTCGACAAACGTGTTGTTGACCAGCGGCCGCACCGGGTCCTGGGCCACATGGCACTGCATGCAGAAATAGCGCCGCGTCGAGACCTGGCCCAGCATGTTGCCGTCGCGATCCATGTAATGCGTGATCGACACCGGCACGGCCTGGAACATCTCGGCCTTGGTGCGCGAATGGCAGTCGAGGCACTTGTTGAAGTTCTTGTCGATCTGGTAGCCGTCGACGCGGTGCGGAATGATGGGCGGCTGCATCGCATAGTTGCGCGTGCGGCGCACGTCGTCGTTGACCGCATTGCCCAGCACCGGCGGCTTGGTGGTTTCCATGATGGGCGTGGGGCCGCGCGCGTTGTCGTGGAAGTTCTGGCCCAGGGGCTGGGCCCAGGCCGCGCCCGTGCAGAGCATCAGCAGCAGGCCCAAAGTACGAATGAATTGCATGATCCACACTCCTATGGCTAGACCTTGGTCAGTTTCACTGCGCACTTCTTGAAGTCCGTCTGGAATGAAATCGGATCGGTGGCGTCCAGCGTGACCTTGTTGATCAGCTGGCTGGCGTCGAACCAGGGCACATAGACCAGGCCGCGCGGCGGCTTGTTGCGTCCGCGCGTCTCGACGCGCGAGCGCATGGCGCCGCGCCGCGAGGCTATCTCCACTTCGCTGCCGCGGCGCAGGCCCAGGGCCTTGGCGTCCTCGGGGTGCATGTAGCACAGCGCATTGGGCACGGCGCGGTGCAGCTCGGGAACGCGGCGCGTCATCGAGCCCGAATGCCAGTGCTCGAGCACGCGGCCCGTAGACAGCCAGAACGGAAACTCCTTGTCGGGCGATTCGGCCGCGGGCTCGTAGGGCAGCGCATAGACAATCGCCTTGCCGTCGCTGTTGCCGTAGAACTGGTAGCCGCTGCCGGCCTTCACGTAGGGGTCCGAGCCTTCGCGGTAGCGCCAGCGCGTTTCCTTGCCGTTGACCACGGGCCAGCGCAGTCCGCGCACCTTGTGGTACTCGTCGAACGGCGCGAGGTCATGGCCATGGCCGCGGCCGAAAGCCGCGTATTCCTCGAACAAGCCCTTTTGCACATAGAAGCCGAAGTGCTTGGCTTCGTCGTTCTCGTAGCCGGCCTCCATCTGCGTGGCCGGGAACTTGTCGACCTGGCCGTTGCGGTACAGCACGTCGTACAGCGTCTTGCCGCGGAACTCGGGGCTCTTGGCCAGCAGCTCCTCGGGCCAGACTTCCTCGATCTTGAAGCGCTTGGAAAACTCCATCAGCTGCCACAGATCGGAGCGCGCCTCGCCCGGCGCCTTGACCAGTTGGTGCCAGAAATGCGTGCGCCGCTCGGCGTTGCCGTAGGCGCCCTCTTTCTCCACCCACATGGCCGTGGGCAGTATCAGGTCGGCGGCCACCGCCGTGACCGTGGGATAGGCATCGGACACGACAATGAAGTTGTCGGGGTTGCGGTAGCCCGGATAGCCTTCCTGGGCAAGGTTGGCACCCGCCTGGATATTGTTGTTGACCATCACCCAATAGGCATTGAGCTTGCCGTCCTTGAGCATGCGGTTCTGCTCGACGGCGTGGTAGCCGGGCTTGCCGGGAATCGTGCCTTCGGGCAGCTTCCAGAGCTTCTCGGCGGTCTTGCGGTGGGCGGGATTGGTGACCACCATGTCCGCCGGCAGGCGGTGCGAGAACGTGCCGACCTCGCGCGCCGTGCCGCAGGCCGAAGGCTGGCCGGTCAGCGAGAACGGGCTGTTGCCCGGCGTGGCGATCTTGCCCACCAGCAGGTGGATGTTGTAGATCATGTTGTTGGCCCAGACACCGCGCGTGTGCTGGTTGAAACCCATGGTCCAGAACGACACCACCTTGCGCTTGGGGTCGGCATACAGCTCGGCCAGCGCCTCGAGGCGGTTGGCGGGCACGCCGGTCAGCTCGGCCGTGTACTCGAGCGTATAGGTGGAGACGAACTTGGCGAATTCGTCGAACGTATAGGGCTTGGAGCCGTTCGCATCGCCGGCGTTCTTCGCGGCCTTCTGCAGCGGATGCTCGGGGCGCAGGCCGTAGCCGATATCGGGATTGCCCAGCTTGAAATTGACGTGCTTGGAGACGAAGTCCTGGTTCACGCGCTTGGTGCGGATGATGTGGTTGGCGATGTAGTTCAGGATGGCCAGGTCGGTCTGCGGCTTGAACGTGAGCTCGATGTCGGCGAGCTCGTACGAGCGGTTCTCGAACGTCGACAGCACCGCGACCTTGACGCCTTGCGCGCTCAGGCGCCGGTCGGTCACGCGCGTCCAGAGCACGGGGTGCATCTCGGCCATGTTCGAGCCCCAGAGCACGAAGGTGTCGGTGGCCTCGATGTCGTCATAGCAGCCCATGGGCTCGTCCATGCCGAAGGTGCGCATGAAGCCGGCAACCGCCGAGGCCATGCAGTGGCGCGCGTTCGGGTCGATGTTGTTCGAGCGAAAACCGGCCTTGAACAGCTTGGACGCGGCATAGCCTTCCCAGACCGTCCACTGGCCCGAGCCGAACATGCCCACGGACGTCGGGCCCTTGTCCTTGAGCGCCTTCTTGAACTTCTCGGCCATCACGTCAAACGCGGTGTCCCAGGAGACATGCTGGAACTCGCCGTCCTTGGCGTACTGGCCGTTCTTCATGCGCAGCATGGGCTGGGTCAGCCGGTCGGCGCCATACATGATCTTCGACAGGAAATAGCCCTTGACGCAGTTCAGCCCGCGGTTCACCTCGGCCTGCGGATCGCCCTGCGTGGCGACCACGCGGTTGTCCTTGACGGCCACCATCACGCCGCAGCCCGTGCCGCAGAAACGGCAAGGCGCCTTGGACCAGGTCAGCTGTGCGTTGGCGCTGCCTGCCGCGTCCTGCGACACGGCCTGGATGGGAATGCCGGCCACGGCCCCCGCGGCGGCAGCTGCCGATTGACGAACGAAATCACGCCGGGTGCTGGTCATGGCCGACCTCCTGGTTCAGAAAATGCCGGGATTCGGCGTGTTGATAGACGAGAGAGACGTTGAGCACGCCGGGGATCTGCTGGATCTGCGCCACCTTGTCCATGATGGCGCCGGCGTTGGGCCCTTCGAGGGTCACCACCAGCTTGCCGTCGGGATGGGTGCCGTGCACCTGGGCGTCATCGACCTGCAGCAGGGCTTGCGCGACATGGGACAGGGTCTGCGGCATCACATGCACCACGAGACTCGCAATGTGGAGTTCGTCGGGCAAGACGCGCACGGGCTCAGACATGCGGAGGGCCGGCAAACATCTGATAGAACCAGACCAGGAAACCGTAGATCACGATCAACGCCCCGGCCAGCACGGGCGCCACCACGATGGTGAGAAACGCAAAGCTGCGCAACTCCTCTTTGGCTCTATCAGTCATGGGTTCACCGTTTCCGGGACCTCGACGGGCCCCTGTAGCGCTGCATATTGCGGCCCACCCACCGAGTGGCCTTGCCGGCTCGACGTTGCATTGACCTTTGCGCAGCGGTTATTGCGACATATCGGAATGCTAATGCCGCAATACCCACCAGGACTTGATATGAATCAACTCCGGGCAAGGCATTTTCTGAACAACTGCGGCAGGCGCATTCAAGCGCATTTAAACCTGCGATTCCGGGGAAGCGCAAGCACAAAAGATAATCGCGGCGAAAATCTTCCGACCAAATAATTCTCGTTCGCGATGGCAACTCGGCTTGCGTGCCGCGGCTGCGCGGGGCCGGCCGCAGACCACGCATGGCACTTGGCGCGCGCGTCGCCGACTGTAGGAAGAGGCCGCATATGCTGATTCGGAGCTACCAAAGTCGATCTTGTTCTTTGAATTCGGCCGGGGATGAAGCTAATATTGTCCCCAATGAAGAATGCCTTCCGACAGGGCTTTCAACGGCGCCTTCGCCAAGCCATTCTTCCAAAGTGACGTGCAGAGAAAACGCGGCAAGCCTCCATGCTCCTGCGAATATCAGCGCCCTCACAGCCTTTGTCGCGAAACCCTTGTCTTGCTGGAAGGACTGCAATGAAGAAACCCCTGCATTGGTTCTGTACCCTGGCGCTGGTGACCTGAAGCGCTGCGGCTGGCGCAGGCCTGTCCTGGCGCCGGCGTGATGAATTGAGACCGCCGCCCCGCGGCGGCATGAATCTGCCGTCCCCTTGCGCACGGCGTCTGATGCGCTCCCTGGCAGCGCATCAGACCACTTGCCGGCACGCGGCAAGCACTGTGGGCAGACCCGCCACGCAGACCGTTTTGCGAAACCGCTTAAAATAAGAATTATTCTCAACAAGCGCGTTCGCATCCGCCGCCGCCCATGGCCTCGTCTCTTGTCTCCCTTTCGCGCAAGCAGCCCCGCTGGATGGGCCTGGGCACGCTGCACGCGCGCGATTTCCAAGGGCCGGACTACCGGTTTCTGGACGCCCAGGTCGAGGGGCAGGACGCCTTGCTCAGCGGCCATATCCAGTCGATCCAGATACAGCCCGGCATCTGGCTGCACGGCGTCGAAGCCAGGGATCTGCGCACCCTGCACACCACCACGCCGGCCGAGCCCGGCGTGCATATCGTGGTGCTGCTGGAAGGCAGCGTGGATGTGGCGTTTGGCGGCCAGCCACTGCAAATGCAGGTGCCCGATGCGCCCGGCCTGCAGGCTTGCGGCGCGCTGGTTCATTCGCGCCCCGGCGACCAGTTCGAGCGGCACTGGCGCTGCGGCAAGTACGAGCGCAAGCTGAGCCTGAGCGTGGCGCCCGAACAGCTGCCGGCCTTGGGGCTTGCCGACCAGGCCCTGCCCGCGCTGCTGCGCGCCTGGATCGACAGGCAGCAGCTGGCGATACATCCCTGGCAGCCTTCGGCGCGCGCCATTGCCGTGACCGAGCAGATCATCCAGCTGGCACGCGAAGGCAGCGCCCCGCTGCTGCTGCTCAGCCGCACGCTCGAGCTGCTGCACGAAGCGCTGCAGTCGCTCGATGGCGCGGCGCCGGACAGCAGCGCGCCGGCCGCCCTGGGAATGCGCGAACACCGCCGCATGGCCGGCCTGAAGGCGCTGCTCGACAGCAACGACCCGCCGCTGCAGCCGCTGGGCCAGCTCGCGCGCGACATCGGCCTGAGCCCCAGCGCGCTGCAGCGCCAGTTCAAGCAGCTCTACGGCACGACGATTGACGACTACCGGCGCGACAGGCGGCTGGAACGCGCCTGGGCGCAGCTCGAGCAGACAGGCTGCAGCGTGGCGGAAGTCGCGCACTGCGCGGGCTACACCAGCGCCGCGAACTTCGCCACGGCCTTCAAGCGGCGCTTCGGCATTTCTCCCAAGCTGGTGCGCGCCAGGCTCTGAGGCGCCGCCGGCGCGCGGCGCGGCGGAATCCGGTGCGCAACTCAAATGAGAAGCATTTTTAATTGAAACGCAAACATCTGCCGTGCTTGCGCAAACCACCGGCCTGACCTTAGGTGCTGAAATCAACGGCTGCCAAACAGGGGCACGCATCCGTCCGCGCACCGCGCCGCGGCCGGACGGCGCTCCGCCACCATACCAACAGGTCAGAGGGTCATGAACACCACAACGCAACCACCCGTTTCCCGCGCCGCCGTGCGCTGGGCCGCTGCCGCCACCTTGGCCGCGAGCGTCGCCCCGGCGCTTGCCCAGCCCGTCGAGGCGCCGCTTGAAACCGTCGTGGTGACGGCCAGCGGCGTGCAGCAGCGCATCAAGGATGCGCCCGCATCGATCAGCGTGCTGACGCAGGAGGACCTGCGCAAGGGCAACTTCACTTCCGTGGCCGACGCCGTGCGCCAGGTCGAAGGCGTGTCGGTGGTCGGCGACAACCCCAACGCCACGGACATCATGATCCGCGGCCTGCCCGGCGAATACACGCTGATCCTGATTGACGGCCAGCGCCAGAACACGCGCGAGACCATGAACCGCGGCACGACCGGCGTGCAGGCCAATCTGCTGCCCCCGGTCTCGGCCATAGAGCGCATCGAAGTCGTGCGCGGTCCTATGTCGTCGCTGTACGGCTCCGAAGCCATGGGCGGCGTGATCAACATCATCACCAAGAAAGTGCCCGGCCGCTGGGGCGGCAGCGTCGCGGCTTCGACCACGCTGCAAGGCGACAAGGACTACGGCAATTCGCGCGGCGGCGAGTTCTGGATCGGCGGGCCGATCAAGAGCGACGTGCTGGGCCTGCAGCTGTGGGGCAAGAGCGACAGCCGCAGCGAAGGCGACACCTACTATCCCGGCGCCGAAGGCGCCTACGGCCGCAAGAACCAGAGCCTGGGCGCCAAGCTCACGGCCAGGCCAGACGCGCGCCAGGAAGTGGTGCTTGACCTGGGCAGCGAACGCACCAGCACCGAGACCACACCGGGCCGCTCCACCCTGCCCGCCTATGCCTGGAACAGCGTGCGCCATTCGCGCGACCACTATGGCATCAGCCACAACGGCCGCTGGGACTTCGGCCAGTCCAAGCTGTCGCTGTACCGCGAGGAAGGCGAGAACACGGACTGGCCCCAGGCCGTGAACTACAGCAGCCGCAAGCTCACCAACACCACGCTCGAAGGCAACCTGACGCTGCCGTTTGCCAGGCATGTGCTGCGCATGGGCGGCCAGCGCCAGCGCAGCACGCTGGGCGGCATACGCAACGAGGCCGCGGTCGCGGGCTATCCGGTGAACATCAACAGCGTCTCGCTCGACAGCCATGCGCTGTTCCTCGAGGACGACTGGCTGATCACCGACCAGTTCACCTTGACCGGCGGCGCGCGCATGGACCACGACGAGCGCTATGGCAATCACTGGTCGCCACGCCTTTATGGCGTCTACCATGCCAGCGAGGCGCTGACGCTGCGCGGCGGCGTGACAACCGGCTTCAAGGCGCCGGCGCTGCGCCAGAGCACGGCCGGCTACTGCATGACGACCGGCGGCAACTCGGGCTATCGCGGCCCGCTGTGCGGCAACCCCGACCTGCAGCCCGAAACCAGCACCACCCGCGAGTTCGGCCTGACCTACGAATGGGCGCCCGCCAGCCGCGTCACGGCCACGCTGTTCAACACCGACTTCAAGAACAAGGTGGTGAGCTTCGACTCGGGCCGGCCCGACCCGCTCAACCCCGCCTCGGCCAACCATCTCTATGTCTACGACAACGTCGACCGGGTGCGCATCCGCGGGCTGGAACTCGGACTGCAGCTGCCGCTGGCGCGCGACCTGCGCCTGAACTCCAGCTACACCTATACGCAGTCGCGCCGCCAGGGCGGCACCGAAACCGCGTTTGACGGCAGCTCGCTGGACGGCCAGCCGCTGGAGAAGACGCCGCGCCACCTGCTCAATGCCCAGCTCGACTGGCAGGCCACGGGCAAGCTGCTGACCTTCGCCCGCCTGAACTTCATGGGCAACGCGGTCTACGCGGGCTACCGCAACGGCGCCGCGGTCACGCGCCAGCGCGGCAGTTCGGCAACGCTGGACCTGGGCGGCAGCTACAGCCTGAGCAAGACCGTCGCGCTGCGCTTCTCGCTGCTCAACGCCACCGACCGCAAGGTGCCCGTGGACCTGCGCACGCGCACCCAGGGCCTGGACGGCAACTGGATGATGGACGAAGGACGGCGCATCTGGCTGGGACTCAATGCGGACTTCTGACATGACACCCGGCAGCACGCGCCGGCAGTGGCTCGCCCTCGCCGCCGCGCTGGGCGCGGGCCCGGCCTTGGCCAGCACCCAGCCGGTGCAGATCACCGATCTGCGCGGGCGCAGCGTGCGGCTGGCGCGGCCCGCGCAGCGCATGGTGCTGGCCGCGACCGACGACTTCGTGATGCTGTCCATGCTCGCGCCCCAGCCGGCGAAAAACGTGGTTGCCTGGAACAAGTGGCGGCTGGACGCGCAAAGCCTGCAGATGCTGCGCGGGCCCGACCCGCGCGCCTTCGCGCACATGGCGCAGCTGGCGATAGACGGCCCGCAGAACCTGCATGCCGAAGCGCTGATCGCGCTCGAGCCCGATCTCGTGGTGCTCGATCCGTTCTACGCCCAGGCCAGCCAGACCGTGTCCCGGCTGGAAAAGGCCGGCATCGCCGTCGCGGTGCTGGAAGTCAGCCCCGATCTGCGCCAGGCCGAGCCCACGCGCGGCCTGGTCCAGTTCGGCATTCTCACCGGCCATGAAGCGCGGGCGCGCGAACTGGCGGCGTTTCTCGAGCAGCGCCTGGCGCGCATACGCGAGGGCGTGCAGCGCCTGCGCGCGCGCAATGCGCGCTTGCCGCTGGTGCTGATGGAGCCGCATGCGGGCTCGGCGCCCTGCTGCCTGTCGATGGGCGCGGGCAAGAATCTGGGCGACATGGTGCGCATGGCCGGCGGCCGGCTGATCGGCGGCGAGCTGATTGCCGGCATGGCCGGAACGCTGAGCACCGAATATGTGATGGCCCAGGACCCCGAGATCTACATCGGCACCGGCGGGCTGCACCTGCAGTCGCGCGGCGGCCTGCTGCTCGGGCCCGGGGTCGCGCCGGGCCAGGCCCAGGACAGCCTGCGCCGCGTGGTGCAGCGCACGGGTCTGGCGCAGACGCGCGCCGTGCGCAACGGCCAGGTGCATGGCCTCTGGCACGGCGGACTGGGCATCGTCAGCCTGGAATGCGTTGCCACCTGGCTGCACCCGCGCGAGTTTGCCGACGTCAAGCCCCAGGCCACGCTGGACGCGCTCAACCAGCGCTTTCTCGCTGCGCCCTGGCGCGGCAGCTTCTGGACTTCGCTGCAACCATGAATGACTTTCCTGCCGTGGACCCTGGCCTTTCCTCGCCGGCCCTGGCCGAGCCGCTGCGCGCCTACCGCGCGAGCCAGCGCAGGCGCTGGTGCCTGGTCGCGCTGCTGCTGGCGCTGACGCTGTCCGCCATGCTGCTTGACATCACCAGCGGGCCTTCGTCGCTGCGCTTCATGCAGGCCCTGCACGGCCTGTGGCAGCCTGACTCGCTGCCCCCCAGCCTGCATGTCGTGCTCTGGGATCTGCGCCTGCCCGTGACCCTGCTTGCGGTGCTGGTCGGCGTGGCGCTGGCAGTTGCCGGCGTCGAGATGCAGACCGTGCTGGGCAATCCGCTGGCCGAACCGTTCACGCTGGGCGTGTCGTCGGCCGCGGCGCTGGGCGCTTCGCTGGCCATCGTGCTCAACTGGGGCATTCCGGGCCTGCCCGCGGCCTGGCTGGTCTCGGGCAACGCTTTCATCTTTGCGCTTGGCGCGCTGGCGCTGCTGCAGCTGTTTGCGCGCCGGCCCGGCGCCGATGCCCAGATCCTGGTGCTGTTCGGCATTGCCATTGGCTTTGCGGCCGCGGCGCTGCTGTCGCTGGTGCAGTTTGTCGCCAGCGAGGACGCGCTGCAGCAGCTGGTGTTCTGGAGCATGGGCAGCCTGGCGCGCGCCGACTGGCTGGGCGTGGGCCTGCTGGCCCTGGTGATTGCCTGCGTGCTGCCGTTTTCCTGGCGCGCTGCCAGCGCGATGACCGCGCTGGGCCTGGGCGACGAGCGCGCGCGCAGCTACGGCATCGACGTGGCGCATCTGCGCCGCTGGGCGCTGCTGCGCATCAGCCTGCTGGCGGCCGTGGCCGTGGCGCTGGCCGGCACCATTGGTTTTGTCGGCCTGGTCGGCCCGCATGTCGCGCGCCTGCTCGTGGGCGACGGCCATCGCCATCTGCTGCCCGCCGCCGCGCTGGTGGGCGCGCTGCTGATGGTGCTGGCCTCGGTGGTCAGCAAGTCCATCGTGCCCGGCGTGCTGCTGCCGGTGGGCATCATCACCGCGCTGGTCGGCCTGCCGGTGTTCGTGCTGCTGGTGCTGCGCCGCACGCGGGGTGCGGCATGAAAGCCTGTACACCCACGCTCGCGCCGGCGCCGCTGGCAATTGACAATCTGCAGGTCGACTACCGCCAGCGCCGCGTGCTGCAGGGGCTCACGCTGCCGCCGCTGGCCCCCGGACGCCTGCTGGCCCTGGTCGGGCCCAACGGCGCGGGCAAGTCCACGCTGCTGCGCGCGCTGTCGGGCCTGGTGGCAGCGCGCGGCCAGGTGCGCTTTGGCGCCAGCGAGCTGCTGACCCTGCCCGCGGCGCAGCGCGCGCGCCAGGTCGCCTTCATGCCGCAACTGGGCGCGGCGGGCGGCTCGCTCACGGTGCTTGAAGCCACGCTGGTGGCCATGCACGGCCTTGCAACGGCCTCGCCGGCGCGCGCCATGCAGGCCCTGGAACAGCTGGGCATGGCGCCACTCGCGATGCAGCCGCTGGCCCACCTTTCGGGCGGCCAGCGGCAGATGGCGGCGCTGGCCCAGGTCATGGTGCGCGACTGTCCCATCGTGCTGCTCGACGAGCCGGTCAGCGCGCTCGACCTGGCCCATCAATGGCAGGTGATGCAGACCGTGCAGCAGCTCGCGCACGCGGGACGCATCGTGATCGTGGTGCTGCATGACCTGTCGCTGGCCGCGCAATGGGCCGACGACATCGCGCTGCTGCAGGCCGGCCGGCTCTGCGCCTTCGGCCCGCCGCAGCAGACCATCACGCCCGAACGCCTGCGCGCCGCCTACGGCGTGAACGCGCGCGTGCGCAGCTGCGAGCAAGGCCGGCTGTTCGTGCTGGTCGACGGCCCGGCCGGACCCCACCCGCAGCCGCCCGTACAAACCGCTTGGAGCGGCTAACACCCGCCAGCAAATCGCAGATTTGCGGTGGACAACAGGAAATCAGGATGACATTGCTACAGGCCCGCACCTGCGTGCGCACCGATCAGGCGCAGGCCATGGTCGAGACCATCGTCGAACACATGCGCGAACACGATCTCGCGCCGCAGCGCGAAGGCGCGCGCTGGACCGTGGCCCATGACCTGGGACTGGCCAGCCTCTGGGCCCAGGACGGCTCCATCCACGCGTCGGCCAGTGCGCCCGGCATCGAGGCGCTGCAGGACATCAAGCTGATGCTTGCCCATCTGATTCTCGAGGCCACGCAAAGCGACGACGCGGCGCTGGTCTGGGACGGCGACGGCAGCGCGCTGCAGCGCCCGCCCGCGTTTCGCGTGCTGCGCGTGCTGGCGGTGCAGTCGCTGACGCCGCACCTGCGGCGCGTGCGCTTTGCCGGCAATGACCTGGCGCGCTACGCCCAGGACGAGAACATCCACTGCAAGCTGATGTTCCCCCAGCCCGGCATCACCGCCCCCGAGTGGCCCACGCTGTCGCCCAGCGGCATGCCGCGCTTTGCGCAAGGCGACAAGCGCCTCGACGTGCGCACCTACACCATGCGCGCGATCGACGGCGCCGCGGGCTGGCTGGACGTGGACTTCGTGCTGCATGCGGACGCCGGCCCGGGCTCGGCCTGGGCGGCGCAAGCGGGCGTGGGCCAGGAAATCGGCATGAGCGGCCCGGGCGGGCGCACGGCCGCGCCCGCCGACTGGATGCTGCTGGCGGGCGACGACACCGCGCTGCCCGCCATGCTGCGCATTGCCGCGGCGCTTCCCGCCACCACCCGCGGCCAGGTGTTTGCCGAAGTCCAGGGCCCGCAGGACCAGCTGCCGGTGGTCGCGCCGCCCGGCCTGCAGTGGCACTGGCTGCACCGCGGCGCAGCCGCGCCGGGAACGACCAGCCTGCTGCTTGATGCGCTGCGCGGCGTGCATTGGCCCGCGCCGGCGGGCACGCGCTTTGTCTGGGCCGGCGCCGAGTTCGAGGCGGCGCAGGCGATACGCCACTGGGCCCGGGAAACCCGCGGCCTGGAAAAGAGCGAGCAGCTCATCGTTTCCTACTGGCGCCGCGGCATGGCCGAGCACGAATTCAAGAAGGCCTGACGTGGCCAAGCATTCGGACGCCGGCGCGCGCGCCGGCTGGCGCGCCTGGTTCGCGCGGCACGCGCTCGACCTGTCGCCGCTGCAGTCGCCGGGCTTTCGCCTGCTGTACACCGCAAGGCTGGTGTCGGTGCTGGTCTATGGCGTGCTGGGCGTTGCCGTCGCCTGGCAGGTCTGGAGCCTGACCCAGTCCTCGCTCAAGGTGGCGGGCGTGGGCCTGGGCCTGGCGCTGGGCACGATTGCCGGGCTG
>NZ_JAVWWA010000001.1:35436-43872 GCF_036666375.1 Comamonas sp. | reverse complement strand
GTGTGCGCCACGCCCTGGGTGCTGCTGCCCCAGCTGGGCGTGGAGACGTTTGCCGGCGACGCCCAGCTGGTGGGCATGCTGCATGCCGCGCCCGCGGCCGGCGCCTTCCTGGCCGCGGCCACTTCGGGCTGGACGCGGCGCCTCGATCGCCCCGGCCTGCTGCTGATTGCCGCGGCCATGGGCTGGGGCCTGGCCCTGCTGTGCGTGGGATGGGCGGCGCAGCCGTGGCTGGCGCTGGCCCTGCTGGTGCTGGCCGGCGCGTGCGACACCGTTGCCGACATCGTGCGCGGCGCGCTGCTGCAGCGGCATACGCCCGATGCCTTGCGCGGGCGCATTTCCGCGCTGTGGCTGCTGGAGATGAATCTGGCACCCGCGCTGGGCGGCCTGGCGCTGGGCGGCGCGGCGCAACGCGCCTCGGCCGGCATCGCCCTGGCAGGCGGCGGCGCGCTCTGCGCGCTGGCCGCGCTGCTGACGGGCGCGCGCAACCGCGCGCTGCGCGCCACAGGCTGGCAGCGCTGAGGCCGCGGCGCTCAGTTCTCCAGCGTGATCTTGAAGGCCTTGATCAGCGAGCCCCAGCGCACGGGCTCGTCGGCGACGATCTTGTCGAACTCCTTGCCGTGGGTGCCGGCGGGAACATAGCCCAGGCCGATCAGGCGCTGGCGCACTTCGGGAACGCGCAGCGCAGCGGCCGCGGCCTTGGCCCAGGTCGCGACCTGTTCGTCGGACGTGTTGGCCGAAGTCACGAAGGCAATCCAGCCGACCAGCTCGTTCATCGCCGGATAGCCCTGCTCGCCAAACGTGGGCACATCGGGGAAGCCTTCGGAGCGGCTGGGCCCGGTCACGGCCAGCGCACGCAGCTTGCCGTCCTTGCCCAGATGCTGGCCGGCGACGCCGAAGTCGGCGACCACCGAGTCCACCTGGCTGCCCAGCAGGTCGTTGATCGCGGGCGCCGTGCCCTTGTAGGGCACATGCACCTGCTTGAGTCCGGCGGCGTTGTTGAAGGCTTCGCCCGCGACATGGCTGGAGGTGCCCGCGCCGTAGGAGCCGAAGCTCTGCGGATTGCGCTTGGAAAGCGCGACAAACTCGGCCAGCGTCTTGGCGGGATGGTTCTTGTTGACCAGCAGCACGAAAGGCGTGACGCCCAGCTGCACCACCGGCTTGATGCCGTTGACGCTGTCGTAGGGCACCTTCATCAGATGCGGCACCACGGCCAGCGTGGAGCCCAGCACCAGGCCGAACGTGGGATTGCTGGCCGGCGCGCGAATCACATCATTGAGCGCCAGCGTGCCCGAGGCACCGGGCTTGTTCTCGGCAACGATGGTGACGTTGAGCGTCTTGCTCATTTCATTGGCGACGGCGCGGCCAATGGTGTCGGAGCCGCCGCCCGGTGCCAGCGGCAGCAGCATGCGCACCGGCTTGGCCGATTGGGCCAGCGACAGCCCGGACACCGCCACCATGCCGGCGGCGGCCACCATCTTCAGAACATTGCGCTTGGAATTCATGTCTTGTCTCCTGCTTTTGATTGGTAATGCCGAACGCAGGCGCCTCAGGCGCGCGCGGCAATGAGTTGTTGCGTGGACAGGCAGGCCTCGCGGTACTGCTGCACCAGGCCGGCAATGAAAACGCCCGCCGGCTGGATCTCGCTGAGCACGCCTATGCCGTGGCCGCAGCCCCAGATGTCCTTCCAGGCCTTGGGCTTGCCCGCGGCCCAGTTCATCTGGCTGGCATCGCCCACGGGCAGGTTGTCGGGATCGAGGCCGGCGCGCGCCATCGACGGCTTGAGGTAGTTGCCATGCACGCCGGTGATCAGGTTGGTGTAGACCACGTCGTTGGCGGCGCTGTCGACAATCATCTGCTTGTGGCCGTCAACGGCATTGGCTTCCTGCGTCGCAATGAAGGCCGAGCCCATATAGGCCAGATCGGCGCCCATGACCTGGGCGGTGAGGATGGCGCGGCCGCTGGAGATCGAGCCCGACAGCGCCAGCGGGCCGTCAAACCACTGGCGGATTTCCTGCAGCAGCGCAAACGGCGACTGCGCGCCCGCATGGCCGCCCGCGCCCGCGGCAACGGCAATCAGGCCGTCGGCGCCCTTCTCTATGGCCTTCTTCGCGAACCTGTTGTCGATCACGTCATGCAGCACGATGCCGCCCCAGGCATGCACCGCCTCGTTGATTTCCTTGCGCGCGCCCAGCGACGAGATGACGATGGGCACCTTGAAGCGCGCGCAGACCTCCATGTCGTGGTCCAGCCGGTCATTGCTCTTGTGCACGATCTGGTTGACCGCAAACGGCGCCGAAGGCTGGTCGGGATGCTGGCGGTCGTATTCCGCGAGTTCGGAGGTGATGCGTTCTAGCCAGACTTCAAGCTGGTCGGCGGGCCGCGCATTGAGCGCCGGAAACGAGCCCACGATGCCGGCCTTGCACTGCGCAATGACCAGATCGGGCGTGGAGATGATGAACAGCGGCGCGGCAATCAGCGGCAGGCGCAGCTTGTCTTTGAGCGTGGAAGGCAAGGCCATGGAAAGTCCTGGTGAAGTCGGTTTCAGATGCGGCGGTCGACGCCGGCCCAATACGGCGCGCGCAGCAGGCGCTTGAAGATCTTGCCGGTGTCCTCGCGCGGCAGGCTGTCGTGGAAGGTGATGGTCTGCGGAATCTTGTAGTTGGCGATCTTCTCGCGCAGGCGCTGGCGTATCGTGTCCGCCGCCAGCGTGCTGCCTTCCCTGAGCTGCACTGCCGCGGCCATGGACTCGCCGAACTCGGCGTCGGGAATGCCGAACACCGCGACGTCGCTGACTTCAGGCATGGTCAGAATGCTGGCCTCGACTTCGGCGGGGTAGATGTTCACGCCGCCCGAAATCACCATGTCCGACTTGCGGTCGCAGATGAACAGGTAGCCGTCGTCATCGATGAAACCCATGTCGCCCAGCGTCACCAGCCCGTCGCGGCTGATGCTCTGGCGGTCGTCCTCGCGGCCTATATAGGTGAAGTCGGGCATGGCCGGCTGGCGCACATAGATCAGGCCGATCTCGCCGCGCGGCAGCTCCTGGCCGTCGTCGCCGACGATGGACAGCTGGGCGCTGCCCAGCGCGCGGCCCGCGGAACCGGGCTTGGCCAGCCATTCCTCGGCGGTGATGAAGGTGGTGTAGCCGGCCTCGCTGGAGCCATAGGCTTCGGTGATCGTGGGGCCGAACCAGTCGATCATGCGCAGCTTGAGTTCGCGCGCGCAGGGCGAGCCCGTCGACGACACCTGCTGCAGCGAAGACAGGTCGTAGGCCGCGCGCACTTCGTCGGGCAGCGCCAGCAGGCGCTGGTACATCGTCGGCACGAGATAGGCATGGGTGACGCGGTGCTCGGCGATCAGCTGCAGCGTGCGCTCGGGCTTGAAGCTGGGCTCGAGCACCAGCGTCGCCCCCACCGCGCAGGCATGGGACACGAACGACATGGTCGCGCTGTGGTACATGGGCGCGCTCAGCAGCGCCACCGATTCGGGCGTGGTGCCGTAGACCGCGCCCGGCACCTTGGCGGCTTCGGCGTCGACCTGGGCGCGCATCTCGGGCGCGACCGGCAGGCGGCGCACGCCCTTGGGCTTGCCCGTGGTGCCCGAGGTGTAGACCACGGCGTTGAAAGGAAAGCGCTGGCTCTCGGGCAACATCTCGCCCTGCTGGCCCAGCGCCGGCCAGGCCTGGCGGGCGACGTGGTCGGCATCTTCGTGCAGCGGTGCGACGAGCAGCGCCACGCCTTCTGGCACGCCGGCGCGAATCGTGTCGACCAGGTCTTCATGCACCACCAGCGCCTGGGCGCCGCTGTCCTTGAGCAGGAACTCCACTTCGCCGGCCTTGAAGTGCCAGTTGAGCGAGACCAGGTAGACGCCCGCACGCTTGCAGGCAATCACCGTGGCTACATAGCTGGGGCTGTTCTTGAGCATGACGGCCACCGTGCCGCCTTCTTGCACGCCCAGCGCCTGCAGGCCGCGCGAGACACGATCTGCCAGAAGCGCCAGCGCCGCCTTGCTCCAATGCTGATTTCCAAAGACCAGGGAAGGAACCAATTTTTTCTCCGAACTCGCCAGATGATGCAAACTGAACAGTGTTCAATTTAACCCATGGATTGCGCCATGCCCAGGCCGCAGGTCCTAGGGACTTCCCTTGGTTTGACTGCGTACAGGAGAGCAGGTGTCCCCGAGTTGACTAGACTCGGCGGGCACGAGAGTGTGAAGAGGATGGAATGAAGCCTGAAAAATCCAGCGCACCGGCCGTCAAACCCCAGGGACAGTGGCACCACGGCAATCTGCGCGAATCGCTGGTGCAGTGGGGCGTGGCGCTGCTGCGCGAGGTCAGCCTCGACCAGTTGAGCCTGCGCCAGATCGCCAAGTCCGCGGGCGTCTCGGTGGGCGCGCCGGCCCACCATTTCGGCGACAAGGACGGCCTGCTTGCGGCCATGGCCGCGCAAGGCTTTCGCGAGCTGATCGCGCTGCGCCGCAGCTACCTCGCAAAGCTTCCAGCGGATGACCAGCAGGGCCGCATGCACGCGCTGGTGCGCGGCTATGTGGAGTTCGCCCAGGCCAATGGCTCGCTGTTCGAACTGATGCTGGGGCCAGGCCTTGGCAACCGCTTGCAGTATCCCGAACTCGCCGAGCAAGGCCGGGCTTCCTACCTGCTGTTCTGCGAGATCGCCCAGCCCCTGCTGCCGCCGCCCGACCAATGCGCGATGCCGCATGCGGACGCGCTGCAGATGCTGTGGTCATCCATCCACGGCCTGGCGGTGCTGCGCGTGCACCGCCGCCCCGCGCCCATGAAGGCCAGCCGCTCGCGCACGCTGGACCACCAGGTCGAGACCATGACGCAGTTCTGTCTCGCTGCCATTGCGGGTCTCAGGACTCCCTGAAGCCCCTCACTGCGCGCGCAGGAATTCCTCCAGCGCATCGCAGGCGTACTGCAGGCTTTCCCAGCGCGTGTCATGGCCGGGCGAAAGCCGCAACAAGGCATCGAGGCCGCGCGCCTGCATGTCCCAGGGCGTGAATGCCAGGGGGCTGATCGCCGCCTCGACGCCGCGCTGCTGCAGCGCCTGGTGCAGGGACGCGGCGCCATGGCCGGCACAGGTGAACGTCACGATGCCCGAGCACGCATGCGGCCCGGTACGCAGCGTCTGCACGCCGGGCAGCGCATCGAGCCGCGCGCGCAGCCAGGTGGCGCGCTGCTGTATCTGCGCCTGGATGTGATCTATGCCCAGGGAGGCCCATTCGGCGAGCGCCGCACCCAGGCCCAGGCGCAGCGCGACCGACGCTTCCGAAGGCTCGAGCCGGCGCGCATCGTCGCGATAGTCCCAGGTGTTCTCTCCCTGCCAGGGCCGCGCGAAATGGTCGGCGCCCAGCGGGCGCAACCGCGGCAGGAAATCCGGGTGCACATAGACAAACCCCGTGCCGCGCGGCCCGCGCAGCCATTTGCGCCCCGGCGCCGTCAGCGCCGCGCATTGCAGGCTGCGCACGTCGACCGGCCACTGCCCCACCGCCTGGGCCGCATCGATCAGCAAGGGCACGCCGGCAAGCGCGCACAGACTGCCCACGTCCTGCGCGGGCTGGACCAGCGGGCCGTTGGCCGGCATCCAGGTCAGCACCACCAGGCTGGCGGGCGTGCACAGCAACGCCTGCAGCGCGTCGAGGTCCACAGCGCCGTGTGGGTCGCTGGGAATTTCCTCGACCTGCACGCCGTGGCGTTGCGCCAACGCCATCAGCAGACCCAGGTTGCCGCCCCACTCGCCGCGCGGCGCCAGGATGCGCCCGCCGCCGCGCCAATCCATGGCCTCCACCACGCGGCCCCAGCCGTCGCTGTTGCCCTGGGTCAGCGCGATGTCCTGCGGCGACGCATGAATGGCCGCGGCAATGCCGGCGTAGACCTGGTCCAGTTCGGCCTGGGCGGCGCGCGCCGCGCCATAGCCGCCGAGCTGTTGTTCGCACAGCGCGTGGCGGTGCATGGCGTGGAGTGCGGCGTCGGCCAGCGGGCCGCAGGCGGCATGGTTCAGATAATGCATCAAGAAAGCAGGTACGCAGAGGCCGCCCAGCATAGCCCAGAAGAACGGCTGGCGAGCGCTGCGGTCACGCCGCGCCGGCCTGGCCCATACAGCTGCGCAGATAGTTTTCCAGCCGCGCGGCGCTGGCGTCGGGATCGGCGCAGCCGACATGGCCGTCGGGACGGATCAGGTAGGCGGCGTCGCGCTGCAAGCCGACCGCGGCGTGCGGCGCACCGAAATCGAAGCGCTGCAAGGCAATGCCCTGGACGGCGCACCAGGCGGCCAGGTCGTCGCGCGCCGCGCCATAGACATGCACCTGCCAGGCAATGGCCGCCAGCGGTGCGTGGTTGTCGTCCGCGCGCACCCAGGGCAGACGATCGCCGCCGCGCACTTCGCCGGCCTGGCCTTCGCTGATGGGGCTGTCGTGGTAGCTGATCAGCGTCTGCGACAGGATGCGGAACAGGTACTCGCGCACGTCGTCTATGCCATAGGCCAGCGGCGCGACGATGGGCGCGATGCGCGTGCGCACGAAGTCGGCAAACGGCCCGTCGGCGGTGATGAACTGGAACACGCGGTCCGTGGTCTCGACCAGCCGCAGCGCGAACGCGCGGCGCTCGGCTTCATAGCTGTCGAGCAGCGCGTCGGGCGCGCCCCGGCGCAGCACGGCCGCCATTTTCCAGGCGAGGTTGATCGCATCGCCTATGCCGGTGTTCATTCCCTGGCCCCCTGCCGGGCTGTGGATATGCGCGGCGTCGCCGACGAGAAAGGCCCGGCCCTGGCGATAACGGTCGGTCACGCGGTGGTGCACGCGGTAGGTGGAAAACCAGTGGACCTGGTCCACCTCCAGCCCGATGCGGGCAATCGCGCGGTGGCCCACATCGTCGAAGGTCAGCGTGTCGGCGCGGTCCGCGTCCTCATTGTCGGCGACGCCGATCAGCCGCCCCTGCCCGCGATCGTTGTAGGCCAGCCAGGCGACGAAATCGGCCTCGTCGAGCGCGATGTGGATGTCGCCGCTGGCGGCCGGGCCACGCGCCTGCACGTCGGCCACATAGAAGAATTTGCCGTAGGTGCCGCCCGGAAAGCCTGTTCCCATCTGGTGGCGAACGATGGAGCGAGCGCCGTCGCAGCCCGCGACAAAGGCCGCCGCGCAGCGCTGCTCACGGCCATCGGCAGCGCGCAGCTGCACCGCCACGTGGTCGCCGCAATCCTCGAAGCCCAGGCATTCCGTCTGGCGCTCCACTGCCACGCCCAGGGCCTCGAGCCGCGCGATCAACAGGCGCTCGTGCCGGTCCTGCGGATAGATCAGCACAAACGGATAGGGCGTCATATCCCGCCCCGCCGAACCAAAGCGCAGCGTCGCGCGTTTTGTGCCGCGGGTCCAGAGGTTGAGCGCGGGATTGCGGTGGCCCGCGGCCAGTACGGCGTCGGTCAGATCGAGCTGGCGGTACAGCTCCAGCGTGCGCGCCTGCACGGCCAGCGCGCGTGACGTCGTTCCCGGCGCGCGGGTCTTGTCGACGATGCGCACCCGCACGCCTTGCGCGGTGAGCCACAGCGCAAGTACCAGGCCGGTAGGACCGGCGCCAACGATCAGCACGTTGTCATGGGAGTTCATGGGGACGGCGCCAAAAAGCCGCGGCGCCAACACAGTGTGTTCCGCGCGCATCACGCGTTTTGTAGGCGATCACGCAGTCTGGATTTTAATAGTTGAAATCTATCAAACATGAAACTATCATTGTTTTATCAATAACAAACACTTGATCCCATGCGCCCTCTTCTTCTGTTTGCAGCCTGCGCTGCCCTCTGTGCTCCCCTGGTCCTGGGCGGCTGCGCGACGGAAACGTCGCAGGCGCTGGCCGTGTCCCAGACAAAGGCCGCCACGCGCAGCTACCAGGGACCGCGCAGCCCGATCGCCGTGGGCCGGTTCGACAACCGCTCCAGCTACCTGCGCGGCGCTTTTTCCTCGGGCAGCGACCGGCTTGGCAGCCAGGCCAAAACGCTGCTCATCAGCCACCTGCAGCAGACCCAGCGCTTTCTGGTGCTCGACCGCGACAACATGGAGCAAACCCGGTTCGAAGCCAACCTGCACGGCAGCGCGCAGCCGCTCCAGGGCGCCGACTACGTGCTCACGGGCGATGTCTCCGAATTCGGCCGCAAGGAAGTCGGCGACAGGCAGCTCTTCGGCGTGCTCGGGCGCGGCAAGACCCAGATCGCCTATGCCAAGGTGACGCTGAACATCGTCGACAGCCGCACTTCGGAAGTCGTGCGCTCGGTCCAGGGATCGGGCGAATACCAGCTGGCGAACCGCGAGATCGTCGGCTTCGGCGGCAGCGCCAGCCATGACGCCACGCTCAACGGCAAGGTGCTCGACCTGGCGATCCGCGAAGCCGTCGATCGCCTGGGCGAAGCCGTGGACGCAGGCCTGCTGCCCGCT
>NZ_JAVWWA010000001.1:24323-35336 GCF_036666375.1 Comamonas sp. | reverse complement strand
TGCCCGCTTTGCCCGCGACCATGCACTGAAAGGCCAGACCATGAAACTCCGCACTCCGTTCCTGCACGTCACGGCCTTGGGTCTGGGCTGTCTGCTTTTGGGCTGCGCGGCGCTGGCGCCGCTCTATGACTGGAAAAGCTACCCCGATCAGGTGTACAGCTATCTCAAGAACGACGGTACATCCGCCGAGCAACAGATCCAGGCGCTGGAAGAAGGCCTGGCGCAGATGCAAGACCCTGCCGCGCTGCCGCCCGGCTACCAGGCCCATCTGGGGCTGCTGTACCTGAAAGTCGGTCGCACCAACGATGGGCTGCTCGCCTGGGAACGTGAAAAGGCGTTGTTTCCCGAGTCGACCCGCTACATCGACCACCTCATTGGCAACCTGAAAAAGAATGGGAACTGACATGCCCACACCTTCCATCACCAAGGTGCTGCAGGGGTGCGCCTGGCTTGTGGCCTGCATCTGGCTCACGGGATGCGCGAGCACGCCGGCGCAGGGCAACAGTGCATTCCGTGCGGCAAATCCGGCGTCCATCCTGGTGCTGCCGCCCGTCAACGAAGCCCCGGAGGTCCAGGCGACGGCGAGCGTGCTGTCGCATGCGACCTTTCCATTGGCCGAAGCCGGCTACTACGTGCTGCCCGTGGCGCTGGTGACCGAAACCCTGCGCGAGAACGGCATGCAGAGCGCCGAAGATGCACACGACATCCCCGCGGCCAGCCTCAGGGATATCTTTGGCGCGGATGCCGCGCTGCGCATCAGGATCACGCGCTACGGCACCATCTATCAGGTGATCGACAGCACCACCGTGGTCAGCGCGCAGGCTCAGCTGGTCGACCTGCGCACCGGTGACCTGCTCTGGTCGGGCAAGGCATCGGCCTCCAGCAAGGAAAGCGGCAACAGCACGGGCAGCGGTCTGGCCGGCATGCTGATCACCGCCCTCGTCAATCAAATCCTGAGCACGGCCACCGACGCCTCGCACAACATTGCGGGCATCGCCACGCAGCGGCTGCTTTCCGCCGGCGGCGCGAACGGTCTGCTGTACGGGCCGCGCTCACCTATGTACGGCAGGAAGTGAGCCATGACCATGCAACTGACCCCACCCCACTCCGTTCTTGACGGCAAGCCCGCGCGCGTGGCGAAAGGCTCGCGAAGAAAACCACCGCCGCCGCAGGGCGTGCTGGTCGTGAGCCTGTGGCCGCTGAGACTTGTATGCCGCAGCCCCGCAACACCCGTCAAGGGCCGCCCGCCAGGCAAGAAATCCGTGACGGGCTGACCTCCGGCCGGGGCGAGAGCCGCCCCGGCCGCGCAGTCATTCGACGTGCCCTGGCGCGCGGTTGAGCAGCAGATTGCGCTGATCGGCGCTGAGCGACAGATAGCGTTCGTAGTTGCGCAGAATGTCGGCAATCAGTTCTTCCTGGCGCAGATACTGGATGTCGTAGCCTTCGCGGCCATCGGCGAAGAAGGTCATGGGCTCGACGACATGGCGGCGCGCATTGGCTTCCTCGTCGGTGACTTCGGTCAGGATGAACCCGGGCAGCTTGCGCTTCACCGGGCGCACGCCATAGACGAAATCGCGCAGCTCGGCGATGGGAATGACCAGCCGCACCGATCCCGCAGCGTCGCCGTCATGGCCCGCGCTGTCATCGTGCACCACCGCGTGCACCCCTTGTCGCTCCATTTCCGCGGCCACTTCGCGCATCGCGGGCAGCACGGTCTTGCGCAGGAAGCTGCGCACGTCGAGGCTGCTGGGCTGGCGCACGATCAGCTCCAGACGCTTGCGCCAGTGCTGGCCGTTCCAGAAGCTGGTCGCGGGCGCCCAGTCCTGGGAGGCGTTGCGCAGGTCGGCTTTCATACCGCGCCACAGCCCCACGCACAGCACCGCCATGATCGCGGCCACGGGCAAGGCCGCGACCAGGGTCATCGCCTGCAAGGCCTTGAGTCCGCCGGCGAGCATCAGCGCAATCGCCGTCACGCCCAGCACCGCGGCCCAGAAAAGCCGCTGCCACACCGGCGAGCGCGGATGACCGCGCGATGCGATCGCATCGACCACATAGGCGCCAGAATCTGCCGACGTCACGAAAAACATGGCGATCAACAGGATGGCCAACCAGGACACCGTCTTTGCCAGCGGCAGGTACTCGAAGAAAC
The DNA here is from genome assembly GCF_036666375.1 of Comamonas sp. Classification (GTDB taxonomy): domain Bacteria; phylum Pseudomonadota; class Gammaproteobacteria; order Burkholderiales; family Burkholderiaceae_C; genus Comamonas. The sequence continues at coordinate 33,187 of NZ_JAVWWA010000001.1, read as the reverse complement.
GGAACAGCAGCGCGTCGACATTGCCCGCGGTCTGCGCCAGCGCGCCCTGGGCCACATGGGTGTCTATCCAGATCGCGCCGTTGCCGAAAGCCGTCATCCACAGCAGGTTGAAGGCCGTGGGAATCAGCAGCACGCCGACGATGAATTCACGCACTGTGCGGCCGCGCGAAATGCGCGCGATGAACATGCCCACGAAAGGCGACCAGGAGATCCACCAGGCCCAGTAGAGAATCGTCCAGCCGCCGAACCAGGCCGGGTCCTGCGCGGGCTCATACGCAAATGTGCGCAGCGACAGGCTCACCAGGTTGGACAGATAGTTGCCTATGTTCTCGCTGAACGCCTGGAACAGGTAAACCGTGGGCCCGAAGATCAGCACGAAGCCCAGCAGGATGAAAGTCAGGATCAGATTGATTTCCGACAGCCGGCGCACGCCCTTGTCCAGGCCCGAGGCTGCCGACAGCCCTGCCAGGCCCACGACCAGCACGATCAGGCCGATGCGAAACGCGACCGTTCCGGTGTCCCAGCCGGTCACGATGTGCAGGCCCGCGGCAAGCTGCAGCGCGCCATAGCCCAGCGTGGTCGCGAGCCCGGCGATTGTTCCCACGAGCGCAAACGTGTCGACACCATGACCTATGGGGCCGTTGATGCGCTGCTGCAGCAACGGATACAGGCCCGAGCGCATGGTCAGCGGCAGGTTGTAGCGAAAGCCGAAATACGCGAGCACCAGGCCCATCACACCGTAGACGGACCAGGCGTGAATGCCCCAGTGAAAGAACGTCGATGTCAGCGCCTCGCGCGCCGCGGCGGGCGTGCCCGCGGCTTGCGTGGGCGGGTTCAGGTAATGCTGCAGCGGCTCGCCCACGCCGAAGTACATCAGCCCTATGCCCATGCCCGCGGCAAACAGCATCGCGCTCCAGGAGATGAAATTGAACTCCGGCTTGGCGTCGTCGGGCCCGAGCCGGATGTCGCCGTAGCGGCTGAACGCCAGCATCACCAGAAACACCGGGAACATCGACACGACCAGGGTGTAGAACCAGTCGAAGTGACTGATCACCCAGGCCTGGGCGCTCGAAAAGACGCGGTCGGCCAGCTGCGGAAAGACACCGCACAGCACCAGCAGCGCGGCCAGCACGATCAGCGCGGGAACGACCACCGGAGCCGAGAAGGTCATGCGGGGGGCGGCGTCGTTCGGTTTGGCTGACTCATTCATGCGCATCTCCTGTGACGGGATCAATGACGTTCATCGCAACCAACAGCGACAGTGACTGCAATGGTATACGCGCCCGAACGCAATGGGGCCATTCATTCGCAGTTGCGGCTCACACCCCCAGGTGTTCGTGCCACAGCGCGCGATCGGCATTGAGCTCGGCGGACGTTCCCTGCCAGACCGCATTGCCGCGCTCGAGAATCACGTGGCGGTCGGCCAGCGCCACGAGCCGGTGCACATACTTGTCGACCACGAGAATCGTCTGGCCCGCGTCCCTGAGCGTCGCCAGGCAGCGCCAGATTTCCTCGCGTATCACGGGCGCCAGGCCTTCGGTGGCCTCGTCGAGAATCAGCAGCCGCGGGTTCGTCGACAGCGCGCGGCCTATGGCCAGCATCTGCTGCTCGCCGCCTGAAAGCTGGTTGCCCATGTGGTGAGCGCGCTCCCTGAGACGCGGAAACACGCCGTAGATGCGCTCCAGGGTCCAGGCATCGCGTTGTCCGTTGCGCTGCGCGGCGAAAGCGATCAGGTGCTCGCGCACCGAAAGATTGGGAAAGCAGTGCCGCCCTTCGGGAACGATGGCCACGCCCAGGCGCGCGATCGCGTCGGGCGACTTGGCGTTCACCGATTCGCCGGCGAAGCGCACTTCGCCCTTGCTGGGCCTGAGCGCGCCGATGATGGTCTTGATGGTGGTGCTCTTGCCCATGCCGTTGCGGCCCAGCAGCGTCACCACCTCGCCCTGCATGATGTGGAAATCGATGCCGAACAGCACCTGGCTTGCGCCATAGCCGGCTTCGAGGCCTGCGCAGGCCAGCAATGGAATGTTCTTCATGCAGCCAGCCCCAGGAGATCGGTCTCTGTGCCCAGGTATACCGCCTGCACCTGCGGATCGGCCTGGATCTCGGCGGCCGTGCCGCAGGTCAATACCTTGCCGTAGACCAGCACCGAGATGCGGTCGGCGAGCTGGAACACCGCGTCCATGTCGTGTTCGATCAGCAAGATGGCCATGTCCTGGCGCAGTCGTTGAATCAACTCGACCATTTCGGCCGACTCCACCGGGCCCATGCCCGCCATGGGCTCGTCGAGCAGCAGCAGCTTGGGTGCCGCGGCGATCGCCAGCGCGACATCGAGCTTGCGCTGCGCGCCATGCGGCAAGGTGCCGGCAACGCGGCCCCATTCGCCGGCCAATGTCACGCGCTCGGCCAGCGCCTGGGCGGCCGCGAGCAGGTCGTGGTCGGTTTCACGCGGCTTGGCGAAGCGAAAGCTCGAACCCGCATGCGCCTGCACCGCGAGCAGCAGGTTCTCGCCCACGGTCTGCTTAGGGAAGATGCTGGTCACCTGGAAACAGCGTGACAGCCCCGCGGCCACGCGCCGGTGCGGCGCAAGGTGGGTGAGGTCGACGCCGTCCAGCGACAGCGTGCCGCCGTCGGCGGGCAGCAGCCCGGAAATCAGGTTGACCAGCGTCGACTTGCCCGCTCCGTTGGGGCCTATCAAGGCATGGATTTCGCCGGCGTTGACCGCAAAGCTCACATGGTCGGTGGCCAGCAGCGCGCCAAAGCGCTTGACGAGTTGATGCGCGACCAGCAGCGTCATGGCGCGGCCTTTCTTGAAGCGAGTGCCGACAGGCCCTTGGGCGCGAGAAACACCACGGCGATCAGCAGCAGGCCCATGGGCGCATGCCAGTATTCGGTGAACTGCTTGAGCACTTCTTCGAAAACCAGCCACACGGCCACGCCCAGCGGCGCACCCCAGCGCCGGCCCACGCCGCCAATGACCACCATCACGATGAGCAGCGCCGATTGCGTCCAGTGCATCAGCGACGGGCTGATGAAGCCGTTCTGCGTCGCGATCAGCGCGCCCGACAGGCTCGCGACGCCACCGGCCGCGGCAAACGCGCAGAGCTTCAGAAGATAGGTGGGATAGCCCATGGCCTGCATGCGCGTCTCGTTGTCGCGAATGCCTTCGAGCGCGCGGCCGAAATGCGAGGCTTCGATGCGCCACAGCGCCAGCAGCACCAGCGCCACGAGGGCCAGCACCACCCAGTACAGCGGCGCGCCGCTGGCGGCGATCGCGTTCTCGCCGCCGATCAGGTGCAGCGGCGCATAGAGCGTATAACCGTCGTCGCCGCCGTACTTGCGCAGCGACACCGCGAGATAGAACAGCATCTGCGCGAACGCCAGCGTGATCATGATGAAGTACACGCCCTTGGTGCGCAGCGCGACCGCGCCTGTGAAGCCGGCAACCACGACGCCCGCCACGCCGGCCAGGCCCCAGACAGCCCAGGCCGAAGTCCAGCCGGCTTCGGCCAGCGCCGCGACCGCGTAAGCGCCCACGCCCACGAAGCCCGCATGGCCCAGCGCCACCAGGCCCACGCGGCCCATCAGGAAGTTCAGGCTGGCCGCGGCCAGCGCGACAATCATCAGCCGGCGCACGAAGCCGGTGTAGTAATCGAGATCGAACAGCGGCGCGAGCAGCGGAACCAGCGCCAGGGCCAGCACCAGCACGGCGATGCCGGCGCGCGCGGCCCAGGGCGAAGCCTTGGAATTCATGGAAGACTCACTCATACGCGGGCCGGGAACAATCCCGAAGGCTTGAAGACCAGGACGCCGGCCATCAGCATGTACATGGCGATGCTGGAGATCGCCGGCCCCACATCGGCGGCCAGCGCGGGCGCGAGCACTTCGCGCAGCAGCGGCGGCAGGAACGCGCGCCCGGCGGTATCGACCAGGCCGACCAGCAGGCTCGCAACGAAGGCGCCGCGCACCGAACCTATGCCGCCGATCACGATCACCACCAGCGCGGGAATCAGGATCGCTTCGCCCATGCCGATGGAGACGGCGCTGATAGGCCCCATCAGCGCCCCGGCCAGCGCGGCCAGCGCCGCGCCCAGCGCGAACACGATGGTGAAGACCCGGGAGACGCGCACGCCCATGAACTCGGCCATGGCGCGGTTGGACGCTCCGGCGCGCACCAGCATGCCCAGCCTGCTGTGATTGACCAGCACATAGAGACCCGCGGCCACGGCCAGACCCGCGCCCAGGATCAGCAGCCGGTACGAGGGATAAGGCAGGCCCAGCAGTTCCACCGGCCCCGACAGCAGCGCGGGCGTGGGCGCCATGATGGGTGACGGCCCCCAGAGGAACTTGACCACGTCATCGGCCACGAGCACGATGCCGAACGTCGCCAGCACCTGGGACAGATGGTCGCGGCCGTAGAGCCGGCGCACCAGCAGCGCTTCGAGCAGCACGGCCAGCAGCACCGTCACCAGCACGGCCACCAGCACCGCGGCAAGAAAGGAGCCCGACTGCGCATGCACCGTTGCCGACACATAGCCGCCGGCCATGAACAGCGAACCATGGGCCAGGTTCAGCGTGTCCATGATGCCGAACACCAGCGTCAGCCCGGCCGCGAGCAGGAACAGCATGAAGCCATACCCCAGGCCGTTGAAGATCTGTTCGAGAAAAAAAGTCAGGTCCATTCGTCGCTCCGCGCGAGTCGGTAATGCGTTCGTCCTGAGCCGGTTAAGCGAGACACGTCTCGCCATGCGTTCTCAAGAAACAGCATGGCCGCTGCAGGCTTACGTTCGTCCTGAGCCTGTCGAAGGATGAACGCAGGGCCTAAAGCAATACGAAATGCTGTTTGGGGGCACGCAGATTGCGCCCTGAAACGCCCTTCGACAGGCTCAGGGCGAACGGTATTGATCTGCTGGATCCCGCTGTTGGCCAAAATCTCCAGCCCAGTCACTTCAACGCGCACTGGGCCGCAAACGCATCCTGGTGCGCGGTCAACACCTTGCCCGGCTGCAGCTGGTTGGTCACGCGGCCGTCGGCGCCCTGCACGATCTTGCGCAGGTAGTAGTCCTGGATCAGGAACTGGTTGTTGCCGTACTTGACCGGGCCGCGCACCGAGTCGAACGCCGCGGTCTTGAGCGCCTTGGCCAGCGCGGGCTTGTCGCCGACCTTGCCGCCCAGTTGCTTGACGGCCGCGTCCATGTTCATCACCACATCGTAGGCAAACGCCGCATACAGCGACGGATAGCGGCCGTTGTAGGCCTTGCGGAACTCGGCGACGAATTTCTGGTTCGCGGCGACCGGCAGGTCATGCGCGTACGACGAGGCATTGAACAGGCCGACCATGGAGGCGCCCACGGCCGGGATGATGTCCTCGTCGGCGGTGAACGGCGAGGAGATCAGCGTGATGTCCTTGTTCAGGCCCGCGGCCATGAACTGCTTGATGAAGTTGATGCCCATGCCGCCGGCCTGGAAGATGTAGACCGCCTCGGGCTTGGCCGCGCGCAGCTGGGCCAGCTCGGCGGCGAAGTCCAGCTGGCCGACCTTGGTGTAGATCTCGTCGGCCAGCGGCTTCTTGTACAGGCGCTTGAAGCCGTTGAGCGCATCCTTGCCCGCGGGGTAGTTGGGCGCCATGATCACGACCTTGTTGTAGCCCTTGTTCGCCGCGTACTGGCCCGCGGCTTCGTGCATGGAATCGTTCTGGTAGCTGGTGCCGAAGAAGTAGGCATTGCACTGCGCGCCCGCGAGCTGGCTGGGGCCGGCGTTGGCCGACAGATAAGGCACCTTGGCGGCGAACAGCGTGGGGCCCACGGCCAGCGCCACGTTCGAGGCAACAGGGCCGGTGAACAGATCGATCTTCTCGCGCTGGATGAAACGGTCGACCAGCTGGCGCGCCTGCTCGGGGTTGCCGGCCATGTCGGCCTGGATGAATTCGGCGGGCACGCCGCCCAGCTTGCTGCCCAGCAGCTTGATGGCCAGGTTCAGGCCGTCGCGGATTTCCGCACCCGGTGCCGCAAACGGTCCGGAAATATCGAGCGCCACCCCCACCTTGATCGGTGCGGGCGCCTGCGCCCGGGCCGCACCGGCCATGACCACCGAACCCACGGCAAGCGTGGCGACACCCTTCAGAAACCGGGAAGCGAAAAGAGCAGACATTGTGACCTCTGGATTTGAAATTGCGATCGACCCCACGGATGCGCAACGCATCCCCCCATCTTTTGCAAGCAGCGATTGTGCCTGCGGATGCCGCCGGCCCGATCGACATATGCAGCCCAAACACCGGCGCTGGCAGGAATGCCACATGCGCCCAGGGCGCGCCCACCGTCAGCGGGGCTCGCTACAGACACAGTAGCAAAGCGCGTTTCATGGATTTTCCTTGGCCGGGAAAACATGTATTTATGTACAGTCTGTGAATGTTCACACCTGTCGACCGCTCCGGTTTTCACGTCCATTGTCTGCAGCGCAGGGAGACCGCAAGCGCGGCTTGAAGCATGGCGAGCGTCAGCCTGGTGCCCCCGCACCGTTACTACTATCTGCACAACTTCCAGCGTGCATTGGCCTGGATAGAACAGCGCTACAGCGACCTGCTTGATGCGGGCGAACGCGAGTTTCTCGCGCAGTTCGCCGCGCTGCCCGCGCTGTCCCAGGCCTTGCTGGTGCGCATGCTGATGCGCCGCGGGCCGTGGTTTCGCGCCTCCAAGCTGGTCTACGAGGAGATTCCCGGGATCGAGGGCGCGGCGCAACCGCTGCTGTCCCTGGGCTGGCTCGACACCCAGGCGCCCATGCTGCTCGAGGAACTGTTCGATCTGCACACGCGCAGCGAACTCGCCGAAGTCTTCGCCAGCGCCGAGCGCGGCAGCAGCCCGCGCAAGTCCGACTGGCTGCAAGCATTGGCCGGCGTGCATGCGGCGCCGCGGCGCTACGCCGAGTGGCATCCGCAGGCCAGCGAGCCCGTCTGGCGCGTGATGCTGGGCGAACTCAGCGAGCGCCTGCGGCTGATGTTCTTCGGCAACCTGCACCAGAACTGGACCGAGTTCGTGCTCGCCGACCTGGGCGTGTTCAAGTACGAAAGCGTGGCCTTCGACGCCGCCTCGCGCGCTTTCCAGACAAGGGCAGACATCGACGCCTATCTGGCGCTGCAGGCCTGCCGCCAGGCGCTCGAAGAAGGCGCCGAGACCGCGGCCATGCTGCAATCCATAGCCGCCTGCGAAAGTCCCAACCCCTGGCTCGAAAAGCGCCGCGCCAAGCTGCTGCTGCGCCTGGGCAATGCCTGCGAGCGCGCGGGGCTGTTTGACGAGGCGCTGCAGACCTATGCGCAGTGCAGCTACCCCGGCGCGCGCCACCGCCGCATACGCGTGCTCGAACGCCTGGAGCGCCATGAGGAAGCCCTGGCGCAGGCGCTGCAGGCACAGCTGGCGCCCGAAGGCGACGAAGAACTGCAAAAGCTCCAGCGCATGCTGCCGCGCCTGCTGCGCAACACGGGCCGGGCCAAGGCGCGTCCACGCCCGGCGGCCAGCCAGGCGCTGGTGCAGATGCGCGCGGACATCGTGCTTGATGCGCCCACGGCGCCGATGTCGGTCGAATACGCGCTGCGCGCGCATTGGCACGACGCTGCGAGCCCCGTGTTCTACGTCGAGAACGCACTCATCAACTCGCTGTTCGGCCTGCTGTGCTGGCCCGCGATCTTCGCGCCCGTGCAAGGCGCTTTCTTCCACCCGTTCCAGAGCGGGCCGGCCGACCTGAGCGCGCCCGATTTCAGCGCGCGCCGCGCCGCGGAGTTCGCCCGCTGTCTCGCGCTGCTCGACACCGGCGAATACGCGCCCGTCATTCTGGCGCGCTATGCCGACAAGCAGGGCGTGCAGTCGCCGTTCGTGTTCTGGGGGGCGCTGACCGAGCCGCTGCTGCGCCTGGCGCTGGACTGCATCAGCGCCGCGCATCTCAAGCTGCTCTTCACGCGGCTGCTGGCCGACGTCAAGACCAATCGCAGCGGTTTTCCCGACCTGGTGCGCTTCTGGCCCGCCGAACAGCGCTACGAGCTCGTCGAAGTCAAAGGCCCGGGCGACAAGCTGCAGGACAACCAGATCCGCTGGCTGCAATACTGCAGCGACCACGGCATTCCGGTGAGCGTATGCCATGTGCAGTGGCGCGTGGCCGGAGACGGGCCATGACCTATACCGTCTCGGTACGCACGCTGTGCGAGTTCACTGCCAAGCAGGGCGACCTCGACCTGCGCTTCACGCCTGCGCCCACGGCCCAGCAGGGCATCGAAGGCCATCAGCTGGTGCAGTCGCGGCGCGGCGCCGACTACGAAGCCGAGCTCGCGCTGCAAGGCGACTACGGGACGCTGCGCGTGCGCGGGCGCGCCGACGGCTACGACGCCGCGGCCGGACAGCTCGAGGAAATCAAGACCTACCGCGGCAACCTCGACGCGATCCGCGCCAACCACCGCGCGCTGCACTGGGCGCAGGCGAAGATCTACGGCCATCTGCTGTGCAGCGAACGCGCGCTGGCGCGCCTCAAGGTGGCGCTGATCTACTTCAACATCGGCAACCAGAAGGAATACGCGATCGCCGAAGCCTTCGAAGCCGCCGAACTGCAGGCCTTCTTCGGGGCGCAATGCGCGCGCTTTCTGCAATGGGCGCAAAGCGAACACGCGCACCGGCGCGCGCGCGACCAGGCGCTGACGGCGCTGACCTTTCCTCTGGGCAGTTTTCGCGCGGGCCAGCGCGCGCTGTCGGTCGCCGTGTACCGCTGCGCGCGCGCGCCCGAAGGCGGCAGCTGCCTCCTGGCCCAAGCGCCTACAGGCATTGGCAAGACCATAGGCACGCTGTTTCCCATGCTCAAGGCCTGCCCCGATCAAGGCCTGGACA
>NZ_JAVWWA010000001.1:0-24223 GCF_036666375.1 Comamonas sp. | reverse complement strand
CTGCGCGAAGTGGCGCTGGCGCACGAAGTCTGCCCCTACTACCTCACGCAGGAAATGGCGCGCTGGAGCGATGTCGTGATCGGCGACTACAACTACTTCTACGACGGCGCGGCCATGCTGCACGCGTTGACCCAGGCCAATCACTGGAAGGTCGGCGTGCTGGTCGACGAAGCGCACAACCTGCTGGACCGCGCGCGCAGCATGTACACCGCGGAGCTGTCGCCGCTGTCGCTCGCGGCCGCGCGCAAGGGCGCCAAGGGCCGCATACGCACGTCGCTGGACGCGCTCAACCGCGCATGGAATGCGCTGCACCAGAACCAGCAGCAGACCTACGAATGCCATTCCGAGGTGCCGCTGGACTTCATGGCCGCGCTGCAGAAAGCCATCTCGCTGATTGCCGAAGCCAACGCCGACCAGCCCATGCTGCCCGGCGACCCGGTGCTGGGCTTTTATCTCGAAGCCCTGCAGTTTGCCGTGCTCGAGGAGAAGCTCGACGAGAACGCGCTGTTCGACATCACCTTGCTGGCGCCGCAGCGCGGGCGCAAGCGCGCGTCCATGCTGTGCATTCGCAACGTGATTCCCGCGCCGCACCTGCTCGCGCGCCATGCGGCAGCGCATGCCACGGTGCTGTTCTCGGGCACGCTGAGCCCCGCGGCCTTTTACCGCGACACGCTGGGCCTGCCTGCCGACACCCCGTGGATAGACGTGCCCGCGCCGTTCAAGGCCGCGCAGCTGGCGGTGCATATCGTGCGCGATGTCTCCACGCGCTACCAGGACCGCGAAGCGTCCATAGACCGCATCGTGGCGCTGATCTGCGACCAGTTCCACAAGCGCCCGGGCAACTACCTGTGCTTTTTCAGCAGCTTCGACTATCTGGAGCGCGTCGCCGACGCGCTGTGCGCTCGCCCCGATGCACCGCCGGTATGGCGCCAGGTGCGCGCCATGGGCAACGACAGCCGCCAGGCTTTCATAGACCGCTTCCAGGCCGGCGGCCAGGGACTGGGTTTTGCGGTGCTGGGCGGCGCGTTCGGCGAAGGCATAGACCTGCCCGGCGACCGGCTGATAGGCGCGTTCATCGCCACGCTGGGCCTGCCCCAGCTCAACCCGGTCAACGAAAGCATGAAGCGCTGCATGCAGCAGCGCTTCGGCACGCGTACCGGCTACGACTACACCTATCTGTTTCCCGGCCTGCGCAAGGTGGTCCAGGCCGCGGGCCGTGTGATCCGTTCGGAAAACGACACCGGCGAGCTGTTCCTCATGGACGACCGCTTCGCGCGCGATGAAGTGCGCCGGCTGATGCCGGTGTGGTGGGGCTGAGCTTTCAATGACCCGGGGCCAGTCGCCTGGCGGCGAGCGCAGCCCAGTCCCACTGGCCGCCGATGTTGCATCCGTGCAATCGATCGCTTCACCGCTGCAACACCGGCAGATCACAGACTGCCATCGGAGCGCCACGATCAGGAGAAAAGCTTGTCAATTCAACGACTTGGAATCTCGTGGTTTACCCCTATCGCGGCTGGCACACAGTTTGCGGTTTCACTGCGATAACCATGAATCCAGGAGACTTCGATGTTCTTGAATCGCCGCCATCTGATGGCCTATGCCGTTTTGCTGACCCCGCTGGCCCATGCCGCCGACCCGGTGGACAACTGGCCGGCACGCCCCATTCGCCTGGTCGTGCCGTTTGCCGCCGGAGGCGCCAATGACCTGATGGCGCGCGCGGCCGCCGAAGGCGCGTCCAAGGTGCTGGGCCAGCCCGTGGTGATCGACAACCGACCGGGCGCGGGCGGCACCGTGGGCGCCGACATCGTGGCCAAGGCCGGCGCCGACGGCTACACGCTGCTGGTCAGCGCTGCGGGCGTGATTTCCAACAGCATGATCAAGAAGAGCATGCCTTTCAAGGATGACGCGCTGCAGCCCGTGGTGATGATAGGCCTGGCGCCATCGGTGATCGTCGTGCCCAAGAATGCGCCCTACAACAACCTGCGCGACTTCGTCGAAGCTTCCAAGAAGGGCCATGGCTTCAACTTCGCCACCGCGGGCACCGGCAGCACGCCGCACTTCGTCGCTGAAATGCTCAACGTCAAATACGGCGCCCAGCTGCAGCCCGTGCCCTACAAGAGCGGCTCCGAAAGCACGACTGCCGTGCTGGGCGGCCAGGTAGAGGGCACCTCGGAGGCCAGCATCATCGCCCTGCCCCACATCCTGCATGAAGGCAAGTTCAAGGCCTTGGCCACCACCTGGACGCAGCGCATCTCGGCCTACCCCCAGCTTTCCACCGCCGTGGAGCAGGGATTTGCCGATCTGCAGATCGCGCACTGGGCCGGCATCCATGCGCCCAAGGGCACGCCGCCGGCCATCCTCGACAAGCTTGCGGCGGCCGTGGACAAGGCCATGAAGGAGCCCGCGACCGTGGAAAAGCTCAAGGGCCTGGGCATAGAGCCCATGGGCGGCAGCCGCCCCGAGTTCGTGAAGTTCGCCGATGCCGAACGCAAGCGCCTGGGTGAAATCGTCAAGGCCGCGAACATGCAGGAGAAGTAACTCCTGGCGGGCGCCGCAGCCGCCGCGCCGGCGCCAAGCCCGCGGCGCTTACGGCGCTTACGGCGCTTACGGCGCTCACGGCGCGATGCCAGCCCAGGCCAGCGCCAGCAGCGCGCCCGGCCCGAGCGCACAGGCCGCGCGCGCGGCCCAGCGCGGCGCGGCGCTGATCGCGGCCACGCAGCCTACGGCGCCGGCCGACATCAAGCCCAGCCAGGCAACGCTGCCCACCGTCGCGCCCCAGGCCCAGACACAGGGCAGCAAGGCGGCCAGCAGCAGCGCCGCCCCCAGGCAGCGCAGCCGCCGCGCGGGCGGTGTGCCGCGCGTGCCCGTGAGCTGCTCGTAGTGGCGCTCCATCGCAAACGCCAGCGCGGCCATGCCGGCAAATGCCAGCCCCAGCGACAACAGACCCGCAAGCCACTCGCTCATGCTTTCACCTCTGCTTCGACGCTGGCGCCGGAGCGACGCACGCTGCCCGCAATGGACTTGCGCCGCGCCATCGAGCGCCGGCCCCAGACCGCCGCCAGGCCCGTGGCCAGCGCAAACAGCTCCACGCCCGCGCTTTCCCAATCGCCGCGCAGCAGCTGCGCGCCCAGGTGATCGCCCACCGTGAGCGCATTGAGCAGCGGCAGCAGCAGGCACAGCGCGGCCAGCAGTCCCAGTTGCTCCTTCCAGGCGGCCGCGGCCGGGCGCGCGAGCGCATGCACCAGCGCCAGCGCCCATACGCCAAAGAAGACCGCGAGCTCCCAGTCGTCACGGTGGGCCAGGCCCAGCGGCACCAGGCGGTTGGCCCAGAGAAAGCTGATGCAGGCCAGGCCCAGGCCGGCAATGGCGGCGACATTCGCGGCTTCTATCAGCCGGTAGACGCGCGCCGTCGCGCTGCCGAATTCGCCCAGATGCCGCGAGCGGCGCTTGACGATGAACAGGATGGCGCCCGTGGCCATCATCGCGCTGCCCGCCAGGCCGCAGAGAAAATAAAGCCACTTGAGCGCGAACCCGCCGAACGCGACCATGTGCAGCCCGGCCAGCACCGACTGCGTGAGCGAGGCCTTGCCGCCGTCGACGCCGCCGGGCAGGCGCACCTGCAGCACTTCGCCCGTGGCCGCGGAAAACATCGCCAGGCCGCTGCTGGGGCTCAGGCGCTGGCGCGCGCCCGCGTCCTCGTTCCAGCCATAGACGCCTATGCGCGCCGCCGCGTCGCCCGGGTGATCGATCACCACGGCGCGCACCGGCTGGCCCATCAGCTGCTCGCCGCGCCGCGCAAACGATTCGAGGGCCGGCAGCGCCATGGGCTGGCCCGAAGGCCGGGGCTTGCCGGGTTCGTTGAGCGCGGCCTGGAAAGCCATCGCCCCGTCCGCGCCGAACTGCGTGACCACGCCCGCGGGCATGAATGTCAGTCCGGAAATCACGATGCCGGTATAGGCAATCATGAACTGGAACGGCAGCGTCAATACCGCCACCGCGTTGTGCGCATCGAGCCAGCTGCGCTGGCCCTTGCGCGTGCGGAAAGTGAAGAAGTCCTTGAAGATGCGCTTGTGCGTGATGACGCCGCTGACCAGGGCCACAAGCATCGCCATGGCGGCAATGCCCACGATCCACAGCCCCACCTTGCCCGCGTGCAGCTCGTAATGGAAGTCGACGAAATGGTGGCCGCCCAGCGTCTGGCGTGCGGGCGCATGGTCCGCCGCGGCCAGGGCTTGCCCGGTGGCCGCATCGAGTTCGGCCGAAGCGTACTGGCGCTGGCTGTCGAACCAGAAAACGCGCAGCTCGCCCGCGCCCTTGGCATCGGCCGGCCACAGCTCCCACATGCCGGCGCCCGCATGGTGCTCTTGCATATAGGCCACGCCCCAGTCCAGGCGCTGGCCCAGCGACGCCGTGGGCTTGGCCGGAGCAGCCAGAGCGGCAGCCTCCTCGGCGTGGTGTTCGGGCGTCATCCAGTGGGTGATGGGCTCCTCGAACACCGCCAGCGTGCCCGTGAGAAACACCGCGAACAGCAGCCAGGAGAACCACAGTCCGCACCAGGTGTGCAGCCAGGCCTGGGCCTGGCGGAAACCGCCCTGCCCGGCGCCGGAAGTTGCTTGTGCCTTGGCCATCTCAAGCGCCCCAGCGCGGCAGCAGCGCCGCCAGCGCGGCCAGAGCGGCCGAGGGCAGCAGCAGCCCGGCCCAGACCCGGCCCGGCGGCACGGGCGAGAACGCCCAGATCACCGCCGCCACATAAAGCGCAAAGCTCAGCTGCACGCCCGCGAGCACGGCCTCGGCGCCGCCGGGAAACACGGCCCCGGCAAACACGCTCCAGGCGCTGGCCAGCAGATAGCCGCCGAACACGGCGGCCAGCACGCGCGACACGACTGGCAGGGCACGGCCCTGCCGGGGGATGGCGATTTTTGTCACGTTCAGAATTTACCTTGCAGCGTCACCACCACGGCGCGCTTTTCACCATAGAAGTTGCCATAGCCCGCGTAGCCCACGGTGCTGTAGTAGGCCTTGTCGAATAGATTGCTCACGTTGACCGCAACTTTCCAGTCCTTGTCGATGGCGTAACCCAGGCGCGCCGACCAGACGGCGTAGCCGGGCGATGTGAACTGGTAGGGTGTCCAGGCGCCGTCATAGCCGCCGGTCGCGGGGTTGTAGGCGCTGATGCCCGACGCGCGGTAATGCGCGGCCTGGGCCACCACTCCCGCGCCCAGGCTCCAGGCCTGCAGGCTGCCGCCAAAACGGTAATCGCCCCAGGCCTTGAACAGATGGCGCGGCGTCACCGTGCTGAAGCGCGCGTCGTCGGCGCGCTTGTTGACGTTGTCGTTGAAGGTATAGCCCACGGCCACCTGCAGGTTGGGCGAGACGCGGCCGGTCAGCTCCAGGTCTATGCCGCGGCTGCGCAGAAAGCCGTCGCGAAAGTAGCAGCAGCCGCCACGCCAGTCGGTCTGCGGATAGTCGGGATCGACCACCGCCTCGCCTTTCTTCTCGGTGTGGAACAACGCGGCGCTGGCCGTCAGGCCCTGGAGCCATTCACCCTTGATGCCCAGCTCGTAGCTGCGGCCGCGCACGGGATCGAGCGGCGCGCCGGGCAGCGGCGCCGAGAACTTGCCGGCCTGCGACTGGTAGATCTCGGCCGTGCTGGCATAGATGCTGGCGCGGGGCGACAGGTCGTAGACCACACCGGCATACGGCACGAACACATGGCCTTCGCGGCTTTGCGAGGTCAGGCTGCCGTCCATGTCGTGCTGGCTGCTGCGGTCCTGCAGCGTGTAGCGGCCGCCCAGGATCACCGCCCAGTCGTCAAGCGGACGCAGGCGCACCGAGCCGTAGAGGCCCGACTTCTGCAGCCGGGTCTGCGAGCCGCTGGTCCAGTCGCCCAGCGGATAGCCGGGATCGGCCGGCGGCGTGCGGTTGAGGATGTCGGCCGGGCCTATGCGCGGCCAGAGGCTGCGCGTGACATCGCGCGTGCGCTGCAGATCGGCGCCGAGGATCAGATCGTGGCGCCGGCCGAACGCATCGAAGCCGCCCTGGGCGTTGAGGTCCAGGCTGGTTTCGCGCGTCTTCGACTTGCTCTGGTGTATCCACCAGTCGGCACCGACCAGCGTGCCGGGCGCGGGCGCGCTCTCGATCTCGGCGCCGTTGACGCCCTCGTTGAAACGCGTCTGGCGCAGCTGTGCCTTGAGCTGCCAGCCCGCCGCAAGCTGGTGCTCGAGCTTGGCGAACAACGCGGTGTTCTCGCGCTCTATCCAGTTCCAGGGCGCGCCCATATTGGTATTGCGCGACAAGCCCAGATCGCTGCCATCGGCATAGCGCGGCAGGCTCGCGTTGAAGCCCGTGTTGCGATCGGTCTGGTGGCTGCTGCCCAGCGTCAGCAGCGTCTCGGGCGCCAGATCGAACTCCAGCGTGCCGTACAGCATCTGGCGCTTGAGGCGCGAAGGCTCGGCCATTTCCTTGCGGTCGTGGGTCACGGCCACAAGGCGCGCGCGAATGCTGCCTTCGGCGTTGAGTGCGCCCGTGGTGTCGAGTTCGGCGCGGTAGTTCGCCATGCTGCCGCCCGACAGCAGCACCTGGGTCTGGCGCTGGGCCAGCGCGCGCTTGTAGGTGTAGTTGATCACGCCGCCGGCTTCGCCTGCGCCGAACAGGCCGTCGGCGCCGCGCAGCAGCGCCACGCTGTCGAACTGCGCCATGTCCTGGCTGCGGCTGCCCGAACGCGTCGACGTCGCACCGCCGCCGTCATAACGGATGTTGCTGATGGTCAGGCCGCGCGCGGAGTAGGTCGTATCGAGCCAGCTTTCCTCGCGCGTCACGCCCGTGGTCTGGGCCATGACGTCATCGAGCGTGCGCAGCGCCTGGTCGTCCATGCGCTGGCGCGTGACCACCGTCACCGACTGAGGGATCTCGCGCAGCGACTGCGCGGCCTTGCCGACTTCGACGGCGCGTGGCGTGTAGGCGCCGCTGGCTTCGCTGTAGACGCTGGGCGCGGATTTCTCGGTCACGCGCACTTCGTCGAGCGAGACCGAGAAGTCCGCTTCCTGGGCCAGGACGGCGGCGGGCAACAGACTGACCAGGCAGGCGGCGGCGGCCGTGGCGCGCAGCGCGGGCAAGGCCTGGTGGCAGGAGCAAGGGAGACGGCGTTGTGGCATAGAGCGGTTTGGGGACATGGGCCTGGAGAGCGACCCGGCCCGGAGTGCCGCGCGGCGACGCCATGGCCCGGCACAACCCGGGCGGGCGGCAGGAATGCTGTGGCTGGAGCGGTCGCGACCATTCGTGGCTGGCAGACTACAAGCGAATGGGAATGAATCTCAATCGCATGACTGGCGGCGATTCTAGGGCGGCCGCCCGGCGTCTGCACAGCCTGTTGCAAAAATGGAACAGGCAGCACGACCCGTCCCCAGGGCCGCGCCGTCAGACCCTGCTCAGAACTGGTAGCGCAGCGTCACCGACGCATTGCGCGGCTCGCCGTAGAAGCCGGTTTCAAACAGGCCCAGGCCCGAGTAGTACTTGGTGTCGAACAGGTTCTTGATGTGCAGCGCCGCCGACAGCTGCTGGCTGAACTGGTAGCGCGCCATCAGGCCGACCAGCGAATAGCCCTTCTGGCGGATGCTGGCGTAGTCATTGGCCACGGGATGCCAGACGCGGCCGTCGGTCGCGCTCTGCCAGGCGACGCTGGCGCCCACCGTGAGCGCGTTCCAGTCGCCGCGCAGCCGGTAGCTGGTCGACAGCCGCAGCGTCTGCGCGGGCTGGGTCAGCATCTGCGTGGCGCCGTAGACGCGTTCGCCCTGGGCATTGCGCACCTGGGCATAGGCATAGCCGGCCTGCAGGTTCCAGCCCGGTGCGATCTCGCCGCTGATCTCGGCCTCCAGGCCCTTGCTGGTCACGCCCTTGATGGGCCGGTAGACCGACTCGCCGTCGACGAAATCGACATACTCGGCCAGGTTGTCCTGCTGGATGCGGAATGCGGCCAGGCTGGCGTTGACGCGGCCGTCGAGGAATTCGCCCTTGACGCCGGCTTCGAAGCTCTTGCCTTTGACTTCCGGCAGGAACTGGCGGTTGGCATCGCGCGAGGTCTGCGGCGAGAAGATGCTGGTGTAGCTGCCGTAGACCGAATAGCGGTCGTCGAGGTCATAGACCACGCCGGCGTAGGGCGTGACCTGGCCGCGCGTGCGCATGCCGCTTTCCAGCGCCGGCGTCACGCCGTCGCTGTAGACGCGGCTGTCGCTGGCGTCGACGCGGCTCACGCGCGCGCCGACAATCACCGACAGCGCGTCCGTGGGCCGCAGCCGCGTGGCGCCGTAGAACGACGACTGGCGGCGCTTGTCCTCATACGCCGCGATCGGCGGGAAAGCCGGCTGCGCATAGTCGCCGTTCCAGCCAAAGATGCTGCCGGGCAGCGCCGGGTACAGCGACTCGGACCAGGGGCCGTCCGTGTTGGTATCGGACCAGGTCGCGCCGAACATCGCCTCATGCTTGCGGCCCAGCAGCTCGTACGGGCCCGACAGGCTTGCGCTGAGCGTATTCTGCGTGCGGTTGCCGCGGAAGTCGCCCATGAAGAAGTACATGCCTTCGCCGCTGACCGGGTCGGGATAGCCGCCGCTGGCCGAGCCCAGCAGCGAGCGGTGCTTGCTGCTTTCGCTGTTGGCGCTGAGCTTGAACTTCCAGTCGTTGGCCAGCTGCTGCTCCAGCGTCGCAAACAGGTTGCGCGAAGTGAGCTTGCGCTGGCTCCAGGTGGTCGCGGGATTGAAGGAACGGTCCCAGTCGGTGCGGCTGCCGTCGCTGAAGAACAGCGGAAATCCCGTCCAGGTCGAGCCGCGCGGATCGGTGTTCTGGTAGTCGGCGCCCACCGTCAGGCGCGTGTCGCGCGTGAGATCGGCCTCGACCACGCCATAGAACACGCTTTTCTTCTGCTGGTAGTGGTCCAGATGGGATTCACGGTCCTGGTAGGCCGCGACCACGCGGCCGCGCACGCTGGCGCTGGCATTGAGCGGGCTCGACAGATCGAGCTCGGTGCGCGCGTTGTTCCACGAGCCCAGGCTGGCCGTGACCGCGCCCGCGAACTGTTCGCTGGGGCGCTTGCGGATGAAATTCACCGCGGCCGATGGATCGCCCGTGCCGCCCATCAGCCCGGTCGCGCCCTTGACGATTTCCACGCGGTCGAAAATCGTCATGTCGCTGTTGGTCGCACCCCAGTCGTAGACCCCGTCATAGTCCTTGGCCACGCCGTCGTACTGGAACTGGGTGATGGAGAAACCGCGCGCATTGAAGCTCGAACGCTCGCTGTCGTAGCTTTGCACCGTGATGCCCGCGGCCTGGCGCATCACGTCCGACACGCTGGTGCTGCCCTGGTCGTCCATCTGCTGGCGCGTGACCACGGTGACCGACTGCGGCGTCTCGCGCAGCGCCAGGCTCAGGCCGGTGGCGCCGGCCGAAGGCCCGGCCACATAGCTGCCCGAGCCGTCGGTGCGGCCGTCGCCGCGCGCCGCGGCCGTGACGGTCACCGCGGCCAGCGTGGCGCCGCCCGCGCCCTGCGACGTGGGAATGGCGCGCAGCGCATAGCCGCCGCCGGCCGAACGCACGACCATCAGGTCCGTGCCCTTGAGCGCCTGCTCCAGCGCCTGCTGCACCGCGAACTGGCCGTTGACGCCGCCGCTGCGCAGGCCGTCGGTGATCGTCGAATCGAACGTCAGCAGCGCGCCCGCCTCGCGGCCGAGACGGTTGAGCACGGTTTCCAGCGGACCCGCGGGAATCGCGTACAGCCGCTGCGCCGCGCCCTGCTGCGCAGCCGCCTGGGCCCGGGCCGGCTGCGGTGCGAGCGCGGCGGCAACGGCCAGGCTCGCCAGCGTGCCCGCGCACAGCACGCGCAGCGCCAGCGCCACAGGGCCGGGACGCATGGGCACGCAGTCGGGAGAATCGGCAAAGGGAAGCTGCTGCACAGTCTGGAGGCGCATGGAAAGCCTTGAGAAAAGAGATGGATGAATGGAGCTGTGAGCGCACATTCCTGCGCTCCTTGCCCTGATGACACCCAGCTGTGCGCAATCAGCTCATTTATTTTCAGGCCCTTGCGTGCACGCCCGGCTGGGGCCAGGCAGGGTCCAGGCCAAAGCCGAACGAGTCCATCGACAGCACGCCATTGGTCATGCCGCCGGGAATCAAGGCGGCGGCTTCGTGCGCCGCGCTCGCGCCCAGCGCCACCAGCAGCGGCAGGTAATGTTCCTCGGTGGGATGCGCGCGCTCAGCATGCGGCGCGCGGACACGGTATTCGACCAGCGCCTGCGCGTCACGGCGCGCGACGGCATCGGCAGCCCAATCGGCAAACGCCTGCGCGTACTCCGGGTCGCTGATGTGCGAGCGGAACTCGTAGAGGTTGTGCGTGAGGCTGCCCGAGCCGACGATCAGCACGCCGCGGTCGCGCAGCGGCGCCAGCGCCCGGCCCAGTTCGAGCGCGCCCTGGGTAGTCATTCTTGCGGGCAGCGACACCTGCAGCACCGCAACGTCGGCCGCGGGCTTGAGATAGCGCAGCGGCACCCAGGCGCCGTGATCGAGGCCGCGCTGCGCGTCCAGCGTCGCGGGCAGGCCGGCGTCGGCAAGCATACGGACAATCTCGGCGGCAAGTTCGGGCGCGCCCGGCGGCTCGTAACGCAACGCATACAGCGGTTCGGGGAAACCACCGAAATCATGGATGGTTTCGGGACTGGCCGTGGCCGCGACACGGATGTCGCGCGTCTGCCAGTGCGGCGACACCACGACGATGGCCGACAGATCCTGCAGCGCTGCGCCCAGCTGCTGCAGATGCGGCCCGAGTTCGCCGGGTTCGAGCGCGAACATCGGCGAGCCATGGGAGATGAAGAGAGAAGGTGCGCGAGACATGGTGAAACTCCAGGGTCGGCGGGCGCGCTGCGCCCGCGTCTTGTGGGTGGATGCGGGCAGCGTCCTTTATGACGCCTGCACCTTGCGCCGGCCGATCAGCGCATCAATGCTGAAGGCACCTGCTCCCTGTGCCGCGAGCAGCAGGAAACCTCCGGCCATGCCGATGTTCTTCCAGAAGTTGATGGCCTGCATCGTATCGCCGAAGTTCGCGTGGAAAACCAGCGCGGTGACGACCGAGAAGCCTGCCAGGGCCAGTGCGACCCAGCGCGAGAACAGGCCGGCCGCGATGGCCAGGCCGCCGCCGAGTTCCAGCAGGATGACCAGCGGCAGCAGCGCGCCGGGCACGCCCATGGCTTCCATGTATTGCTGGGTGCCCGCATAGCCGCTGATCTTGCCCCAGCCCGAAATGATGAAAAGCAGCGAGAGGCCTATGCGGCCCAGCAGTGAGAGGGTGGCGTTCATGGTGTTTTCCTTGGCGATCAGTTGCGATGTATCCAGGTGGGGGCGATCTGCGTGCCATGGCCCGCGCCATAGGCGAAATAGATGTTGAGGCCGGCCACCGGCTCGAGATAGCGCGCATTCTTCAGGGCGCCCGCGTCTATCGGCGTGAAGCCCATGCTCTCGGCCAGCGCCCGCACCGTCTGCTTGGCGCGCTCGTCGTCGCCGGCATAGAACACCGGCACGTTCTGGTCGGCGGAAAACGCCGGACCTTGGGCCAGCACCTGGGCCAGCACCGTGTTGAACGCCTTGACCACCTGGGCGCCGGGCAAGGCCTTGGCGATCTCTTCGGCCGCCGATGTGTCATGGCCCAGCGTCAGGCCCATGTAGTCGGGCGTCAGCGGGTTGGTGATGTCGATCACGATGCGGCCTTGCAGCGAACCCAGGGCCTGCAGCGCGGGAACGGCATCGGCGTAGCCGGTGGCGACGATGACCACCTGCGAGTCGCCCAGCGCCTCGCTGGCGACTGCGGCGCTTGCGCCGGGGTGGGCGGCGGCCAGGGCCTGGGCCTTGGCCGGGTCACGCGCGGTGACGCGCACCTGATGGCCGGCGGCGGTGAGTTGCTTGACGAAGCCCGCGCCCATGTTGCCGGCGCCGATGAGAGTGATGTTCATGATGGAAATCCTGTTGCGAAGTGGAGGGACCTGATTCGTCGCTTGCCAGTTTTGGCTGGCATGGATGAACTTTATTGGTTTGTACTTTGCAGATAAATCCTCTTATGATGGACAAATTGTTCCGAAATTTGAGACTATGGATCTTTTTCAAGCCATGAAGACTTTCACTGCCGTGGTCGAGGCCGGCAGCTTTGTGGGTGCGATGGATTCCGCAGGCCTGTCCAAGCCCGCGGTCTCGCGCCATGTCAATGAACTCGAGGCCCACCTGGGCACGCGCCTGCTGCAGCGCACCACGCGCCGCCTGTCGCTGACCAGCGAAGGCCAGGCCTACTACCAGCGCTGCAAGGAAATACTCGCGGCCGTGCAGGAAGCCGAGGGCGAGGTCGGGGTCAGCGCGCTGCAGGCGCAGGGGCGGCTGCGCATAGGCGCGCCGCAGACTTTCGGCGCGCTGCATCTGGCGGCGCTGTGGGGGCGTTTCGCGGCCGACAATCCACAGGTCACGCTGGACATTGTTCTGTCGGATCGCGTGGTTGATCTGGTCGAGGAAGGCTACGACCTGGTGATACGCATCGCCCGGCTGTCCGATTCCAGCCTGGTGAGCCGCGAGCTGGCGCGCACGCGCATGGTGCTGTGCGCCTCGCCGGATTACCTCGCGCGCCAGGGCACGCCCATGCACCCGCAAGAACTCACGCGCCACGCCGTGATTTCCTATTCCTACTGGTCATCGGGCGACAACTGGAGCTTCGCGGGCCCCGCAGGCGAAGTGACCGTGCGCACGCATTCGCGCATCCACGCCAACAATGGCGACACCTGCCGGGCCGCGGCACTGGCCCACCAGGGCATCATTCTGCAGCCCGACTTTCTGGTCCATGAAGACCTGCGCAGCGGCGCGCTGGTGGAGCTGATGCCCGATTTCCGCGCCGCGGAACTCGGCATCTTCGCGGTCTATGCCACGCGCAAGCAGCTGCCGCTCAAGGTGCGCCGGCTGGTGGACTTTCTCGTCGACGCGCTGCATGCACCGTCCTGGGCGCAATCCAGGCAACGCGCCTAAGCCGGCCGCACCATCACCCAGTAGCGCGAGAAGAAGTGCACCTGCACGGGCAGCGCGCTGGTCAGCGCAGCGAGCACGCGGTCGGTGTCGGCCAGCGGGTAGGCGCCCGACACCCGCAGGTGGGCGACGGCCGGGTCGCAGCCCAGCCGGCCGCGCCGGTAGCGGCCCAGCTCGGCAAGAAAATCGTCCAGGCGCATGCGCGCTGCGACCAGCATGCCGTCGGCCCAGGCGCCTGCGGCGTCATCGAGCGCACCCGTGCTGTGCGCCTGCAGCGCAGTGAACCTGCCCTGCTCGCCGGCGTTCAGCCGCTGCGTGGCCTGCGCTGCGCGCGCGGGAGTCAACTCGACCGCGCCCTGCAGCACTTCGACGCTGACGCTCGCCGCACGCTCGCGCACCGTGAAGCGCGTGCCCAGCGCGCGCACGCGGCCCAGCGCGGTCTCGACAACGAACGGCCGGCGCTGGGCATCGGCCGCGGTCTGCACCAGGATTTCACCGCGCACCAGCTGCACCACGCGCTGCGCACTGCCGTAGCGGATGTTGATCGCGCTGTCGGTGTTGAGCACGACGGCACCGCCATCGGGCAGCGCGAGCCGGCGCTGCTCGCCCAGCGCCGCGACTTCATCGGCGGCCCAGGCGCGCCAGGCGGGTGTCTGGCGCAGCAGCGCGAAGCTGCCGCCGGCCACGACCAGGCCCGCGAGCAGCTGCACGCTGCGCCGCCTTCGCGGCGCATGCGGGCCCGCGAGCGTGGCGCGCGCCAGCGGCAGCGAAATGCCGGCCATCTGCCGGCCCACGGATTCGATGCGCTGCCACGCGGCTTCATGCTCCGGACTTTGCGCGCGCCATTGCTGCCAGGCCGCGCGCTGGCGCGCAGAGACCGGCGCGCCGCGCAGCGTCAGCCACCACTGCACCGCCTGTTGGGCGACTTCGGCGGGAATGCCAGGCTCGTTATCGCCCGCGGTGTCATGCAAGGCCTGCATCGCGCCTACTCCGGGAAAAAGCAGCGCAGCGCGGCCTTGGCCAGGTGGCGCTTGACCGTGGACACCGAAATGCCCAGTTCGGCCGCGATCTCGCCATGGCCCAGTCCTTCGATCTGCGCGAGCAGGAAGGCCTGCTTGGCCAGCGCGGGCAGATGGCCCAGACGGCGGTCTATCTCGATCAGCGTCTCGAGCACCATCAGCCGTGCTTCGGGCGGTGGTGCAACCGGTTCGGGCAACGCCGCCAAGGCATCAAGGTAGGCCTGCTCGATCGCGCGCCGGCGCACCTGGTTGAGCAGCAGATTGCGCGCCACCGTCACCAGATAGGCGCGCGGCTCCTGCAAGGGTTCGCCGCCCTGACTGCACAGCAGCTTGAGAAAAGTGCTTTGCGCAAGATCGGCCGCGTCAAACGCATTGCCGACTTTCTTGCGCAGCCAGCCCTGCAGCCAGCCATGGTGGTCGGCATAGAGCGCGGCGATTTCGCTGTGGGCGGAAGGTTGTACGGCAGGCATGGGCGGGGTCCCGATTCTCCCGCGGCACGACAAGACCGCAATGAACAAGAATCATTCCCATCCGATTGTAGCCATACCCCCATGTGCTGCAGAAAACCAGGAAAAGCCGCGCAACGCGCGGCCCATCCTCAGAAAAAAGCGCCTTCCTTGGCCAGCAGCCACTGCGGCGCATCCTGCAGCGCCAGCGGCCGCAGGAAACGTTCGATCGCCGCATAGCCCACCGACGTGGTGAACGGCGCGGTCGATGCCGGAAACGGCCCGCCATGGTGCTGGGCGGCGGTGACCGCCACGCCCGTGGGCACGCCCGAGAACAGCACGCGGCCCGACACCTGCACGGCCTTGCGCACCAGCGCCAGCAGCGCCGCGTCAGGCAGCTCGCCGCCTGTAGGCACACCCCATAGCGTCGTGGTCAGGGTGCCGCCAATGGCATCCAGCACCGCCACCGCCTGCTGCATGTGATCGACGCGCACCACCAGCGCGGCCGAGCCGAACACTTCCTCGTGCAGTGCGTGATCGGCAATGAACTCCGCGCCATCGACCTGGGCCAGAAACGGCTGGGGGCCGCCTTCACGCGGCGCGCCGTCGACCAGCACCTGCAACCTGGCATGGGCGCGCCATTGGCCCACGCCGCGCTCGAACGCCGCGCGTATGCCCGCATTGAGCATGGCATGCGGCGCCAGCGCGGCCAGGCGCGTGGCCAGCTGCTGCACGAAGGCCTCGCCCGGCCCATCCTTGAACACCACGATCACGCCGGGGCTGGTGCAGAACTGCCCTGCGCCCAGGCAGATCGAATCGGCCAGCGTCTGCGCCAGCGCGTCGGCGACGCCTGCGCCGCCCCCCAGCGCCGCGGGCAACACCACCAGCGGGTTGACCGAACCGAGTTCGCCGTAGAAAGGAATCGGCCGCGCGCGCTCGGTCGCCAGCCGCGCCAGCGCCGTGCCGCCCTTGAACGATCCCGTGAACGCCACGGCCGCAATGGCCGGTGCCTGCACCAGCTGCACGCCCACTTCGATGGCCGCGCCTTCGACCAGCTGGAACACGCCCGCGGGCAGTCCGCATTGCGCGACCACCGAGGAGGCGATGGCCGCGACGTCGCGCGAGAGCTGCGCGTGGCCGGGATGGGCCTTGAGCACCACGGGACAGCCCGCGGCCAGCGCGCTGGCGCTGTCGCCGCCCAGCACCGAGAACGCGAACGGAAAATTGCTCGCGGCAAACACCGCGACCGGGCCCAGCGGCGCCTGGATGCGCGTGAGCCGCGGCCGGCCCGCGGGCGGGGCACCGGCGATCGCCGCTTCATCGAGAAAGGCCTGGGCCGCGCCCTGCTCCAGCGCGTCGGCAAAGCCGCGCAGCTGGAAAGCGGTGCGCGCCAGTTCGCCTTCGAGCCGCGCCAGGCCCAGCGCCGTTTCGCGGTCGGCAACCGGCAGCAAGGCCGCGGAGTTGTCGGCCAGGGCCTGGGCCAGCGCGCGCAACAACGCGGCGCGATGGGCATTCGTCGTGGCCGCAAAAGCGTCGGCGGCCGAGGCGGCGGCAGCGACGGCGGCGTCTATCTGTTCAGGCGTGGATTCGCCCCAGGCAGCGCCCAGCAAGGCGCCGCTGCGGGCATCGGTGGATTGCATCATCTTGGTTCTTCCAATGGAAAAGGCGCCGCTGAAGGCGCCCGAATTCAGTCCCTGCCCGCCGCTCACTCGGGCTGAATGCCAGCGGCCTTGATGATCCTTCCCCAGCGCTCGTACTCGGCAATCTGGAAGCGGTTCATTTCATCGGGCGAAGACAGCGCGACTTCCATGCCCGACTGTTCGGCCACGTTGCGCACCGCCGCGGTCTGCATGGCGTTGCGCATCAGCGCATTGAGCTTCTGCACCACGGGCGCGGGCGTGGCCGCGGGCGCGTAGAGCGCGTTCCAGTAACCGAACTCATAGCCCGGCAGCGACTCGCTGATCGCCGGCACGCCGGGCATCAGCGACAGCCGGCCGGGGCTGCTCAGGCCCAGCGCCTTGAGCTTGCCGGCCTTGACCTGGGGCACGGTGGTCGCCAGGTCGACGATCATCAGATCGGTCTGGCCGGCAATCAGGTCGATGACCGCGGGCGGGTTGGCCTTGTACGGCACATAGTTGAACTTGGTGCCTGTCATCTGCTGGAACAGCTCGGTCGCGACCTGGGCCGACGAGCTGCCCGAGCCGTAGTTGAGCTTGCCCGGCTGGCGCTTGGCCAGGGCCACGAGTTCGGCAATGCTGTTGACACCCAGCTTGGGGTTGACCACCAGCAGCAGCGGGCCCTTGGCCAGCAGCGCCACGGGCGCGAAATCCTTGAGCGGGTCGTAGGCCAGCTTCTTGAGCAGGTGCGGGTTGGCCGACTGCGTGGTGTTGGTCGTCATGAACACCGTGTAGCCGTCGGGCTGGGCGCGCGCCACCTGCTGGGCCGCAATGCTGCCGAAGGCGCCGGCGCGGTTCTCGACAATCACCGACTGCCCGGTTTCCTTGCCCACTTCGGCGGCCACGGCGCGCGCCAGGCCGTCGGTGGCGCTGCCCGCGGTCGAGCCGATGACGATGGTGATGGGACGCGCGGGAAAGTTCTGGGCGGAAACAACGGAGCACAGCGGAGAAAGCAGTGCGAGGGCAAGGAGAGTGCGGCGTGCAGGCATGGTTTGTCCTTAATAGTTATGGGTCGCTCACAGGGGAGAGGCGCGCGGCGGCGGCACAGCCCGCCGCCGCGGCGCGCAAGGCGCGGAAGTTGCTCAGGCCTTCCAGCCGTTGAGCAGCGCTTCGAGCTGCTGCTGCTGGGTGGCGCTCAGCGGCCAGGCCGACGGCGCGCGCGTCGCGCCGCAGTCGTTGCCCATCCATTGCAGCGCGGCCTTGACGACGGTGACGTTGGCGCCGTTGTTCTCCTGGGCGCGCAATTCCTCGAACGGCAGCATCTGGCCGATCAGGCGCATCGCCAGCGGGTAGTCGGCTTGCTCGAGCGCGTTGTAGATCGCCACCGAACGCTCGGGAAACACATTGATCAGGCCCGACGTGAAGCCGCGCGCGCCCACCGCATACAGCGGCGGCGCCCAGACTTCGGCCAGACCGCCGACCCAGGCGAGATCGCGATCGGCGGTGCGGCGAATGATTTCGGCCAGCAGCAGCGGCGTGGGCGAAGCCCACTTGACGCCCACGACCTCGGGAATGCGGCACAGCGCCTCAATCGTTGCCAGGCCGATGTTTTCATTGCGCAGATAGAGCACCAGCGGCAGGCCTTCGGCGGCCTCGGCAATCTGCTGCACATAGGTGACCACGCCGCGCGGCGCGACAAACGGGTCTGGCGGCTGGTGCACCATCAATGCCGCGGCGCCGGCCTTCACGGAGGCCTTGGCCAGCGCACGCGCCTCGTGCACGCTGCGGCCCACGCCGCCGAGCAGCGGCACGCGCCCGGCCACGCATTCGGCCGCCACATGCACCATGCGTTCGGCCTCCTGCGCCTGCAGCCCATAGAATTCACTGGTGTTGCCGTTGGCCACCAGCACATGCACGCCGGCATCGACGGCGCGGTCGACCACGGGCTGCAGCGGTGCGCTGCAGATGGCGTCCTGCGCATCGAAAGGCGTGACGAGAATGCCGGAAATGCCGTTGAGCGCTGCGCGCAGTGCCGGGCCGGTAAATGAAGTCATGTGGGCTCCCAGAAGACTGTTGGTCGAAAACAGCAACTCTAGAAGTGCATCGAGGCGGCGTCCAATCCAGACATCGGATGCCGCAATTCAATAAATGAATCATGTTCCAACTGTCCCAACTTCGCTGTTTCGTGGCCGTCGCTTCCGAGCTGCATTTCGGCCGCGCGGCCACGCTGCTGAACATGACCCAGCCGCCGCTGACGCGGCAGATCCAGCTGCTGGAACATGAAGTCGGCGTGCAGCTGCTAGAACGCGCGGGCGGCGCGGTGCGTCTCACGGTGGCCGGCAAGATCTTTCTGCGCGAAGCCGAGGACATACTGCGGCGCAGCCAGGCGGCAACCATTGCCGCGCGCCGCGCCATGCAGGCCGAAGCCGGCAGCGTGACGCTGGGCTTCATTCCCGCGGCCAGCTTCACGCTGCTGCCCCAGCTGCTGGCCTTCGTGCGCGCGCGCCTGCCCGACGTGCACCTGGTGCTGCGCGAGATGCAGTCGGTCGATCAGATCGAGGCCCTGGGCGCGGACCGCATCGACATCGGCATAGTGCGGCCGTTTGCGCCGCGCAGTTTCAGCGCCTGTGCCCCCTTGCTGCGCGAGCCGTTCATGCTCGCCATGCCGCTCGATCACGCGCTCGCGGCGCTGGACGAGGTCCCCCTGAGCGCGCTGCAGGGCCAGGCCTTCATCGAGTTCTGCCCTTCGGAGTCACGTTATCTGTACGAGATCGTTGCCGGCCAGTTGCGCGCCAATGGCGTCGCGCCCGAAACCGTGCAGACGCTGAGCCATACGCATTCGATCCTGGCGCTGGTCGACGCGAACGTGGGCATCGCGCTGGTGCCGCGTTCGTCCATGAAGCTGCGCTATGCCAACGTCTGCTTCAAGCCCATCGCCAATGTGAGCGGACTCGACGTCGAAATGCACCTCGCCTGGCGGCGCGAAGGCCGCCATGGCGTGGCAAACACGCTGCGGGAATTGCTGCAGGCCGGGTTTCCCGCGCCGGCCTGAGCCGCCCGCTCAGACGCGCTGGATGAAGCCGTCGAGCAGCTGCGCAAACGCCTCGGGCTGCTCGACGCAGCTGATGTGCGCGGCCTCGATGGTCGCCAGCTCGGCGCCGGCAATGCCGTCGGCGATCTGCTGCGACAGCGCCATGGGCGTGGCCGCGTCCAGCGTGCCGCCAATGACCAGCGCCGGGCAGCGGATGGAAGGATTGGTCAGGTGCAGTTCAATGCCCCCGACCGCGGCGCAGGCCTGGGCGTAGGGCTTGGCAGGAATCCGCACCAGCGCTTCGCGCATCTGCGCCACGCGCTGCGGATTGCGCGCCAGGAAATCGGGCGACAGCCAGCGCTGCAGCGCGCCGTCGGCAATGGCCGCCACGCCCTGCGCCGCCACGGTCTCGATGCGCGTGCTCCAGCCCTGGCGCGCGGCGGCATCGTAATGCGCGGCCGAGTTGGCAATGGTGATGCTGCGCACGGTGTCGGGGTGGAGCGCGGCAAGCGCCTGGGCCGTCATGCCGCCCATGGACACGCCGGCAAAATGCACCGGCCCGCGCCCCAGGCGCGCAATCAGCTCGGCCGCGTCGGCGGCCAGATCATGCATGTTGAAATCCGCGCCGCTGGCCGGCGAGCGGCCATGGCCGCGCTGGTCGTAGCGCACGACGGTATAGCGGTCCTGCAGCAGTGCGGTGACTTCGTCCCACATGTGCAGGTCGCAGCCCAGCGCGTGGCTCAGAACGATGACGGGACCTTGTCCCTGGACGATGGAATGCAATTCGGGCATGGCAGCAGCGGAAAAAAAGAGGGCCAAATGGAAAAAGGGCCTGCAAGCAGGCCCGGTAAGGATAAGGTCAATCCACCTTGATGTTGGATTCCTTGATCAGCTTGGTCCAGCGGTCGGTCTCGGTCTTCAGATGGGCGGCCAGCGCCTGCGGCGTGCTGCCTATGGGCTCGGCGCCAATGGCGCTCAGGCGCTTCTTGACTTCGGGGTCGTTCATCGCTTCGTTGAGCGTCTTGCCCAGCTTTTCAACGATGGGCGCGGGCGTTCCGGCGGGCATGAAGGTCGCGAACCAGGGCGAAACCTCGTAGCCCGGAACGCCGGCTTCGGCCACCGTGGGCACGTCAGGCAGCGAAGGCGAGCGCGTCTTGGTGGTGATGGCGATTGCGCGCAGCTTGCCGGCCTCGATATGGGGGCGTGCCGAAGTGATGCTGTCAAACATGAAATCGACCTGGCCGCCGAGCAGATCGGTGACTGCCGGGCCGCTGCCGCGGTAGGGCACATGCAGCATCTTCACGCCGGTCAGCGAAGTGAAGCTTGCACCCGCGAGATGGATCGAAGTGCCGTTGCCGGCCGAGGCATAGGTCAGCTTGTCTGGGTTCTGCTTGGCCTTGGCAATCAGGTCCTTGACGCTCTTCACGTCCGACTGCTTGGGTCCGGCAACCAGGATGTTGGGCACCACGGCCAGCAGGCTCACGGGCGCGAAATCCTTGATCGGGTCGTAGCTGAGCTTGTTGTAGAGCGCGCCATTGGTCGCCATGCCTATCGACGTGATCATCAGCGTATAGCCGTCGGCCGGTGCCTTGGCAACCGCGTCGGCGCCGATGTTGCCGCCCGCGCCCGCCTTGTTCTCGATGACGAAAGGCTGGCCCAGCTTGCGGCCCGCGACTTCGCCCAGCGTGCGTGCAATGGCGTCCATCGCGCCGCCCGGCGGAAACGGCACGATCCACTTGACCGGCTTGTCGGGCCAGTTGCCGACGGCACCCTGGGCAAAGCTGGAAACGGCGCAGGCGGCAAGCGCCGCGCCCAGCAGGGTTTTTTGCAGAAAGCGGTTTTTCATTTTTTGTCTCCTTCAGAGGTTCTTGGTGCTGGACAGCGACGCTCAGGCGATGGCCGAGGGGTGGCGCGCCAGCGGCGTCACATCGATGTCCATATAGGGGAACAGCGGCAGGCCCTGCAGCAGATCGTGCAGTTCGTCGTTCGACGCCACATTGAAGACGCTGTAGTTCGCGTATTCGCCGACCACGCGCCAGATCGACTGCCAGCGGCCGTCGCGCTGCAGTTCCTGCGAATAGGCTTTTTCGCGCAGCTTGATTTCGTTGACCTGCTCGGCGGGCAGGTCATGGGGAATGCGCACATCCATGCGGACAAGAAACAACATCGGAAACTCCTTTGATGGTGGGGCCGCAGGCGTACAACATGCGGCCGGAAAAATGTCAGGCGCGCGCCGCGCCCAGGTCCACGTGCAGCGGCTGCTGGCCGGCAAGCGCGCGGTCGAAGCGATCGAGCTGGCTCAGCGACACCGTAACGCCGTAGCCCGGGCCGTCGGGCAGCTGCAGCGCGAAGTCGCGTATGGCCATCTGCTGCTCGACGATGTCGTCGACCAGCAGCTGCGGGCCGAACAGCTCGCAGCCATGGTGGGCGCCGGGCAGCGTCGCAAAGACATGGGCCGAAGCCGCGCTGCCTATCGACGTTTCGAGCATCGTTCCGCCATACCAGCCGATGTCGGCGGCCTCGGCCACGGCCGCGACCTTGCGCGTGCGCAGCAGTCCGCCGTGCTTGGCAACCTTGAGCGAGAACACATGCGCGGCCTGTTCGCGCGCCAGCATCATTGCTTCCTGCGGCGTGCAGACGGTCTCGTCGGCCATGATCAGCGCGCCCTTGAGTTCCTGCGTCAGCTGGCGCAGCGCGGGAACGTTCCACTTGGCCACGGGCTGTTCGATCAGCGTCACGCCGGCTTCGATGAGCTGGGGCAGATAGCGGCGCGCGGTATTGCCGTCCCAGGCCTGGTTCACGTCCACCGTGAGCGTCGCGCTATCGGGCAGACCGCGTGCGATGCGGCTCACATGGGCCACGTCGTCCTGCGGCGCGCGCGCGCCTATCTTCATCTTGAAGATACGGTGGCGGCCCTGCTCCAGGCGCAGCTGGGCTTCCTGCAGGTCGCGCTCCACATCGCCGCTGGCCAGGGTCCAGGCCAGGGGCAGGCTCTGGTGCAGCTTGCCGCCCAGCAACTGCGAGGCGGGAATGTCCAGCGTGCGCGCCAGCGCATCGATCAGCGCCATTTCCACGGCCGATTTCGCGAACGCATTGCCCTTGCAGGCCAGGTCCATGCGTGCCAGCACCTGTTCGATGCCGCCGGCCAGCTGCCCGAGCACCGCGGGCGCCAGGTAGTTCTCGATCGCATGCGCAATGCTTTCAGGCGACTCCTCGTTCCAGGATGGACCGCCAATGGTTGCGGCCTCGCCGAAGCCGCAGGCGCCGTTGCGCAGCCACAGCTGCACGATGACCGGGCTCTGGCGCTGTATGGAACCAAACGACAGCTTGTGCGGGCGGATGGTGGGGATGTCCAGGATGCGCACCTGGATGCGTTCGATGGTGAATTCGTTGCTCATGCGGATCTCTTTGCTGCGGCGGGGCAGGAAGAAAAATGCCGCTGGAGTACAGCTTAATGTCGGTTATTTAACCAATCCAATGATTTATTTCTGTTGATTCATTCGATAATTTCGAACGTTTAACTTTCTGCACTTGCTTGCTTCCATGGAAATCCGCCAGCTGCGTTACTTTCTCGACATCGCGCGTACCGAGCACCTCACGACCTCGGCCAAGCAGTTGTTCGTCACCCAGTCGACGCTGTCCCACGGCCTGCGCCAGATAGAGGAAGAGCTGGGCGTGCCGCTGTTCGAACGCGTGGGCCGGGGCCTGAAGCTGTCGCAGGCCGGGCGGGTCTTCAAGGACTATGCGGCGCGCGCACTGCAGGAGCTCGAAGCCGGGCGCATGGCGCTGGCCGATCTGGCAAGCCTGCAAGCCGGCCAACTCACCGTGGGCGTGATTCCGACTTCACTGCACACGCTGGTGCCGTCGGCCGTGGCGACGTTCAACGCGCGCTACCCCAAGATCCATGTGGTGCTGCGCGAACTGCTGGCGCCCGAGATCGAAGCGCTGCTGCTCAGCGGCGATCTCGACATGGGCATGGCGTTTCATCCTGCGGGCGTCGAGGGTGTCGACTCCGAGCCGCTGTTCGAGGAACACATGCAGTTTGTCGCCCATGCCTCGCACCCGCTCGCGGCCCAGGCGCCCTTGCAGCTGCAGCAATTGCAGGACGTGCCGCTGGCACTGCTGTCGCGGCGCTTTGCGACGCGGCGCCTGCTCGAGGAGCACTTTCGCGCCGCGGGCGTGCAGCCCAGGGTCATGGTCGAGATGGAGTCGGTGCACGCGCTGATCGCCGCCTGCCACTGCGGGCCGCAGCTCGCCTGCATCGTTCCGCAGCGCGCCGCCGCGCTGCACGGCCAGGGGCTTTGCGCGCTCGGCCTGCAGCCGCCGCTGCTGCGCACCGCGAGCCTGCTGTGGAATGCGCGCACCTCGCGCAGCGCGGCCGCGCAGGCGTTTGCGGGCCTGCTCATCGAGAGCGTGCAGCAGCAATGGAGCGCGCCGGCGGCCTCCTCCATTCATGCATGAATCTCATATCTGGATGCAAACAAATCGTTTGCCTGGGTAAGAACATCGGCCTACGATCGGCTCCAGTTCCTGCCCACCATGCGCAAACTGCAGCAAGGTGGCCGCAGCCCCCCGCTACCCACCGCATCCGAGGAGACACAACATGGCCGGCAACTTCCAATGGGACGATCCCTTCCAACTCGACCAGCAGCTGACCGAAGACGAGCGCATGGTGCGCGATGCCGCGCGCGACTACTGCCAGGGCCAGCTGGCGCCGCGCGTGCTGGAAATGTTCCGCCATGAAAAGTCCGACATCACCATCTTCCGCGAGATGGGCGAGCTGGGCCTGCTGGGCCCGACCATAGGCACCGAATACGGCGGCGCCGGCCTGAACTATGTGAGCTACGGCCTGGTGGCACGCGAGATCGAACGCATCGATTCGGGCTACCGCTCCATGGCCAGCGTGCAGAGCTCGCTGGTGATGGTGCCGATCAACGAATTCGGCAGCGAAGAACAAAAGCAGAAGTACCTGCCCAAGCTGGCCAGCGGCCACTTCATCGGCTGTTTCGGCCTGACCGAACCCGACCACGGCTCCGACCCGGGCTCCATGGCCACGCGCGCCCACAAGGTGGACGG